>NZ_JBFADG010000023.1:0-97161 GCF_040641275.1 Streptomyces sp. NPDC021096 | reverse complement strand
GCACCACCCTCGGCACGGAAATCGGCATCCGGGCGCTCTTCGAGACCCCGACCGTCGCCGGCCTCGCCAACCTCGCCGACCAGCTCACCGACACCGCACCCGTGCGGCCTGAGCTCGTCCCCGCCGACCGGCCCGAGAAACTGCCGCTGTCGTTCGCGCAGCGCCGGTTGTGGTTCATCAGCCAGCTCGAGGGACCGAACGCCACCTACAACATGCCCCTCGCCGTCCGCCTCACCGGCACCCTCGACGAGCAGGCACTGCAGGCAGCCCTCCACGACGTCATCACCCGTCACGAGAGCCTGCGCACCGTCTTCCCCGAGGACACCGACGGACAGCCCTACCAGCGCGTACTGAGCCGGGACGAGGCTGTCGCGTCGCTGACGCTCGTCACGGTGGACGCCCCCGGTCGGGAGGCGTTGGCGGCGGTCATGGAGGAGAGCGCCGGTTGCCGGTTCGACCTGGCGGTCGACCTGCCGCTGCGGGCGTGGCTGTTCACCAGCGCCCCCGACCAGCACGTACTCCTTCTCGTCATGCACCACATCGCGGGCGACGGCTGGTCCATGGCGCCCCTGGCCCGGGACCTTTCCGTTTCGTACGCGGCGCGGACCGAGGGCCGGGTGCCGTCATGGGCCCCGCTTCCGGTGCAGTACGCCGACTACACGCTCTGGCAGCGCGAGCTCCTCGGCGAGGAAAACGACCCCGAGAGCGTCATCACCGGCCAGGTGGCCTTCTGGCAGGAAGCCCTCGCCGGGATTCCCGAGGAGTTGCAGCTGCCGTTCGACCGGGCGCGTCCTGCCGTCGCCTCCCACAAGGGCGGTTCGGTGCCGCTGGTTCTCGACGCGCAGTTGCACCAGCGGGTCGTCGAGCTCGCGCGCGCTCAGGGCACGAGCGTGTTCATGGTCATGCAGGCCGCCCTCGCCGCCCTGCTCACCCGCCTCGGCGCCGGCAACGACATCCCCATCGGCTCACCCATAGCCGGCCGTACCGACGACGCGCTCGACGACCTCGTCGGCTTCTTCGTCAACACCCTCGTCCTGCGCACCGACACCACAGGCAACCCCACCTTCGAAGAGCTCCTCCAGCGCGTCCGCGACACCGACCTCGCCGCCTACGCCCACCAGGACCTGCCCTTCGAACGCCTCGTGGAACTCCTCAACCCCGTCCGGTCCATGGCCCGGCACCCCCTCTTCCAGGTCATGCTGACCCTGCAGAACCAGACGCAGGCCGGTCTCGACCTCCCCGGGATCAGCGTGGGGATGGAGCCGCTGGGCCCGCCGGCAGCGAAGTTCGACGTCGGCTTCACCCTGACGGAACGATTCGCCGTCGATGGCGGCCCCGCAGGCCTGATCGGCACCGTCGACTACGCGACGGACCTTTTCGACGCGGCAACCGTGGAGCTGCTCGCGCGGCGGCTGGTCCGCCTGCTCGAAGCCGTCGTCACCGACCCCACCACCACCGTCGGACAGCTGGAGATCCTCTCCGGACAGGAGCGACACCGGCTCCTGACCGAGTGGAACGACACGTATCGCGACGTACCGCAGAGCACCGTCCCCGAGCTGTTCGAGCAGCAGGCGGCCCGTACTCCCGATGCCACCGCCGTGGTCTTCGAGGGCGAGGAACTCACCTACGCCGAGCTCAACAACCGGGCCAATCAGCTCGCCCATCGCCTCATCGGCGCGGGCACCGGCCCCGAGCACATCGTCGCCGTCGCTCTGCCCCGCTCCACCGAGCTCATCGTCTCGCTCCTGGCGGTTCTGAAGACCGGGGCGGCGTACCTGCCCGTCGACCCGGACTATCCGGCCGACCGCATCACCTACATGCTCGGCGACGCGGCACCCACCTGCGTCATCACCGACACGCGGACGCTCCCGGTGATCCCCCGGTCCGACGTCCCCGCGATCGTCCTCGACGACCCCGGGACCCTCGCCGAGCTCGCAGGCGACACCGCCGGCAACCCCGACCGGACCGTGCACCCCGACCACCCCGCGTACGTCATCTACACCTCCGGCTCGACCGGCCGGCCCAAGGGCGTGGTGATCGCCCACCGCAACGTCGTCAACTTCTTCGCCGGCGTCGACGAGCGGGTGGGCTGCGGCCCGGACGACACGCTCCTGGCCGTCACCAGCGTCGCCTTCGACATCTCCGTACTGGAGCTGCTCTGGACGCTCGTCCGCGGCACCCGCGTGGTGCTGATGCAGGACCGTGCCCTGGTCAAGGAGGGGAGCGGGGCCCTGGCGCCGGGCCGGCCGGTCAAGCCGTGCGACGTGAGCCTGTTCTACTTCGCGAGCGCCGAGACGGCCACCGCCGGTGACAAGTACCGTCTGGTGCTCGAAGGGGCCCGGTTCGCCGACCGCCACGGGTTCGAGGCGGTGTGGACCCCCGAGCGGCACTTCCACGAGTTCGGCGGCCTCTACCCCAACCCGTCCGTGATGAGCGCCGCGCTGGCCACGGCGACCGAGCGGGTCAAGATCCGGGCGGGCAGCGTCGTCCTGCCGCTGCACGACCCGATCCGGGTGGCGGAGGAATGGTCGCTGGTGGACAACCTGTCCGGCGGCCGCGTCGGCGTGGCGTTCGCCTCCGGCTGGCACGCCGACGACTTCGCCTTCTTCCCGGACCGGTACGAGGAGCGCAAGCAGTACACCTCCGAGGCGATACAGGTCGTACAGGACCTGTGGCGCGGGGGTTCGCGGAAGGTCCGCGCCGGATCGGGCGCCGAGATCGAGGTCCAGGTCTTCCCGGCGCCCGTGCAGAAGGAGCTGCCGACGTGGATCACGACGACGGGCGGCGGTGAGGCCTTCGCCCGCGCGGGCGCGATGGGCGCCAATGTCCTGACGCACCTGCTGGGCCAGTCGGTCGAACAGGTCGCCGCCAACATCCGGTTGTACCGGCAGGCGCGCGCCGACCACGGCCACGACCCGGATGCGGGTGTGGTGACGCTGATGGTGCACACCTTCATCGGCGAGGACCGCGAGGCGGTCCGGGAACAGGTACGTGAGCCCTTCACGGCGTACCTGAAGTCGTCGGTCGGTCTGCTGATGAACCTCGCCAAGAGCCTGAACCTGCCGTTCGACCCGGCGAGCATCACCGACGCCGACAGGGACACGCTGCTGTCCTTCGCCTTCGACCGCTACTTCGAGACCAGTGCCCTCTTCGGGACCGTGGAGTCGGTGCAGCCGTTCCTCGAGGGGCTGAGCGCGGCCGGTGTCGACGAAGTGGCGTGCCTGATCGACTTCGGCCTCCCGGACGACATGGTCCTGGACCACCTGTCGGGCCTGGCGGCGGCCCGTGACCTGCACGGGGCACGGGTCGCAGGCGAGGACCTGTCGCTGGCGGGCGTCGTCGAGCGGTACGCGCCGACGCTGATGCAGTCGACTCCGTCGCTGATGCAGATGATCGCGCAGGACGAGCGGAGCCTGACCGGTCTGTCCTCTCTGCGCACCCTCGCCGTGGGCGGCGAGGCGCTGCCGTCGTCCCTGGCCGGTCTCCTGCGGTCCGAGCTGCCCGACGCCCGGCTGATCAACATGTACGGTCCGACGGAGACCACGATCTGGTCGGCGACCCACGAGGTGGGGGACGCCACGGGGCCGGTCCCGCTGGGGCGTGCCATCGCCAACACGCGGACCTACGTCCTGGACGACCGTCTCCAGCCCGTGCCGCCCGGCACTCCCGGCGAGCTCTACCTCGCCGGTGCCGGTCTCGCCCGCGGCTACCTCAACCGGCCCGCCCTCACCGCGGAACGCTTCACAGCCGACCCGTTCGGCGCTCCCGGCGCACGCATGTACCGCACGGGTGACGTCGTACGCCACCGGACCGACGGAACCCTCGAATACCTCGGCCGGTCCGACGACCAGGTCAAGATCCGGGGCTTCCGCATCGAACTCGGCGAGATCGAGGCCGCCCTGGCCGCGCAGCCACAGGTGGCCCAGGCCGCCGCCGTCGTGCGCGAGGACCGGCCCGGCGACAAGCGGCTGGTCGCCTACGTCGTTACCGAGAGCGCAAACCTGTCGACGGACACCCTCCGGGCAGCCATCGCCGGACGCCTCCCGGACTACATGGTCCCCAGCACCGTCCTCACCCTCGACGCACTGCCCCTCACCCCCAACGGCAAGCTCGACCGCAAGGCGCTGCCCGCACCGGACTACGCGGCGCTCACCACCGGCCGTAAGCCCCGTACGCCGCAGGAAGAGGTCCTCTGCAGTCTCTTCGCCGAGGTCCTCGGCCTGGAGACCGTGGGCGTCGACGTCAGCTTCTTCGAGCTCGGCGGCCACTCCCTGCTCGCCACCCGTCTCATCAGCCGCATCCGTTCCGTGCTGAGCGTCGAGCTGGGCATCCGGGTGCTGTTCGAGGCGCCGACGGTGGCGGCCCTCGCCGAGCACCTGACGGGCGAGAAGGCACAGGACTCGCTGAAGCTGCTGCTGCCGCTGCGGGAGACCGGGACCGCGGAGCCGCTGTTCTGCGTTCACCCGGGCACGGGCCTGAGCTGGCCCTACGCGGGCCTGCTCCAGCACGTTCCGCAGGAGGTGCCGATCTACGGCCTGCAGGCCCGGCAGGTGTGCGGGGAGGGCGAGCCGCCGAAGGACCTCGCGGAGATGGCGGAGGACTACGTCCGGCACATCCGGTCCGTCCAGAAGGCGGGTCCGTACCGCCTGCTGGGCTGGTCGTTCGGCGGCCTCGTGGCGCACGCCGTGGCCACGCGCCTGCAGGAGCAGGGCGAGGAGGTGTCCCTGCTGGCACTCCTCGACGCCAGCCCCAGCGAGCAGACGTCCTCCGCGCCCGCTCCGGTGGACGAGCGGGCGGCCGTGGCCGGCCTGCTGCGCTCCCGCGGGCACGCCTTCGACGAGGCGGCGGCCTTGGACCTGCCGGAGGCCGCGGAGATCCTTGTCGAGCACGACGAGTGGTTCCGGCACATGGACGTCCGCACCGCCGTCTCCGTCCTGCGGTTCATGCTCGACAGCGCGACCCTGTCGAGGGGGTACAGGCCCGCGGTGTTCCGTGGCGACGTGCTGTCCTTCGTCGCCGCGCGGGAGGGCGAGGAGACCGTGGTGACCACGGCGGACTGGGCGCCGTACGTCGACGGGAGCATCGGCCGGCACGAGATCGACTGCGTGCACATCGACATGATGCGGCCGGACCCGCTGGCCGAGATCTGCAAGACCGTCAATCAGTACCTGCGGTAAGGCGACGAGCGAAGGTGTTCTCCGTGTCGAATCACTCGACTGCCGGGCCCGGCCCGGCCCGGAACAGCTGGCTGAGGTTCCTGCGGAACCGGCCCGATGCCCGGGCCCGGCTGGTCTGCTTCCCCCACGCCGGGGGAGCGGCCGGCTACTACCAGGCCTGGCCCAAGCACCTCCCGGCCGAGATCGACGTCGTGGCCGTGCAGTACCCCGGCCGGCAGGACCGGCTGGGGGATCCGCCGGTGGCGGACATGCGCACCATGGCCGAGTCGGTCGCCGCGGCGCTGCAGCCGCTGGCCGACAGGCCGCTGGCCTTCTTCGGGCACAGCCTGGGGTCGGCGCTCGCCTACGAGGTGGCCCGTGTGATGGAGGGGGCCATGGGCACACCGCCCGCGATCCTCTTCGCCTCCGCGCGCATGGCACCGCACGCCGCGAAGCCCTCGGACCTCAGCCGGCAGGGGGACCAGGCGCTGATCGCCCATCTCACCAAGTTGGGCGGCATGGCCCCGCAGATCCTGGCGGACGAGGAACTGCTCGGGCTGGTGATGCCGGCCATCCGCGCCGACTACCGCCTGCTGGAGGACTACCGGCCCACGCACCTCGCCAGGCTGTCGACGCCCGTCGCGGCCATGGTGGGGACGGCCGACGAGGCGGTCGAGGCCGCCTCGGCCGCCACCTGGAGCGACGCGACGCGGGAGTTCCTCGGCGTCACCGAGTTCCCGGGCGGTCACTTCTACCCCGACGCGTGCCTGGAGCAGCTGACGGGGGAGATCACCCGGCACCTGAGGGAAAGGGTGCTGTGAACCCGTCCGCGCCTCCCCGCGCGGATCCCGCCGGCAGTGGGGCCGTCGCGACGAGCACCGTGCGCGGCGGCACCGCACAGCGGTCGCCGGCCTTCAGGCCGGCGCCCGCCGCCGGGGCGCCGTCCGCGGCCGTCGTGTCCACGACGACCCGGTAGACGGCACCCGGCCGGCCGGGCACGGTGAAGTCCGCCGGTGCGTCGCCCGCGTTGAGCAGGACGAGGACGTCGTCGTCACGCTGCTGTGCGCCCTCCGGCGTCACGGCATCCACCCGGTCCCCGGCCAGGAGGAAGCCGAGGAAGCGGGTCGACGGGTCCTCCCAGCGCCCGGTCGTCATCGGGCGGCCCTCGTGGTCGAACCAGGCGATGTCCGGCGGCCCGGGCGCGTCTCCCGCATTGGACGCGGTACCGGTCAGGAACGTGCGGCGGCGCAGCGCCGGGTGCTCGCGCTGCAGGGCCACGACGCGGCGCACGAAGGCGGTGAGCTCCGGCCGGGCGCTGCTCCAGTCGTACCAGCTGATGCCGTTGTCCTGGCAGTAGGCGTTGTTGTTGCCGTGCTGGGTGCGCCCGATCTCGTCGCCTCCGCAGAGCATGGTCACGCCCTGCGACAGCAGGAGGGTGGCGAGGAGGTTGCGGCGCTGGCGCTCGCGCAGCGCGGTGACGGCACCGTCGTCGGTGGGGCCCTCCACGCCGTAGTTGGCGGCGCGGTCGTCGTTCGTGCCGTCGCGGTTGTCCTCGCCGTTGGCCTCGTTGTGCTTGCGCTCGTACGTCACCAGGTCGGTGAGCGTCTTGCCGTCGTGGCAGGTGACGAAGTTGACGGAGGTGTCGGGGCCGCGGCGTTCGGCGGCGTAGAGGTCGGCGGAGCCGGTGAGCCGGCGCGCCAGGTCGCCCACGGCGGGCCGGCCCCGCCAGAAGTCGCGCAGGGTGTCGCGGCTGCGGTCGTTCCACTCCGCCCAGCCGGCCGGGAACCGGCCCACCTGGTAGCTGTCGGGGGCGCCCACGTCCCAGGGTTCGGCGATGAGCTTGGTCCTGTTCAGGACGGGGTCCTGGTGGAGGAGGTGGAAGAACGCGGCGAGCCGGTCCACGTAGCCGTACTGGCGGGCGAGGGTGGCGGCCAGGTCGAAGCGGAAGCCGTCGACGTGCATCTCCGTCACCCAGTGGCGCAGCGAGTCGAGGATCAGGCGCAGCACTTCGGGGCGGCCGGCGTCGAGGGTGTTGCGGGTGCCGGTGGTGTCGATGTAGCGGGAGCGGTCGGCGGGGTCGAGGCGGTAGTAGATCTCGTTGCCGAGGCCGCGGAAGCTCAAGGCGGGGTCCGTGGGGCCGCCCTCCGCCGTGTGGTTGTAGACGACGTCGAGGATGACCTCGATGCCGGCGGAGTGCAGGGCGGCGACCATCCGCTTGAACTCGGTGATCTGTCCGCCGTGGTCGCCCGACGCGCTGTACGCGGCGTGCGGGGCGAAGAAGCCGATCGTGGAATAGCCCCAGTAGTTGGTCAGGCCCCGTGCGAGCAGGGAGGGCTCGGACAGGTGCTGGTGCACGGGCAGCAGTTCGACGGCGGTGACGCCCAGGTCCGTGAGGTGGCCGAGGACGGCCGGGTGGGCGAGGCCGGCGTAGGTGCCGCGCAGCGCGGGCGGTACGCCGGGGTGGGTGGCGCTGATGCCCTTGACGTGGGTCTCGTACAGCACGGTCCGTGACCAGTGGGTGTTCGGCCGGCGGTCGGTGCCCCAGTCGAAGGAGGTGTCGGCGACCAGGCAGGCGGCCGTGCGGGGGCCCAGCGGTCGCATGATCTGCGCGTACGGGTCGAGGAGCAGGGTGTCGGGGGAGAACAGCAGGCCGCGCCGGGGCTCGTAGGGGCCGGTGGCCCGGAAGCCGTAGCGCTGCCCGGGGCCCACGCCCGGGAGGTAGGCGTGCCAGACGTCGCAGTCGGCGGACATCGCCAGCCGGCTCTCGCGCCCTTCGTCGTCGAGCAGGCAGAGCGTGACGTGGCCGCCGTACGCCCCGGCCGAGGAGTACACGGCGAAGTTCGTGCCGTGGCCGTCCCAGGTCGCGCCGAGGCGGTACGGGTCTCCTGGCCGGGTGTCGGTCATCGCGGGGCCCCTCTCGGTCAGTCGTAGCCGCCGAACATGAACAGGGAGGCGCGCTGGTCGGCGGGGTTCATCAGGCCGTGCAGGTTTCCGCCCTTGAGCAGGGCGAGGTGGCCCGCGGGCAGTCGGCGGATCTCGAAGGAGCGCGTGCGGGTTCCGGAGTCGGCCCAGTCGCCGACGACCATCAGGGCGTCGCCCTCCAGCGTCAGGAAGACTTCCTGGTTGTCGCGGTGGCGGTGCAGGCCGATGCCGCAGGCGGGGTCGAGGACGTGCAGGTCCATGTAGGTGACGGCCAGGAACGGCTCGGTGTCGCCGCTGCGGTGGCCCTTGGAGCCGTGGGCGTCCAGGTTGTACGGCTCCAGGGTGCGAGGGAGGTCACCGCTGCCGGCCCAGCGGCCGTATTCGCTGAACAGGGTGCGGTATTCGAGGAAGCCCACGCCGCCGTGCGGGTTGGGGCTCGTACCGACGCTCAGGTAGGAGTCCCAGCCGCGGACGCGCATCTCGAAGCCGAGCCGCGTCGTGCCCCGGTCCGGGTCGGCCGCGCCCGAGCCGTCGTCGCCGGCGGTCCAGCGCACGTCGAGGTGGAGGGGCAGGACGGGGTGCATGGTGTGGCCGGGCGAGACCTCGCGCAGGTCCCGCTCGGTGAGGCGGTCGCGGGCGAAGTCGTCCGCGCCGCCGCCGACGAGGTCGGGGCGGGGCTGCAGCAGGCCTGAGTCCAGGGCGGCGCGGCCGCGGTCGCCGAGCTGCTCGCGCAGGCCGCCGCCGTCGTGGCCCCACAGCTCGACGGTGTAGAAGTCGCTCTCCTCGTCGTAGGGGGCCCGCAGGGTCACCGGGGGGCCGCCGCGGACCGAGACGACGCAGCCGATGGCCTCGCCGAGCCGTCCGGCCGCCCGCCACAGCGCGGAGTCGGGGCCGCCGCGGTAGGCGAGCTGCAGGAACGGTACGCGCCGGTCGCCGGCGGCGGCCCAGCCGCGGACGGCCCTGGTGTCGGCGAGGCGGAAGTCGCGGACGTTCTGCTTCTGGAAGTCGGTCTTGACGTCCTGGAGCGCCGGATCGAGCTGGTCGGCGTCGCCCCCGGAGGGCCCGTACAGCTCGAGCCACCGGTGGGGGTAGAGGTACTGCAGGGAGGGGGACTCGTAGTGCTCGCGCTCGGCGGCGAGCCGGGAGCGCTCCACCAGGCCCAGCAGCTTCAGCAGCGGGTTGTCCGCGGCGTAGTCCGGCGGCTTCCCGGGATCGACACGGAAGACCGAGTCACTGTGCACGATCTCGGGCATCGGACCGCCTCACGTGGTGTGGTAGAGGAAGGCGACGAATTTCAGCGGCTCGTCGGACGGGTTGCGGATGCCGTGCACGCCGCCGCTCTTGGTGAAGATGACGCTGCCCGGTTTGACGGGCAGTTCCCGGCACTTGACCGGGCCCACGCCGAAGACCTGCCGGTCGACCAGGGGGTAGGAGTCGGTGGCCGGGTCGTCTCCGTCGCTCATGTAGGCGATGCCGGTTCCGGAGACGATGTAGTAGAGCTCCTCGGAGCCGATGTGGCGGTGGGTGCCCTCGATCGTGCCGGGCGGGATGGTCACCTCGTGGAAGAAGACCAGCTCGCTGCCGAGTTCGCGCTGGAGGAGCCAGCGCATCTGGATGACGTTGTCCTCGAAGCGCTCGGGGTTGTCGGCGTCGGTCATGGCGTTGCGGTAGTTGACCGGCAGGACGTCGGCCGCGTCGGGGATGAAGTACCCGCGCTGGAAGTCCAGCAGGTAGTTCTTGTCCTCGACCGTGTTCAGGCCCGAGCTGGGCTCCTGGGTGCGGGGCTCCTGGTGGGAGCGGAGGTAGTCGTTGTCCCACCGCACGTCGCCGATGCCCTGGCCGGTCGGGTACAGCACCCCGTCCTCGCGGAAGGCCAGCAGCACCTTGCGGGCCGGGCCCAGCAGCGACGACAGCCGCGGCACGCGGGTGATGGGCGCGTCACGGCCCATCAGGGGCAGCACGCGGTGGTCGTGGGCCGAGCCGGCGGGCGGCTCCAGCGTTTCCCAGATCTCCGCCGCGTACGCGCCGATGACCGGGTCCCAGTGCAGGGTGACCAGGGCCTCGGCGGCCCGGTCCGGGCCGTCCCCGACGAGCCGGACCCAGGCCTTCACGCGCGGCCCGAGCCGGCGGCCGAACTCCCGGGCCTGCTCGACGAGCCGGATGCCCGCGTATTCGATGCGCAGCATCGAGCACAGCCGGACGCCGCCCAGGAAGACGTCGCCCTTGATGGCGGTGCCGTCGGCGCTGCTGCGCACCTCGGAGACGTAGTAGCGGTAGCGGGAGGAGCGGGTCGCGCTGAGGTAGCGGGCGTGATAGATCCGGTCGGGGAAGAACACCACCCGGAAGATCTCGTTCTCGGGGTGGGTGAAGATCTCGTCGAACCGGGTGTCCATTCACAGCCTCCCGAGCAGCGTGTCGGCGACGCGGAAGGCGTTCGCCTCGATGGTCAGCGTGGGGTTGGCGCTGCCGGACGTCGGCATGAACGAGCCGTCGGTGACGTAGAGGTTGTCGAAGTTCCAGGCCCGGCAGTCGGGGTCGAGCACCGAGTCCGCGGGGTCCGGGCCGAAGCGGGCCCCGCCCAGGACGTGGTTGGCGATCCGCACCACCGAGTGGCCGACGGAGCCGGCGCTGATGTCACCGGTTCGGCCGCCGGCGGCCAGGATGCGCCGGCACTGCTCGGCGAGGGTGTCCATGAGCGCGCGGTCGTGGGGGTGCCAGGTCTTGACGATGTAGGCGGCCGGACGGCCCCACTTGTCCTTCACCGTGGGGTGGAGCTCGATGCGGTTGCCGCGCTGCGGCACCTGGTTGGCCATGAAGGCGACCGACAGCCGGCGGCCGAAGTTCGTCTCCAGATAGTCCTCGAAGCCGTTGCCGACCAGTGAGGTGTCGTAGAGGTAGCCCTTCCAGAGGTTGTCCATGTCCATCGCGTGCCAGGTGCGGGCGAGGGACAGGGGCAGGGCTCCGTCGGAGGTGTTGTTGTAGATGACACCGCCCGCCCACAGCCCCTGCTCCCTGATCCACTCGGCGCGTGCGCAGTGGTCGGTGGCCCAGTCGGAGTCCAGGGTGCGGGACTTGTCGGCGCGCTCCGGCACCACGCACTGCGCGCCGCCGAAGCAGTGGGTCAGGAAGTACGCGCCGAGCAGCCCGTTGCCGTTGATGCGCCGCTCGAAGGCCGGGTCCAGCAGCGCGGAGATCCGCAGCAGCCGCACCGACTCGATCGCCGAGCAGGCCACGACGACGGTCCGCGCGGCCAGGACGCGGGGGCGGCCGCCCGGGTCGCGGTAGTGGACGCGGGTCACCTTGGAGCCCTCGGCCTCCAGGTGGGTGACCGTGCAGTTGGCCCGCAGCTCGAAGCCGCCCCCGTCGCCGCCGCTCAGCGGTGCCAGGAGCGAGACCCAGGTGTTGGACTTCAGCCCCAGCGGGTCGCCGTAGCGGTTGACGAAGGCCGTCTTGATGCTCTCCTCGTCCTGCGGGACCGTACGGCCGCTGGGCGCGTGGTCGCGGGTGATCACCGCGAGCGGGGTGCGGTAGCGGCGCATGCCGAGGGCGTCCATGCCGGCGGCGGCGTACGCGCTGATGGGGTTGGGCGCCAGCGGAGGCTGGTAGCGGTCGGCCGAGGGCGTCTTGGCCTGCCCCTCCCACGTGCCGTTGACGCCGATGAGCTCCTCGGCCCGGACGTAGTACGGCTCCAGGGCGGCGTACTCGACCGGCCAGTCGCGGGCCTCGCGCACCACCTCGCGGCCCGGGTCGTCGCGCAGGTCGCCACGGCCCTCGTTGAAGCTGCGCAGCCGCAGGTCGTCCGGGGTGAAGCGGGGCGAGACGCCGCCGTAGAGCTGGGTGCCGCCGCCCACCACCTGGGCGGTGTAGCCCTCGATGGTGACGCGGTCGGCGCCGTCGCTGTCGCGGTAGACGTGCGGCTCGTCGTTGAGGTCGGGCTCGACGTGGCTGGAGAAGTACGCCTCGCCCGTATTGGCGACGCCCCGCACCGTGATGCGCTTCTCGGCGCCCGTGGCGAAGGACTCGTCGCGCTTGAAGTCGCTCAGCCCCTGCGGGCTCTGCGCCTGGGTGCGCAGCAGCGGGCCCTTCTCCAGCATCACCACCCGGTGCCCGGCCCGTACGAGCGTGTGGGCCACCGGGGCGCCCCCGGCCCCGCTGCCGATGACGACGATGTCCGCCGGTTCCCACGGACCCGTTCCCTCCGCCATGGCTTCCCCCTAGCCGCGGTAGTCGGTGTTGTGCCCCAGCGGTGACTCCAGCGCGCGCCGCCAGTCGAAGAGCGTCTCCCCACGGCCGTCCCGGAAGCGGTTCTCCAGATACATCCAGCCCGCCGCGCCGGAATTGCCGCCGTGCCGGGGGTGGACGAACGCGCCGGTCATCGCGTGCCGGCGCAGGAGCAGCAGGAAGTGGCGCGGGCTCTGGTAGCGGGAGTGGTCCCAGCCGTCGACCTTCTCGCTCTCCATCTGCCCGTACAGCTCCGCGTACGCCTCCGGCGCCACCGCCGCCGGGTCGAGACCGCCGGAGCGGGCCCGCAGCAGATCGCCGACCATGCGCAGACAGACGTGGTAGTCGTCGGCGTTGTGCTGCTCCTGGCGGGCGAGGAGTTTGTCGATGTAATTGACCGTGCCGACCTCGTCGTCGAGCTGATAGGCGAGAGGGAATTCCGCACTCCGCCGGGCCCGGTCGAGGGATTCGTAGACACCACGGATGAAACGGCGGTTCTCGTCGAGACGGAACGGCAGCAGATGCGCGACGAGCCGGCCCAGCAGTTCCCGCTCGGCCCGGTTCAGCACGAGCGGCACGGCACAGGCGTCGGTGAAGAAGCGGGACCAGCTCTCGCCGTTGTCGAGGACGGTGCGCTGCGGATTGACGGCATCCAGAACATACGTTCCGTCGACCGCGTACTTGTACGTGTGCACCTGCCCCTTGGGGACCCGCACGGTGACCGCCGAGAATCCGGTGGGCTCACCCGCGAACAGCAGGGGCCGCAGCGGGACGGGCGAGTGCAGCGGGCCGAACGTGCCCGTCACGGTCACGGCGGAGGGCGCCGCGGCCCGGCCGTCGTGGACGAACGTCACGTCGTTGAAGGGGTACGAGCCCGCCGCGGAGACCCCGTCCCAGTGCGTGTCGACCACCGGGAAACGCCAGGCCTCGCAGACCGCCGTCCGGGGGTCCCCGGGAGCGTACTGGCCGAAGTCGTGGCGCGGGTCGGAACCGTCCCGCGCGAGGTATTTCGTGCAGTGGTTCAGGACGTACTGATCGTCCCTTTCGATGATCTCGACCTTCACCGCATTCCCCCGAACTCGGTAGATCTGGAGCCATCCATGCGGAGACGTCAATGAAAGTATTGCCGGTACGGGGCTTTGTCCACGGCCGGGACGAGCGGCGCTGCGCCTGTGACCCGGCGTATTCCAGGGGGCTGGTGATTCTCCGGCGCGGGCGGGCCTCCGATAGCCTGAGCCCATAATGAACAGCTTCACGACGCCATGGGGCGAGTTCGATCTCGCCCGCTTCCCCGAGGATCCCCGCGACCCCCTGCGCGCCTGGGACGCCGCCGACGAATACCTGCTGCGGCACCTCCACGGAAGCGACGGGGAGCCTGCCGACCTGTCGGGCACCGTGGCCGTGGTGGGGGACCGGTGGGGCGCCCTGACCACCGCGCTCGCCGCGCACCGGCCCGTCCAGATCACCGACTCCTTCCTCGCCCAGGAGGCGACCCGGGCGAACCTGGCGCGCAACGGCGTCGCCGCCGACGCGGTGCGGCTGCTGTCCACCCAGGACACGCCCCCGGACCGCATCGACGTACTGCTGATCAGGGTGCCCAAGAGCCTGGCGCTGCTGGAGGACCAGCTGCACCGGCTCGCGCCCCGCCTCCACGAGGGCACCCTCGTCGTCGGCACGGGCCGGGTCACCGAGATCCACACCTCGACGCTGAAGCTGTTCGAGCGCCTCGTGGGGCCGACCCGCACCTCGCTGGCGGTGAAGAAGGCCCGGCTGATCTTCTGCACCCCCGACCCCGGCGTCCAGCGCTCCGCCAACCCGTGGCCGCACCGCTACGCCCTGCCGGAGGGGATCGGCGTGGTCTCCGGGCGTACCGTCACCAACCACGCCGGCACCTTCTGCGCCGAGCGCCTGGACATCGGCACCCGCTTCTTCCTGCCCCGGCTGCCCCGGCACGGCGGCCCCGAGCGCATCGTCGACCTGGGCTGCGGCAACGGCGTCGTCGGCACGGCGGCGGCGCTGGCCAACCCCGAGGCCGAGGTGCTCTTCATCGACGAGTCCTACCAGGCGGTGGCCTCGGCGGAAGCCACGTTCCGGGAGAACGCCGGGTCACGGGCCGCGGAGTTCCAGGTGGGCGACGGCCTGGCGGCCGTGCCCCCGCAGTCCGTCGACCTGGTCCTGAACAACCCGCCGTTCCACACCCACCAGGCGACGACCGACACCACGGCCTGGCGCATGTTCACCGGCTCCCGCAAGGCGCTGCGCCCCGGCGGCGAACTGTGGGTCATCGGCAACCGCCACCTCGGCTACCACGTGAAGCTGCGCAAGGTCTTCGGCAACTGCGAGATCGTCGCGAGCGACCCGAAGTTCGTCATCCTGCGCGCCGTCAAGCGCTGAGGGAAGCAGCCCTCTTCCATACGCCTGCGTATGTTTACCGTACGGTAGCGTACGGCCATGGTGCGACGGCGAGAGGGCAAGCCGCAGAGCGGCGGACGGCAGCGGCTGAGCGCGCGGGACTGGGCGGACGCCGCCCTCACGGCCATCGGCGAAGGCGGCCTCGCCGCGGTCGCGGTCGAGCCGCTCGCCGCCCGGCTGGGCACCACGAAGGGCAGCTTCTACTGGCACTTCACCAACCGCGAGGCGCTCATCGAGGCCGCGCTGCGCCGCTGGGAAGAGGTCTGCACCGAGGACATGATCGAAGCGCTCGCCCCCGAGCCCGACCCGCTGCGGCGACTGCGCCGCCTCTTCACCGAAGCGACCGCGGCGGCGGCCCGTGACCCCCTCGAGCTCTCCCTGCTCGCCACGTCCGCGCACCCCCAGGTCGCCGCGGTGCTGGGGCGCGTGACGGAGCGCCGGATCGGCTACCTCGCCGACCTCTTCGCCGAGCTCGGCTTCCCGCCGGATGAGGCCCGCCGCCGCGGAGTGCTGGGCTACACCGCCTACCTGGGCCACGCCCAGCTGGGCCACGCCGTGCCCGACGCGCTCCCGCCCACGGCCGAGCAGGCCGCCTACCTGGACTCGGTCGTCGACACCCTGCTGCGCCGGGACTGACATCACCGCGGGGGATTGCCGTCGCCGCACCGGCGGACCCTCCGTCATAATCGGGGCTCGCTCGCTCACTTGTCCTACCGGTGCGCGGCGAAGCACCACATCCCTTTTGTTTCTTCCCAGGAGTTCTCTCTTTTCATGAACACCATCGACCGGTCCACCGACACCCTCCGCGTCCTGGCCATATCGGGCAGCCTGCGCGCCGACTCCATCAACAGCGCCCTCCTGCGTGCGGCCGGCGCGCTGGGCGGCCCCGAGGTGAAGCTGGAGCTGTGGGACGGGCTGGCCGCAGTGCCGCCCTTCAGCGAGGACGACGAGGCCGAGCCGGGCGCGGGCGTGGCCGGGATGCTCGCCGCCATCGCGGGCGCCGACGCGCTGCTGTTCGCCACCCCGGAGTACAACCGCTCCCTCCCCGGCCAGCTCAAGAACGCCCTCGACTGGGCCTCCCGCCCCTACGGCCGCTCGGTGCTCACCGGCAAGGCGGCGGCGGTCATCGGCGCCAGCCCGGGCAACTTCGGTGGCCAGCGGGGCCACGCCGACCTGACCAAGGTGCTCAAGGCCTGCGGTGCCGTGGTCGTCGGCGACGAGGTGTGCGTGCCGCAGGCCGACACCGCCCTCGGCGAGGACGGCCTGCCGGTGACCGAGGAACTGCGCACCGCCCTCACCGGCCTGCTCGACGCCCTCGGCGAGGCCGTCCGCGCCGCGTGAGCCCTGTGGGAGAGCCGGCGCTTGGCGTGATTCGTTCGGTATCACAAGAGCTTGGCCGGATCGTTGCACGCCGTAACCGCCGTGGTGGGAACATCATTTGGTCGTCGTCGCGGTGAGCGTGGTGTGAAGGCTGTCGGCGCTGCCCGCGGTGCACGGAGCAGATGTCCACGAAGGGCCTCGCCGTCTCCGCCTCCAGAGTGGGAGCCGATGTGGCCTTGGACCAGGCGTCCGTCATCTCCGAGTGGGTCGTGCCCGCCGCCGTCTGCGCACCCGTGACCTGGGTGTGCCTGGTCTTCCGCTACAAGGAGGACGGCCGGCTGCTGGGCACGGTCCGCTCGTCGGTGCTGGGCCTGTGCGTCGTGCTGTGGACCGCGGGGACGGCGGCCCTGGTCAGCGGCCTGCTGCTGCCGCTGACCCCCAGCGTGCCGCCGTGGGCGGTGGGCCTCGCGACGGGCTGGGGCGTGGTCTCCCGGGGCAGGGGCGAGCAGACCAGCGGGCGCGCCGCCATGGCGGTGCTGACCCTGGGCAACTCCCTGCTGCTCCGCCAGCTGGCCCTGCGGCTGCGGGCCGACCGCGCCGACTGGTGCGAGCGGATGGCCGAGGGCTTCGGCGACTGCTGGGACGTCCAGTCCTTCGCCGACCAGATCAGGGCCCATCTGCTGCTGCGCGCCGACGTGCCGGGGGACACCGGCCGCACCCGCACCGCCCTCAAGCGGGAGGTCAACGAACGGCACAAGGACGTGCGGACCGCGGCGCAGAAGTGGATCACGCTGGAGACCAGGGTGGACAAGGCCTGCCAGCAGCAGGGCCGACAGCCCTACCGGGAGGAACTGCGCATGCTGCGGCGGTCCTTCGGTGAGGCGGAGCAGTATCTGAAGTACCTACTGGAGCTCGTCCACGCACACGGCAGGCGCAGCGACGGCGAGCGGATCCTCGAGCTCAAGCGGAGGCAGCTGGCGCCTCCCGCCGTGGAGGACGCGCCGGGCGCGTCGGGTGCACCGGACGTCTCAGCAGTACGGTGACGGCGTCAAAGGCGTGATGGGCGCGGCCTCGGGCAGCGCGGGACCCGTGGCGTACGGTTCGCGGCCGTCCGACGGGTCGTAGAAGCTGATCTCCACTCTCGCGTCGAGGGATTCCGCGACGGCGGCCAGCGACCTCAGGGTGAGGTTCTCGCCGCCGGAGAGGATCTGGCTGACCCGGCCGGGCGAGACGCCCATGCAGTCGGCCAAGTCCTTGCGGGTCATGCCGCGTTCGGCGAGCAGTCCGGCCAGCGACGCCGTCGCCTGACGCGCGAGCGCGGCTCCCGCCAGCTCCGCCGTACGACCACCCTCTACGGTCTCTCGCCAGGCCATGTCTACCCCCACCAGCTGTGCTGTCGTCAGGTCCGGAAGTCCTTGATTGCAGCATGCCACCTTTAGCCCTAGCTAAAAGCCAAGTCTGGCGCAAACGACGGGTCCCCACAACCAGGAGGCGGGCGTTCCTTGTCGATGACCAGGGGATACGCGATCGTCGACGCTTTTCGGCCAGATCCGGGGGTTTCACTCCGGTGGAGCCGTGGCGCGACGTCTGGCCAACCCCCCTTCCGCCCCCTACGATTCGAACGCTCTCAGTCCCAACGGGCCCGGGAAAGGTCCAGCAGGTTGGCATGAGCATGCCCGTATTACGGTCATGACGGGCCCGCCGCCCGCCACCTTTCCCGGTTCGCCCGGCACTTCCTGCATCCCGACGCCCGCCCCCTCCGCTCGGGGGAATTCCCGGCGCCAACGGGCGCGGGATCACTTGTCTTCCCCTCGGGCCCCCGGGGCCCGCAGACAACCGATTGGAGCACCATGCCCGCCGGTCTCTTCACAGCAGGCGCGATCGCGGCGTTACTGGCGACGCCGCTCTCCACGCACAGCCCCTCCGTCATCACCAACCCGCCGCCGGACAAGATCGTCATCGAGGTCGCCACCGTCAACGGGTCGGGCTGTCCGGCCGGGACCGCCGCCGTCGCGGTCTCGCCCGACAACACGGCCTTCACCGTCACCTACAGCCAGTACCTCGCCCAGGTCGGCGTCGGCTCCAAGCCCACCGACTTCCGCAAGAACTGCCAGCTGAACCTGAACGTCCACGTGCCGCAGGGCTTCACCTACGCGATCGCCGCCGCCGACTACCGCGGCTACGCCAAGCTCGAATCCGGCGCGTACGGCGTACAGAAGGCCTCGTACTACTTCCAGGGCTCGCCCGTCACCACCCCGAGCAGCCACACCTTCAGAGGCAACTACGCCGACAACTGGCAGGCCACCGACAGCGTCCCCATCGCGGCGCTGGTCTGGGCGCCCTGCGGTGAGCGGCGGAACTTCAACATCAACACCGAGCTGCGGGTCAACGCCGGCTCGTCCGACCCCAGCAGGACGACGAGCTTCATGACCATGGACTCGACGGACGGCAGCATCAACACGATCTACCACCTCGCCTGGAAGGAATGCCCGAAGCCCTGACGGCTCCGCGCGCCCGGATCCCGGGCGCCCGGCGGGTCCGCGGAACCGGGCGGGCCCGCCGGTGGCGGGATCGTGTCCCCGCTCACACCGACTTTGCGCCCAAACCATCCCTTCCTACCTGCGGATATCGCACTCCGCAGGGAAATCGTGACCCATCGGGTATAGACCTCTGGCGAAAACCGAGCGAATGTTGGGGAATCCCTCGCGAAGACGGACGGTCCACGTATCGCTCCATGGGGCCGCCGGCGCAGCGGACGAGCACCTCGTCCAGCGCCCTTCGCGCCCCCTCGAACGCACCCGAGCCACATGCCTGCATTCAGCCGCGACACCCTGAGTTCTTCGCCGACGGCCGACGCCGTCGCCAGCGCCTGTGAACCCGTCGCCGCATGGGCGACGAAACCCCAGCGGCTCCTCGGCCTGTGGGGTCCTGGCACGCCGTCGTGCACCCATAGCCCGCCCACGCCGTGGGCGGCCCACCGGACGTACCCGGGGCCGCCGCCCGCGCGGGCCGTCTCGCTGCCCGCCGCCCCGCCCTCCGTGGCCGCCGCGCGCCGCTTCACCGAGCGCCTGCTGGCCGAATGGGGGCTGCACGGGCTGACGGCCGACGCCACCCTGCTGCTGTCGGAGCTGGTCACCAACGCCATCGTGCACGTGCCCGCGGGCGCAGCGGACGTCCAGCTCGCCATCAGCCGAACCCCCGACCACCTGGTCGCCCAGGTCACCGACGCCGGCGGCTGCCTGCCGCAGTGCGCCGAGGCCGGCCCGGACAGCGAGAACGGCCGGGGCATCTGGCTGGTCGAGCAGATCGCCGCCCAGTGGGGCCACCACGCCTCCGGCACCGGCACCGGCAAGACCGTCTGGTTCACCCTTCCCCTCCCCGGAGCCACGCCCGGCGACTGACGTGCGCCCGCGGGGGCGTGCGGCGCGGCGGGACGCACCACCAATGCCGCCGGACGCCGCCGTGGGCTGCGCAGGGTGCGGGTTCGGAGGGAACATGGAAGACGCTGCGGCGTGAACGGCGAGGAAGGACCGAGGGACCGGGCGCGAGGCCGCCGCACCACCCCGAGCGGGCGGAAGGAGGACGACCTCGAATGGGCACCACCGACGCATACCGGCCCGACCCGGGCCGTTCCCGGCCCGCGCCCTATGAGCCCGGCAGCCTCCTCGACCTGCTCAGCGTGGCCGCGGCGGTGCTGGACCAGGAAGGCCGGATCGTCCTGTGGAGCCCGCAGGCCGAGGAGCTGTTCGGCTGGTCCGCCTCCGAGGCCCTGGGGCAGTTCGCCGCCAAGCTCCTGGTCGACGAGGACCACCGGGGCGACGTCCTCGAACTCTTCGCCAAGGTGATGAGCGGCGGCTACTGGGCCGGCGTCTTCCCCGCCCTGCACAAGGACGGCACCACCCGTCTGCTGGAATTCCGCAACGTGCGGCTGGAGGACAAGGACGGCGGCGTCTTCGCCCTCGGCATGGCCACCGACCGCGAGGTCCTGCGCGACGTCGAGCGGGACCTGGCCCTCTCGCTCCGCCTGGTGGCCCAGTCCCCGATCGGCCTGGCCGTCATGGACACCGAGCTGCGGTACGTCATGGTCAACCCCGCGCTGGAGCGGATGCACGGGCTGTCCGCCCGGGACCACATCGGCAAGCGCGTCCACGACGTGCTGCCCGTCAAGAACGCCGCGGAGATCGAGTCCGCCATGCGCCGGGTCCTGGCCAGCGGCACCCCCCTGGTGGACCAGTTCGTGGTGGGCCGTACGGCCGACCCCGCGGTGGGCGAACGGGCCCGCCTGGTCTCCTACTACCGTCTCGAGGACCCCGCCGGCCGGGAGATGGGCCTGGCCACCTCCGTCGTGGACGTCACCGAGCGGCACCGCGCCGCCACCGAGGCCCGCCGCAGGCTGGCCCTGATCGCCGACGCTTCGGTACTGATCGGCACCACCCTCGACCTCGACCAGACCGCCCGGGAGCTCGCCGAGGTCGTGGTGCCCGACCTGGCCGACGTGGCCGCCGTCGACGTCCTCGACACCGTGCTGGGCGGCAACTCCGCCCCACCGGGGCAGCGGGCCGCGGTGTTCCGGGCCCTGGCCGTGGCCTCGGTGATGTCGGACGGGGCCACGGAGGCCGTCCGGGCCGCCGACCCGCCCGGTGAGATCGCCCAGTACGACGCCGACCGCCTCGTCGCCCGCTGCGTCACCACCGGCCGCCCCGTCCTGCTCTCGGAGGTACGGCCCGAGGACCTGCCCCGCATCGCCCGCGACGAGGACGCCGCCCGGCGGCTGGGCCGGGCCGGTCTGCACTCGTACATGGCGGTCCCGTTGATCGCCCGGGGCGAGGTGCTCGGCGCCCTGGACCTCAAGCGCACCAGCAACCCCGAGCCCTTCGGCGAGGACGACGTCGTGCTCGCCGGAGAGCTCGCCGCCCGTGCGGCCGTCTGCATCGACAACGCCCGCTGGTACCAGCGCGAGCGTGCCACCGCCCTCACCCTCCAGCGCGACCTGCTGCCCCAACTGCCCCAGAACCCGGCCGGCCTGGAGGTCGCCTACCGCTACCAGCCCGCCGGTGCGGCCGGCCAGGTCGGCGGCGACTGGTTCGACGTCATCCCGCAGGACGACGACCAGAGCGCGCTGGTCGTCGGCGACGTCATGGGCAGCGGCATCAACGCCGCCGCGGCCATGGGCCAGCTGCGCACCGCCGGCCGCACCCTCTCCGCGCTCGGCCTCGACCCCGCCGAGGTCCTGCGCCACCTCGACCTCACCGCCAGTGGTCTGGACCAGGCGCTCGCCACGTGCGTCTACGCCGTCTACGACCCGCAGAGCCGGCAGTGCCGCGTCGCCAACGCCGGGCACCTGCCCCCGGTCCTCATGCGCCCCGACCGCCGCCCCACCCTCCTCGACCTGCCCACGGGCGCGCCCCTGGGCGTCGGGGGCGTCCCCTTCGAGAGCATCGTCGTGGACCTGGACCCCGGCGACCAGCTCGTGTTCTACACCGACGGCCTGGTCGAGACCCGCGACGAGGCCATCGACACCCGGCTCGAGGTGCTCGTCGGCCTGCTCGACGGGCCGATGCCCGACCTGGAGTCCACCTGCGACATGCTGCTCCGCGAACTGCGCGAGGACAACGACCAGGACGACGTGGCGCTGCTCATCGCCCGGGTCCGGCCGGAGCCGGGATGAGTGCCGCACCTCACGCGGACCGGCCCGGTGTCCTGCACATAAGATGACGGAACCATGTACCGCACCATGATGAAGTCCAAGATCCATCGCGCCACCGTCACCCAGGCGGACCTGCACTACGTGGGCTCGCTGACCATTGACGCCGACCTGATGGAAGCCGCCGACCTGCTGCCGGGCGAGAAGGTCGACATCGTCGACATCGACAACGGCAACCGGCTGTCGACCTACGTCATCGAGGGCCCGCGCGGCACCGGCGTGATCGGCATCAACGGCGCCGCCGCCCGCCTGATCAGCCCCGGCGACCTGGTCATCATCATCGCCTACGGCTCCATGGACGACGCCGAGGCCCGCACCTTCGAGCCGCGCGTGGTCTTCGTCGACGAGCACAACGCCGTCGCCGACCTCGGCAGCGACCCCGCCGCCGTCCCCGAGGGCTCCGGCCTGCGGCGCGGAGACCTCATCGCCGGCTGACGCCCCGCGCTTCCCGGGCCTTGGCGCATGCCGGTCGTGCGCTCAGGCCCGGGCCGCCCGGGCGATCGTCCGGGCCGCCCGCTCTCCTGCCGCCCGTACCCGCTCGTCCGCGCTCGGCCGCAGGCGCCCCAGCCCCGGGTCGTACTCCATCCCGATCGCCCCGGCGTGGTCGGCGCCGGGTATCTCCTCCAGCCAGGCCGGCCAGCGGTGCGCCATGAGGGCGTCCCGCGCCGCGCGCGAGTACGCCGGGCCCATCAGGGTGTCCGCCGTGCCGTGCACCAGGTGCACCGGCACCGGAGCGGGGATGCCCGGCCCCGAGGCGGCCAGGTCGCCCAGCGGGACGGTGCCCGTCGTCCGGGCCGGCAGGTCGTAGCGCGAGGCGATGCCCACGACCGCCGCCGGCCGCCACCCGTCCGTCACCTCCGGCCGCAGGGCGAGGCCCAGGGCGGCCGGGGCGCCCGCCGACCACCCGGCCAGCACGATCTGTTCCGGGTCGCCCCCGTGCTCGCCCGCGTGCGTACGGGCGTACTCCAGCGAGGCCAGCAGCTGGGCCCGGCCGCTGTCGTCGGCGTCCGAGCGCCAGTCGGGGACGAGGACGAGCACGCCCGTCGCGGCCACCGTCCGCGCGAGCGGCCGCATGACGTCCCGCTCGTCCGGGCCGACGCCGTGCCAGAGCAGCACGGTCGGCAGCGGCGCCGGAGCGGTGGCCGGAACGGGCCGGTGGACGTCGATGAGCTTGCCGTTGGGCGCGGTGACGGGCTCGCACGTCACGTCGGGGCGTTCGGGCACGGCGGCCTTTCCTGGTCGGGTCTCGGCTGACCGGCCGCCGTGGGAGCTAGGACCGGTCCTCGGGCGGGGCGGCCTGGGAAGCGGGGGCGGCCGGGTTGGTCGGGAGACCCTCCAACTGGCGGACCCGCTCGATGACTTCGTTGATCGAATGCAGGCTCGCGGCGGAGAGGCCGGCCGCGCGGAGCGCCACGCGCTGCACCTGGGTGTCGCGCAGGGCCACCATCAGGCCGAGGTCGGCGTTGACCGCCGCGGTCACCTGGTCGTCGAAGAAATACGCCGGAGGTACGCCGAAGAACTTCGCCAGCGCCTCCAGATGTCGCAGCGTCGGATTGTCGCGCTGTCCCTTGCGCAGCAGCCAGATGTAGCTACCGGAAATCGACACGCCTCCGGCGGTGATCGCACGCGCCACCTCTTCCGTCGTGTACGGCTCCCGGCCTGCCGGAATCACCGTTCGGAACAGGTGATTGAGCTTGTCGGCCAGTGAGTTCTCGGCCGTGGCGTCGGGGTTGTTCATGATCGCACCTCCCTCCCGGCGGTCAATCTAGCTTAAGGGCGGTCGGGGCCGTCCATGTCACCGCGCTCCGAATGCGGTTGACAGAGGGTGGGCTCGCTGCCTAGCGTCCTGGGTGTCGGCGGATCGACTGGTGTTGGATCGCTCTCTAGGGCGGTCAATCACCAGTTGGTTGAGGGGGGCCCGGTGCCCGCCTCCACCGTGCACGGGGGATCCGCCGTCGTTCGGAGGTTCTGCTGGGGGGGATGTCGTGACGGATCCGGAGCCGGAACAGCAACGGACCGCTGTGCTACCTCTAGGCGCCCTGCTGCCCTCGGATTCCCCGAGGGTGGCGGGCGAGGACCCGCTCCACGTCCAGGCGCTCGCGCGGCTGGATGCACCACTGCCGCCCATCGTCGTCCACCGCGAAACACTGCGGGTCGTCGATGGCATGCACCGGCTGCGAGCCGCTCGTCTACGGGGGGATGAGCGGATCGCGGTCCGGTTCTTCGACGGCAGCGCCGAGGACGCCTTCGTCCACGCGGTCAGGGTCAACACCCGGCACGGACTGCCGCTCACACAGGCGGACCGCACGGCCGCCGCCGAGCGCATCATCCGCAGCCATCCACACTGGTCGGACCGGCTGATCGCCTCGGCCACGGGCCTGGCCGCCAGCACCGTGGCCGCCCTGCGCAGACGGGCCACCGGACAGGCTCCGCAGGTCAAGGCCCGCACCGGCCGCGACGGCCGGGTCCGGCCCGTCAATCCCGCGGAGGGCCGCCGCCGGGCCGGCGCGCTGATCGCCGCCAAGCCCCAGGCCAGCCTGCGGGAGATCGCCGACGGCGCCGGAATCGCCGTGGGCACCGCACGGGACGTCCGCCTGCGCATACGCCAGGGCCAGGACCCCGTGCCCAAGAAACTGCGCGACGCCGAGAGCCGCATGCAGGAGACCGAGATCTGCGCACAGCCCGCGCCCGCACCGGTCGTCGCCGCCGCCGCCGAGCCGGCGGCGAGCGTCACCGTGAGCACCGATCCACCCCTGAAGAAGCTCTGCAAGGACCCCTCCCTCCGCTTCACCGAGGACGGCCGCGCCCTGCTGCAGCTGCTGAGCGCCCACACCCTGGGCGGCACCAGATGGCGCCGGCTGCTCGACGCCGTGCCCGCCCACCGCCGGGCGATGGTGGCCCAGGCCGCCCGCTACTGCGGCGAATCCTGGCTGCGCTTCGCGATCGAACTCGAACGCCGGGCCGTATGACGGCCCGCCGGTTCGTACGGACAGTCCGCGGGCAGCTGGCCTCGCGGGGGACCGACGCTGTGCGGCGACCGCCGCGGATACGAGGGCAGGCAATGAGCGCCGCGACAGCAGTGACCACCACCGGCGTCGACGCCGGGGCGATCGCCTTCACCCTGCTGGGACCGGTCTCGGCCAGGGTCGGAAGCGAGCCCGTCACCATCGACGGCCGCCGCCAGCGCGTCGTCCTCTCCCTCCTCGTCCTGGCCCGCGGCCGGGTCGTCCCCCTCGATGCCCTGGTCGACGCCGTATGGGGCGACCGGGCGCCGCTCTCCGCCCGGACCCAGGTCGTCCTGTGCGTCCGGGCCCTGCGCAAGGCCTTCAGAGCCGCCGGCCACACCGGCCCCGTCATCATCACCGCCCACCAGGGCTACCGCCTGCGCACCGAACGGACCGACGTCGACGTGCGCGCCTTCGACGCCCTGGTCACCGCCGCGGACGAGGCCGCCGGGGAAGGCGAACTCACCGAAGCCGGCGCCCTGTACCGGCGCGCCCTCGACCTGTGGAGCGGACAGGCGCTCGAAGGCGTGGGCGGCCGGGTCACCGAGGAGGAGGCCGCCCGCCTGGAGGAACGACGCCTGGCCGCCTACGAAGCGCTGCTCGGCATCGGCGAGACACAGGTGGCCACCGGCCTCTTCGACGAGGCGGAGAGCACCCTGCTCGACGCGCTGGCCACCGCCGAACGCACCGGCGACGCCCTGCTGGTCGCCGAGGCCAACCTGGTGCTCGGCCGCTTCTGCCGCATGCTGCGCCGCACCGTCCGCGCCGGGCAGTACCTCGCGGTGGCCCACCGCGCGTTCCGTCAGATCGGTTCGGGCCAGGGGGAGAGCCAGGTGGCGGTGGAGATGGCGCTGCTCGCGGAGTGCGTCGCGGAGTCGGGACCGCCGCTGGACGCCGTTCCGCGCCAACTGACGCGGTGACCCCTCTTATAGGGCAAGCTCATCCGCCGTCGGGTACGACGACTGCGCGCCCTCCCGGGTCACCGCCGCCGCGCCCACGCGCACGGCGAAGCGGACGGCGTCCGGCAGGGAGGCGCCCCGCGCCAGCCGGGTCGCCAGCGCACCGGTGAACGCGTCGCCCGCCCCGGTCGTGTCCACGACCTCCGCCTCGACTCCGGGCACGGCGACCGGCTCGGCCGCCCCCGCCTCCAGCACCAGCGCACCCTCCCCGCCCAGGGTCACCACGACCGAACGCGCCCCCCGCTCCCGCAGCGCCCGCGCCCACCGGCCGGGGGAGCCGTCCCCGAGCCCTGACAGCTGCCGCGCCTCGTGTTCGTTGACGACGAGCGGGTCGGCGGCCGACAGCAGCCGCGCGTCGAGGGCGTCCGGGGCCGGCGAGGGGTTGAGCACCACCCGGGTGCCGGTCTCCGCGGCGACGTCGACCGCCGCCCGTACCGTCTCCGGCGGCACCTCCAGCTGGAGCGAGACCACCGCCGAGGCGGCGACCGCCTCGCGGGCCGCCCGCACGTCGTCCGGCGTGAGGTGGGCGTTGGCGCCGGGGGAGACCACGATGGTGTTGTCCCCGTCCGGACCGACGACGATCATCGCGGTCCCGGTCCGGGCCCCCTTCTCCACCAGCACGTGCCTCAGCTCTGAGCCCGCCGCGCGCTGGGCGTCCAACACCAGTCGACCGAACGCGTCGTCGCCGACCCGGGCCAGCAGGGCCGTACGGGCGCCCAGGCGGGCCGCCGCCGCGGCCTGGTTGGCGCCCTTGCCGCCGGCGGACTCCATCAGGTCCGTGCCCGTGACGGTCTCGCCCGGCCCGGGGCGCCGGCCGACCCGGACCATCAGGTCCGCGTTGGCCGAGCCGATCACCAGTACCTCATACATGCGCGTGTCACCCATCAAAGTCCGCCGCGTTCGCCCTCGTCACCGGCGCGACCGGCACCTTCACCTGCTCCGGCAGCCTCTCACCCCGGGACGCCTCCGTACGCCCGCGCGGACTCGTTTTCGCTCTGGGTGACGGCGCGCACGCTCCGAGTCGCGGGAATCGTGGCGCCGGGTCATGCTGGGACGACCGTGGCCGACACCGGCCGGCCCGGCCCCGGAGCACCGGTTCCGACCGTGCGCGGGGCGTGGGCGCAGGCGCCGCAACGGTGCTCCGGCCGGCGGCATCCGGCACTCCCTGGCGTCCTTGACGCACGAGCGAGGGGACAGCTGTGACCATGGCTGAGACAAGGCCTTGCCCCCGGGGGCGCGACACCGCCTCGCCCGACACCAAGGGTCACTTCCTGCGCCTGGCCGCGCTCCCCGAGGGCCCCGAACGGGACCGGCTGCGCCAGGAGGTGATCGCCGCCTGGCTGCCCATGGCCGAGCGCGTCAGCGTGCGGTTCCGCAAGAGTGGCGAGAGCCCGGCGGACCTGCGGCAGGTGGCCGCCCTGGCTCTCGTCCACGCCGTCGACCGCTTCGATCCGCACCTTGGGTGCGCGTTCGAGTCGTTCGCCATCCCCACCATCACCGGCGAACTCAAGCGGCATGTGCGCGACCATGTGTGGTCGCTCCACATACCGCGCAGGGACCAGGAGTTGCGCGCCGCCGTCCGTGCCGCGCGCACCCGGCTGGAACAGCGCGACTCCGGCGCGCACGTCACCGCGGCCGCGCTGGCCGCCGAGACGGGACTGTCCGAGGAGGAGGTCCGGCGCGGCCTGCACGCCGACGGCGTGCACCACACCCTCTCCCTCGACCATCCGGTCGCCGGCGCCGACGACCTGCCGCTGGCCGAGACCCTGGGACTGCCCGACCGCGCCCTGGACCTCGTGATCGACCGGCAGGCCCTCAAACCGCTGCTGGACGCGCTGCCCGAGCGCGAGAGATACGTCCTGTACTGGCGGTTCTTCGGCAACCTCACCCAGCAGCAGATCGGTGCGCGCCTGGGCGTCTCGCAGATGCAGATCTCCCGCATTCTCAGCCGTACCTGCGAGCGGCTGCGCCGGCAGCTGCTCGCGGCGGCCTGACCGAATTTATCCGTCCCCGCGATGGAGGGCAGGCGCTCACCATGACCGCACACCACACGCATCTGACCCCGGACCTGCCGCCGATCGTCGACGTGCCCGATCTCCCGGGGGCCGAGCACGCCGGGCACGGCGGGCGGTCCGCCGGGGGCGATGCCGCGTCCGGGGACGGGGACGGGTCCGAGCCGGTATCGCCACCCGGACGCGGCAGTGGCGCCCATCAGGAGGATGGGCGCCACGGGCGCGCAGGGGAGGGTTCCGGCGGCTGACTGTGACCCTCCCCCCGCGCGGTGCGCGCGGGTCCGGCTGTGACGCGCGCGCTCTTGGGGGGTGTGATTTAGCCGTTGATGCAGGTGTTGCCGAAGGTGGGGTTCAGCAGACCGACGATGTCGATCGAGTTGCCGCAGAGGTTGATCGGGATGTGGATCGGGACCTGAATGACGTTGCCGGAGATGACGCCGGGCGAGCCCACGGCGGCACCCTGCGCGCCGGAGTCGGCCGAGGCGATGCCGGCGGCGCCGGATACGACGGTGCCGACGGCGGCGGTCAGGACGGCTGCCTTGGCGATACGCGACATGGCTAAACCTTTCTAAGGGGTGTTGAGAGGCAATTGTGGCGGGCGGTTCAGTAGGAGTTGGTCCAATATGGGCCATAGCGCTCGGAATTAACCCGGAAAGGCCAATAAGTCGGATGTAATGTCCGGGGTTTGGGAAAAGGGATTCCCCGGCTTCCATGCCAGTCCGTGATCGCCCGCCGCCGTCCGCCGTCGCCCGCACACCCCGCCGCCGGCCGGCCCGGGGCATGGCCCGCTCCGGAGCCCCACCGGCCGGGATTGGCGCTGCGGCACCGCTCTACGTACAGTTTCCTGGAACCCTTATCGAACAAACGGACTGGAAACGACAGCGGTCATGACCGTCACTGAAGAAATCCACGACGGTGCAGGCCACCAGTCGGACCACCCCGGCATAGATCCCGAGCGCATGGCGATCTGCCTGAACGTCCTCGCGGAGCTCGACGAGCTGCCGGTCGACCACCCCGACGCGATCGCGGTGCGCCGTGCCACGGCCGGGATCTACCGGACGGTGAAGCAGCGCCGCCGCCAGGAGCGCCGCGCCGCCAAGACCGCCCACGACAAGTCCGTCACGGAGGCCACGGCCACCGGCTCCGCCGAGCGCATCGACGACGAGACCCAGGGCATCCTGCCCAGCTCCACGACCGTCGGCGAGATCGCGGGCATCCTTCAGCGCCCCCGGTCCTGCTACATCTGCAAGAGCCGCTACGTCGAGGTCGACGCCTTCTACCACCAGCTCTGCCAGGAGTGCGCGGCCGAGAACCGCGCCCGCCGCGACGCCCGCACCGACCTCACCGGCCGCCGCGCGCTGCTCACCGGCGGCCGGGCGAAGATCGGCATGTACATCGCCCTGCGGCTGCTGCGTGACGGTGCTCACACCACCATCACCACGCGCTTCCCCAACGACGCCATCCGGCGCTTCAAGGCGATGCCGGACAGTGACGAGTGGATCCACCGCCTCAAGGTCGTCGGCATCGACCTGCGCGACCCCGCCCAGGTGGTCGCCCTCGCCGACTCCGTGGCGGCCGAGGGCCCGCTCGACATCCTGATCAACAACGCGGCCCAGACCGTGCGCCGCTCCCCGCGCGCCTACAGCGAGCTGGTCGCCGCCGAGTCCGCCCCGCTGCCCGCGGGCGAGCTGCCCGCCGCCGAGGTGATCGGCACCTTCGGCAGCGGTGCGGTGGACGCCGTGGCCGCGCTGCCGGCCCCCCGCCGCGAAGGCGACGCCCTGACCGCGCAGGACGTCACCGACCTGGCGCTCGTCGGAGGCTCGGCCTCCCTGGCCCGCATCGAGGCGGGCACCGCGATCGACGCCGGCGGGCTGGTGCCGGACCTGGACTCCACCAACAGCTGGATCCAGACCGTCTCGGAGGTCGACCCGGTCGAGCTCCTCGAGGTCCAGCTGTGCAACTCCACGGCACCGTTCATCCTGATCAGCCGCCTGCGACCGGCGATGGCCGCGGCCGCCGCCCGCCGCACGTACGTGGTGAACGTCTCCGCCATGGAGGGCGTCTTCAGCCGCGGCTACAAGGGTGCGGGCCACCCGCACACCAACATGGCCAAGGCCGCGCTGAACATGCTCACCCGCACCAGCGCCCAGGAGATGCTGGAGAGCGACGGCATCCTGATGACCGCCGTCGACACCGGCTGGATCACCGACGAGCGCCCGCACCCGGACAAGGTCCGCCTCGCCGCCGAGGGCTTCCACGCCCCGCTGGACCTGGTGGACGGCGCGGCACGGGTCTACGACCCCATCGTCCGCGGCGAGCAGGGCGAGGACCTGTACGGCTGCTTCCTGAAGGACTACCGCAAGTCGAACTGGTAGAGGTCCGGTAGCCGGGGGCTCCGCCCCCGGACCCCCGGTCCTCAATCTCCCCCAGCTACCGCTGGGAGGTGCCCCCAGACGGGCTGGATTTTCGAGCCGTCAGGACCGCGTCAGCAGGCCGTGCACGGAGTCCAGCGTCGCCTGCAGGGCGTCCGCGGGAACGCCGCCGCCCTGGGCCACCTCCGCCGAGCCGCCGCCGCGGCCGCCGAGGAGGGACTTCACCAAGGTCGCGGCCGACCGGCCCGCGGTGGTCGCCGCGCGGTTGAGGGCGATCGTCAGGACCGCCTTGCCGTCGCCCGCCGAGCCGACCGCCACCACGCCCGGCCGGGCGTCCGGCAGGCGGTCGCGGACGGCCAGGGCCAGGGAGCGCGCGTCACCGTCCGTGGTCGCCGTGACCACGAGCGTGCCGCCCACGTCGGCCGCCGCCCCGGCCAGCTCCGCGGCACGGCCCCGCTCGGCCCGCCTGCGCAGCTCCTCCGCACGCTGGTCGGCGGCCTTGAGCCGGTCGAGCAGCACCGTGACCCGGTCGGGCAGCTGCGCGCGCGGCGCCTGGAGCTGCTCCGCCAGGCGCGTAACCAGATCGCGCTCGCGGGCCAGATAGCCGAAGCCCTCGAAGCCGACCGCGGCCTCCAGCCGCCGCATCCCGGCCCCCACCGACGACTCCGCCGTCAGCGCCACCACGCCCACCTGCGACGCGCGCTCCACATGCGTGCCGCCGCACAGCTCGCGCGACCACGCACCGCCGATCTCGACGACCCGCACCCGCTCGCCGTACGTCTCGCCGAAGAGCGCCAGGGCCCCCAGCTCCTTGGCCTCGGGCAGCGACATCCACCGCACGTCCACCGGCAGGTCCCGGCGCAGCGCACGGTTCGCCGCCTCCTCGACCTCGCCGCGCGCCGCCGGGCCGAGCGCGCCGCGCCAGGGGAAGTCCAGCCGCAGATAGCCGGGCCGGTTGTACGAGCCGGCCTGCAGCGCGGTCGGACCGAGCACCTGCCGCAGCGCCGCGTGCAGCACGTGCGTACCGGAGTGCGCCTGCCGGGCGCCCAGCCGCCACTCGGGGTCGACGGCGGCCCGTACGGCATCGCCCACCGCCAGCTCGCCCGCCGTCACCCGGATCTGATGGACCACCAGCCCCGGCAACGGCCGCTGCACGTCGAGTACTTCGGCCTCGACCGAGGTGCCGGTCAGGGCGCCCGCGTCGCTGTCCTGCCCGCCCGACTCGGCGTAGAAGGGCGTCCGGTCCAGGACGGCGGTGGCGATCTCCCCGGCGGCGACCGACGCCAGCGGACCGGCGGGCCCGAGCAGGGCCAGGACCGTGGAGTCCGTCAGCAGCGTGTCGTAGGCCCGCCAGTCCGTGGGCCCGTGGGCGTCCAGGACCGACCGCAGCGCCGAGGTGTCGAGCGCCCCGCCCGACTTCCGCGCCCGGGCGTCGGCGCGGGCGCGCTCGCGCTGCTCGGCCATCAGGGCGGTGAAGCCCTCGCGGTCGACCTCGACGCCCTGCTCCTCGGCCATCTCCAGCGTCAGGTCGATGGGGAAGCCGTAGGTGTCGTGCAGCAGGAACGCCTGCCGCCCCGGCAGCAGATGACCACCGCTCGCCTTGACCTCGGCCACGGCCGTGTCCAGCACGGTGGTGCCCTGCCGCAGCGTCGAGCGGAAGGCGTCCTCCTCGGCGTATGCCTGCTGGGCGATGCGCCCGAACTCCTCGGCCACCTCCGGGTAACTGTGCCGCATGCAGTCCCGGGCGACCGGCAGCAGCTCCGGCAGACAGGGGTCCTGATGCCCCAGCAGCCGCACCGACCGCACGGCCCGCCGCAGGATGCGCCGCAACACATAGCCGCGCCCCTCGTTGCCGGGCGCGGTGCCGTCGGCCAGCATCATCAGGGCGGTGCGCACATGGTCGGCGACGACCCGCAGCCGCACGTCCGCCTGGTGGTCGGAGCCGTAGCGCACCCCGGTCAGCTCGGCCGCCCGCTCCAGGACGGGCCGGGTCTCGTCGATCTCGTAGAGGTTGTCGACGCCCTGCAGCAGGGTGGCCATGCGCTCCAGGCCCATGCCGGTGTCGATGTTGCGCCGCGGCAGCTCGCCCAGGATCGGATAGCCGGACTTCCCCGTCCCCTCGCCCCGCTCGTACTGCATGAAGACCAGGTTCCAGAACTCCATGTACCGGTCCTCGTCCACGGCCGGCCCGCCCGCGCGGCCCAGCGCGGGCCCGCGGTCGTAGTACAGCTCCGAGCAGGGCCCGCAGGGGCCGGGGACGCCCATGGACCAGAAGTTGTCCTCGTCGCCCCGGCGCACGATCCGCTCCTCGGGCAGCCCGGCGATGCGCCGCCACAGCAAGGCGGCCTCGTCGTCGGAATGGTGGACGGTGGCCCAGATCCGCTCAGGATCGAGCCCGTACCCACCGTCCTCGACAGCGGAGACGGACAACTCCCAGGCGAAGGCGATCGCCTCTTCCTTGAAGTAGTCCCCGAACGAGAAGTTCCCGTTCATCTGGAAGAACGAGCCGTGCCGGGTGGTCTTGCCGACCTCCTCGATGTCGAGGGTCCGCACGCACTTCTGCACGCTGGTGGCGCGCGGCCACGGCGGTGCGGCCTCGCCGGTCAGGTACGGCTTGAAGGGGACCATGCCCGCGTTGACGAACAGCAGCGTCGGGTCGGGGGTGGGAAGCGGTGCGCTGGGCACCACGGTGTGGCCGCGGGCGGCGAAGAAGTCGAGGAAGCGGCTGCGGATGTCGGCGGTACGCACAGGGGACTCCGATCAGGCGGCGCGGACGGTGCGGGCCACTGGGTGGAGCGCCGCGTATTCCAGGGGCGCGGACGGATCGATGGACACATCGAGCGGCGCGGGTTCGGCGCCCGCCCGCACCAGCAGGTCACCGACGGCGGCGATCATCGCGCCGTTGTCGGTGCACAGCCGTAGCGGAGGTACGCGCAGCTCGATGCCCGCAGCTTCGCAGCGGGCCTGGGCCAGCGCCCGCACCCGCGAGTTCGCGGCCACGCCGCCGACCACGACCAGGGTGCCCACGCCGTGTTCCCGGCAGGCGGCGACGGCCTTGCGGGTGAGGACGTCGGCCACCGCTTCCTGCAGCGAGGCCGCCCCGTCCGCGACGGGCAGGGCCCGGCCGGCGGTGCGGTGCTGCTCGACCCAGCGGGCGGCGGCCGTCTTCAGCCCGGAGAAGGAGAACGCGTACCGATCGTCCCGCGGCCCGGTCAGCGGCCGCGGGAACGCCACCGCACGCGGATCGCCGTCCCGAGCCGCCCGGTCGATCGCGGGCCCGCCCGGATAGGGCAGCCCGAAGACACGGGCGACCTTGTCGAAACACTCACCGGCGGCGTCATCGAGCGTGTCGCCCAGATGCAGGATCGGATCCCGGGCGAGATCCCGTACCAGCAGCAGCGAGGTGTGCCCGCCGGAGACGATCAGCACCATGCACGGATTCGGCAGCGGCCCGTGCTCGAGGGTGTCGGCGGCCACGTGCCCGGCCAGATGGTGCACACCGTAAAGAGGCACGCCCAGCGCGTACGCGACCGCCTTCGCCGCCGCGACCCCCACCTGCAGCGCACCGGACAGACCAGGACCGGTGGTGACCGCGACCGCGCCGATGTCACTCATCTCCAGCCCCGCGTCCGCCAGCGCCGCCCGCACCACGGGGGCGGCCGCGTGCACATGCGCCCGCGCCGCGATCTCCGGCACGACGCCGCCGTAGCGCGCGTGCTCGTCCATGCTCGACGCCACCGCGTGGCCCAGCAGCTTCCCGTCCCGGACCAGACCGGCGCCGGTCTCGTCGCAGGACGACTCGATACCCAGCACCACCGGTGAACGCCTCACGAGCGCGCCTCCTGCCTTCATTAGGTAATTGCACATTCTATGCAACAAGGTCCCGGCCGTGGCGCGGTCTCCGCAGGTCAGTAGAGTTCCGGTGCCCCTTGATCGCAGCCCGAACCCCGAGGTAGACCCCGTGAGCCACGCCCCCGTGACGGTCGTCGGAATCGGCGCCGACGGCTGGCCCGGCCTCGCCCCCGGCTCCCGCGAGGCCCTGCGCCGGGCCGAGGTGCTCGTCGGCGGCCCCCGCCAGCTCGACCTGCTGCCCGCGGGGGAGTGCACCGGCGAACGCGTCGCCTGGCCGTCCCCGCTCCGGCCGGCCGTCCCGGCCCTGCTGGCCGCGCACGCCGAACGGAACGTGTGCGTCCTGGCCAGCGGCGACCCCATGTTCTACGGCATCGGCCGCACCCTCGCCGAGATCCTCGGCGCCGACCGGCTGCGCGTCCTGCCGCACCCCTCGTCCGTCTCGTACGCCTGCGCCCGCCTGGGCTGGCCGCTGCACGACACCGACGTGATCAGCCTCGTGGGCCGCCCGCCCGGCGCCCTGGCCGCGGCGCTGCACGAGGGCCGCCGGCTGCTGGTGCTCAGCGCCGGCGCGGATACGCCCGCGGAGGTGGCGGCCCGGCTGCGCGAGCGCGGCTACGGGCCGAGCCGGATGACCGTACTGGAACAACTGGGCGGCGAGCGCGAGGCGCACATCGAGGGCACGGCGGCGGACTGGCGGGACGCGCCCGTCGACGCGCTCAACGTCATCGCGATCGATTGCCGCCGCGATCCGGGCGCCCTGCGCACGGCCCTCACCCCGGGCCTGCCGGACGAGGCGTTCGAGCACGACGGCCAGCTGACGAAGCGCCACGTACGCGCCGCGACGCTGGCCGCGCTAGCGCCCGCCCCCGGCGAGCTGCTGTGGGACGTGGGCGGCGGCTCCGGCTCGATCGGCATCGAGTGGATGCGGGCGCACGCCTCGTGCCGGGCCGTCACGGTCGAACGGGATGCCGTGCGTGCCGGGCGCATCGCCCGCAACGCGGACGCCTTGGGCGTGCCGGCGCTGCGCGTGGTGACGGGCCGCGCGCCCGAGGCCCTGGCGGACCTGCCCACTCCGGACGCGATTTTCATCGGCGGCGGCCTCACGGCGCCGGGCCTGCTCGAGGCTTGCTGGCAGGCGCTGCCACCCGGCGGCCGCCTGGTGGCGAACACGGTCACGCTGGAATCCGAGGCGCTGCTGACGGAGTGGTACCGCCGCCACGGTGGTGAGCTGACCCGCCTGGCGGTTGCGCATGCCGTGCCGGTCGGGGGCTTCACGGGGTGGCGCCAGGCGATGCCGGTGACGCAGTGGGCGGTGTCCAAACCGTGACGGCGCCGCCCCTGGGCGAACCGGTCCGGGTGCAGGTCCGCTGTTCCGTTGTGCCCACCCTCCCCCAGCTACCGCTGGGAGGTGCCCCCAGCCCTGCGGAACGATGGCCCACAACGGGAGGGGGCGGGGCGGGGTGGGTCCTGGCAGGGGGCGTAAGGGTTATTTGCGGCGGCATGCGGGGCGCCGAATCAGGGCACCGCACCCGCCGTAAATAATCCAGCCCCCAGAAGGACCCACCCCGCCCCGCCCCCGCCCCCACGACGCACGCGAACCGCACCCACCACCGGAGGAGACCCCATGACCGTGTACTTCATCGGCGCCGGCCCAGGCGCGGCCGACCTCATCACGGTGCGGGGCGCGCGGATCCTGGCACGGGCCGGCGTCTGCCTCTACGCAGGCAGCCTCGTACCGACCGAACTGCTGGCCGAATGCCCGCCGGACGCCCGCCTCGTCGACACCGCCCACCTGAACCTCGACGAGATCACCGCCGAGTTCGTCCGCGCCCACACCGCCGGCCAGGACGTCGCCCGCCTGCACTCCGGCGACCCCTCCGTCTACAGCGCCGTGGCCGAGCAGATGCGCCGCCTGGACGCCGCCGGCATCCCGTACGAGATCGTCCCCGGCGTCCCCGCCTTCGCCGCCGCCGCCGCGGCCCTCGGCCGCGAGCTGACCGTGCCCACCGTCGGCCAGACCGTCATCCTCACCCGCGTCGCCCAGCGGGCCACCCCCATGCCCCCCGGCGAGGACCTCGCCACCCTCGGCCGCAGCGGCGCCCTGCTGGTCCTGCACCTGGCCGCCCGCCACGCCGACCGGGTCGTCGCCGAACTCCTCCCGCACTACGGCCCCGACTGCCCGGCCGCCGTCGTCGCCATGGCCAGCCGCCCCGACGAGATCGTCCTGCGCGGCACCCTCGCCGGCATCGCCGACCAGGTGAAGGCGGCGGGCATCGTCCGCACCGCCGTCATCATCGTGGGCCGCACGCTGGCCGCGGAGCAGTTCCCCGACAGCTTCCTGTACTCGACGACGCGGGACCGGGACACGTGCGGCAGGACGGTACTGGAACCCTGAGCCCAGCAGCCGGACCGCTCCGGACCGCTCCGCACTGCTTGACCCTCACACCGTGTCAGGTCATGGACTGAGCCCACCATGTTCACCATCGGAGACTTCGCCCGCCACGGCCGCGTATCCGTCCGCATGCTGCGCCACTACGACGCCATCGGACTGCTGCGGCCGGCCCACGTCGACCCGTTCAGCGGCTACCGCTTCTACGAAGCCGGTCAGCTCGCCCGCCTCAACCGCGTCATCGCCCTCAAGGACCTCGGATTCACCCTCCAGCAGGTCCGGGAGATCGTGGACGAGCAGGTGGGCACCGAGGAGCTGCGCGGGATGCTGCGGCTGCGGCACGCCGAACTGGAGGCGGCCGTCGCCGCCGCCACGGCCCGCCTGGGCCAGGTCGAGGCGAGGCTCCGCACGATCGAGAGTGAGGGACGCATGAACGCGAACGACGTGGTGGTCAAGCGCATTCCCGCCGTCAGGGTCGCCGAGCTGAGTGCCACGGCGGCGAGCTACGGGCCCCAGGACATCGGCCCCGTCATCGGCCCGCTGTTCGACGAGCTGTGCCGCCGGCTCGAGGCCGCCGGGGTCGAGCCGACGGGCCCGGCCATCGCCTCCTACGAGGACGCGCCCGGCGCCGGCGAAGAGGTCGTCGTCCACGCCGCCCTGCCGGTCCCGGCGGACGTCCGCGGCGGCCCGGATTTCCGGGTCGTCGAGCTGCCCGCCATCGACAGCGCGGCCACGATCGTCCACCACGGCTCCATGGACGACGTGCTGCCGACGGCCCAGGCCCTGGCCCGCTGGATCGACGCGGGCGGCCACCGCTCGACGGGCTACGCGCGCGAGCTCTACCTCGAGTCCGCGCAGGACCCGGGCCAGTGGGTGACGGAGCTGCAGGAGCCGATCGAGCGGGCCGGCACCCAGGACTGACCGGCACCCACGACGGACCGGCACCCACGACTGACCGGCAGGATGTGGGCCCGGTCATAGCCAGGGACGCCCGGCTGTGATGCCCTTGGAAACGATCATGAAGCGGCCGTCCGGCCGCGTGTTTCCAGGGGGGAAGCCCATGTCGCAGCGCACATCGAAAACGCGCGCCACGCTCGTAGCGCTCACGGCCGCGGCCGTCGTCGGCGGCATCGTCGCCGGCGCCGGCCCGGCCGCGGCCAAGGCCTCGGCCGCGACCCCGGCCGAGGAGTCGGGGAAGCAGGCCGCGACACAGCGGGCCCTCGACGGCCTCGTGGCCGCCGGCATGCCCGGTGTGGCCGCCGAGGTCCGTACGCCCAGGGGGAACTGGTCCGGCTCCGCCGGCTACGCGGACACCGACACCAAGCGCAAGCGGACCGCTGCCGACCACTTCCGGGCGGGCAGCATCACCAAGACCTTCGTGGCCACCACGCTCCTCCAGCTCGAAGCGGAGGGGAAGCTGAGCCTGGACGACTCGGTGGAGCGCTGGCTGCCGGGCGTCGTGAAGGGCAACGGCTACGACGCCAACAAGATCACGATCCGTCAGCTCCTCAACCACACCAGCGGTGTGCACGACATGGTGTACACCCCGGAGTGGGACAAGGACATGAACGGCCCCGGCTTCTTCCAGCACCGCTACGACGTCAAGACCCCGCAGGAGGTCATCGCGTACGGGCTGAAGTACGGGCCCGACTTCGAGCCGGGCAAGGGCTGGAACTACTCCAACACCGGCTTCGTCCTCGCCGGCATGGTCATCGAGAAGGTCACGGGCAAGCCGTACGCGCGCGAGGTCGAGCGCCGCATCGTCAAGCCGCTGGGCCTGAAGGAGACCACCTTCCCCGGCACCGACCCCACCCTGCCCGCCCCGCACCCGGTCGGCTACTCGAAGCTCTACGTGCAGAACCCGGGCCCGGAGATCCACGACGCCACCGAGTACCGCCCTTCCTGGTCCGGCGCCACGGGCGAGGTCGTCAGCACCAGCGGTGACCTCAACCGCTTCTACAGCGCCCTGCTGCAGGGCAAGCTCCTGCCGCGCAAGCAGCTGGACGCGATGCTCACGACCGTGGAGACGGGCCAGCAGTTCACGTACGGCCTCGGCATCATGTCGCGCTCGCTCTCCTGCGGCACGACCGTCTGGGGCCACGACGGCGTCGTGTGGGGCTCGCTCTCCGGCGCCGCCGTGACCCGCGACGGCAAGAACGCGCTCACCTTCAACATCAACGGCGACTGGCTGGAGCAGAGCCCGCCGTTCGAGAACATGTTCGAGGGCGCGTTCTGCGGCACGACGCAGAAGCCGGTTCAGAAGCCGGCCAAGGCGCTGGCGAACCGCGCGGCGCTGGGCCCGGTGAACCGCTAGGTCACCGCCCCCGCGGCCCCCGGGGCTCCGCCCGCCCCACGATGACGCCCGCGCGGTCGATGCAGATGACGTCGACCGCGACGGGCGCGCCGCGCAGCACGGCGAGGGCCTCGTCGCGGGCGCCGGCGGCGACCAGATCGCCGAGCGGAACGCCCTCGGCCTCGCACAGACGCAGCGCCTCCAGGCCGGTGTTGGCACCGGTGACGGCGGCGGCGAGGGCGTCGCCGCCACCACCGTGGCGGGCGAGCTCCGCGAGGAACTCCTTGTTCACCTGCGAGCGGGCGGAGTGCAGGTCGAGATGGCCGGCGGCCAGCTTGGAGAGCTTGGCGAAGCCGCCGGCGACGGTGAGCCGGTCGACGGGGTGACGGCGGATGTACTTGAGCACCGCCCCCGCGAAGTCGCCCATGTCCAGCAACGCGTCCTCGGGCAGTCCGTGCACGGCCACGGCGACCTTCTCGGACGTCGCACCCGTGCATCCCGCGACGTGCGTGCGGCCCGCCGCGCGGGCCACGTCCACGCCGCGCCGGATGCTGTCGATCCAGGCCGAGCAGGAGTAGGGGACGACGATGCCCGTGGTGCCCAGGATGGAGATGCCGCCCAGGATGCCCAGCCGCGGGTTCCACGTGGAGCGTGCGATCTCCTCGCCGTGATCGACCGAGACCTCGATCTCGACGTCGCCCGTGCCGCCGTGCCGGGCGGCGACCGCGGCGACGTGCTCGCGCATCATCTGGCGGGGCACCGGATTGATCGCGGGTTCGCCGACCGCCAGCGGCAGCCCCGGCCGGGTCACCGTGCCGACGCCGGGGCCGGCGCGGAAGAGGACCCCGGAGCCGGGCGGCAGCGCCCGTACCGTGGCCCGCACCAGCGCGCCGTGCGTGACGTCCGGATCGTCGCCGGCGTCCTTGACTATGGCGGCCATCGCCGCCCGCCCCCGGCCGAGCAGCTCCTCGGCGGCGAGCGCGAAGGCGGGCGTCTGACCCTTGGGCAGGGTGATCGTCACGGGGTCGGGGAACTCGCCGGTGAGCAGCGCGGTGTACGCGGCCGTGGTGGCGGCGGTCGCGCACGCGCCGGTGGTCCAGCCGTGCCGCAGACCGGTGTGCTGGAGCTGGGCGGTGCGGCCGCCGGTGGCCTGGCCGGCCTGCCCGGCCTTGGCGGCCTCGGTCTCAGTCACGTGCCGCACCGGCCGTAGGCTGGGCCTTCCCGCCGCGCCGGCGCCGGTACGCGTCGGCCGCCGCCGATGACCACGACCGCCCGCGGGTCCGGGCGGCACCGCACATGAAAGGGCATCCGGTGAGCTCCAGCTCCGTGCGCCACATCCTGATCCTCGGCGGCACGACCGAGGCCCGCCGCCTGGCGGAGACGCTGGCCGCCGATCCCGCGCTGCGCGTCACCAGCTCGCTCGCCGGGCGCGTCGCCGAGCCGCGGCTGCCCCGGGGGCAGGTGCGCATCGGAGGGTTCGGCGGGCCCGAGGGACTGGCCCGGTGGCTGCGCGAGCAGCAGGTGGACGCACTCATCGACGCCACCCATCCTTTCGCCGGCACGATCAGTTTCAACGCGGCACAGGCTGCCGCCGACGTCCATGTTCCCCTGCTCGCCGTCCGCCGCCCCGGCTGGGTCGCGGGCCCGGGCGACGACTGGCATGCGGTCGACTCGCTCGCCGAAGCCGCGGACGCCCTGCCCGCGCTGGGCGAGCGGGTGTTCCTGACCACGGGCCGGATGCACCTGGCCGCCTTCGCGCACCTTGAGGGTATGTGGTTTCTCATCCGCTCCGTGGACGCGCCCGAACCACCGATGCCGGCCCGCGCGGAGGTGCTGCTGGACCGGGGCCCCTTCACGGTCGAGGGCGAGCGGGAGCTGCTGCGACGGCACCGCATCGACGTCCTCGTCACCAAGGACAGCGGAGCGGCGGCCACCTCGGCGAAGCTGGTGGCCGCGCGCGAGGCGGGCGTGCCGGTGGTCGTCGTCCGGCGGCCGCCTGTGCCGGACGGTGTGCCGGTGGCGCCTGACCCGGCGGGGGCCGTGGAGTGGCTGAGCCAGTTGGGCACCGCCGGTCGCGCAGCCGGGGGCTGAGCGCCGTCGCGGCGGGGGAGAAGAGGCCCCGGTCCCGCCCTTTCACCGTTTCCGGGGCTCCGCCCCGGACCCCGCCCGTCGGGCTGGACAAATCCAGCCCGTCCGGCGTCTGAGGACACCGCGCGCGGCAGCGCGGTCGGGGGCTGGGGGCGAAGCCCCCAGGAAACGGCGAAAGGGCGGGACCGGGGCAACCCCCTATCAGCGCTCCGGGTACCGCCGCGGCGTCCAGACGATCTCCTCGCCGTCGCCCTCTCCGCGCCGTACCGCGCGGGTCTGGGTCGAGCCCACGATGAGGATGGTGCGCATGTCGACCTGGTCCGGGTCGAGTTCGCCGAGGCGGACGATGCGGACGCTCTCCTCCGGGCCGCCCACGTCGCGGCCAAGGACCACCGGGGTGTCCGGGGTGCGGTACTCCAGCAGGAGTTCGCGCGCCTTGCCGACCTGCCAGACGCGGCTGCGCGAGCCGGGGTTGTACAGCGCCAGGACCAGGTCCGCGGCGGCCGCGGAGCGCAGCCGTTCCGCGATGACCTCCCAGGGCTTGAGACGGTCGGAGAGGGAGACGACCGCGTAGTCGTGGCCCAGCGGGGCACCGGCGCGGGAGGCGGCGGCGTGTGCGGCCGTCATGCCGGGGACCACCCGGACCGGGATCCGGCGGTACGGGTCCTCGGAAGCGACCTCCAGCACGGCGGTGGCCATGGCGAAGACGCCGGGGTCGCCGGAGGAGACGACGGCGACCCGCCGGCCCTGGCGCGCGAGGTCCAGCGCGAACTCGGCGCGCTCGGACTCCACCTTGTTGTCGGAGGCGTGGCGGGCCTGGCCGGGCCGCGCGGGGACGCGGTCGACGTAGGTGCTGTAGCCCACGACGTCCTGGGCCGCCGCCAGCGCGCCGCGCGCCTCCGGCGTCAGCCACAGCGGGCCCGCCGGGCCGAGCCCGACCACCACGACCTCGCCCTCCGCCCCGGCGGGGGGCGCCGCGTCGACGCGGCTGGGCAGCACGGCCACCGAGAAGTACGGCACCGACTCCGGGTCCACGTCCGCCAGCCGGCCCGTGCGCTCGCCGCTCATCGTCGCGCGCTCGACGTACCGCGCCTCCGCCAGCCGGCCCGAACGCTCCAGCGCACCGCGCACCGCGGGGAAGGTCCGGCCCAGCTTCATCACCACGGCCGAGTCGGTCGAGGCCAGGCGGGCCGTCAGCTCCTCCTCCGGCAGGGTGCCCGGCAGGATCGTCAGCACCTCCTCGCCCTCCACCAGCGGCGTACCCAGCCGGGCGGCCGCCGCGCTGAACGAGGTGACCCCGGGGATCACCTCCGTCGGGTAACGGTCGGCCAGCCGCTTGTGCATGTGCATGTACGAGCTGTAGAAGAGCGGGTCGCCCTCGGCGAGCACCGCCACCGTGCGCCCGGCGTCCAGGTGCGCGGCCAGCCGGGCCGCGGCCTCCTCGTAGAACTCCTCCATCGCACCCCGGTAGCCGCCGGGGTGGTCCGTGGTCTCCGTGGTGACCGGGTAGACCAGCTGCTCCTCGATGTGGCCGGGGCGCAGATGGCGTTCGGCGATGGAGCGCGCGATGCTGCGGCCGTGCCGGGCGCTGTGATAGGCGACGACGTCGGCCGAGGTGATGACCTCGACGGCCCGTACGGTCATCAGCGACGGGTCGCCGGGGCCGAGCCCCACTCCGTACAGCCGGCCCGTCGTCAAAGGCTGCTCGCTCACTCTTCCTCGCTCGCTATCGCGTTGATCGCGGCCGCGGCCATCGCACTGCCGCCCCGCCGGCCCCGCACCACCAGATACTCCAGCCCCAGCGGGCTGTCGGCCAGCGCGTCCTTCGACTCGGCCGCGCCGATGAAGCCGACCGGGATGCCGATGACGGCGGCCGGGCGCGGTGCGCCCTCCGCCACCATCTCCAGCAGGCGGAACAGCGCGGTCGGCGCGTTGCCGACCGCCACCACGGCGCCGTCCAGCTTCTCGCGCCACAGCTCCAGCGCCGCCGCGCTGCGCGTCGTGCCCATGCGCGCCGCCAGCTCCGGGACCGCCGGGTCGGCGAGGGTGCACAGCACCTCGTTGTCGGCGGGCAGCCGCTTGCGGGTGACGCCGCTGGCGACCATGTTCGCGTCGCACAGGATCGGCGCCCCGGCGCGCAGCGCCTCGCGGGCCCGGGCCACGACCTGCGGGGAGTACGCCAGGTCCCGTACGAGATCGGTCATCCCGCAGGCGTGGATCATGCGCACCGCGACCTGGCTGACGTCCGGCGGCAGTCCGCCGAGGTCGGCCTCGGCGCGGATGGTCGCGAAGGACTGGCGGTAGATGGACGCGCCGTCCTTGTCGTAGTCGAACACTGTGCCCTCGTCGCCTTCGTCGTTCATGGTGTACGGGTGGTGCGTATGGTGCCGGTGGTCCGTGCCGTGGCCACCGCTTCGGCCAGCTCTTCCGCTGCCGCCGCTCGTGTCGTGCCGTCCCGCTCCCCGTCCCGCACGGTGACGCGGTAGCCGTCGGCCGTCGCCAGCACGTCGACCCACCGGCCGTCGGCCGGGTGGCCGCAGCGCCGTTCGCACCCGGACCAGTACACCGGCAGCGTCCCGGCCCCGCCAGGGCGCGCGCCGGTGAGAGCGGCGGTCGCGTCGGCCCGCACGTCCGCCAGCGACTTCGCGCACCCGGGACGGCCCGCGCAGGCGCCCGCGCCGTGCCAGGGGGAGTCGGCGGAGGTGATGAGTCCGGCGTCGGCGAGGACCGCGGCCGCCGCCGCGGCCGCCCGGGCCGACAGGCCCGGGACGACGATGCCGCGCCAGGGTGTCACACGCAGCTCGCCGTCGCCGTCCCGGTCGGCGGTACGGGCCACGAGCCGCCACTGGCCGGCGGTCATGCGCCCCAGCGGCGCGGCCACCGACAGCGCCCACCGCCCGTCGGGGCCGTGGACCGCGCCCGGCGCGGTCGGGGCCCCCAGCGGCAGGACGACGTGGGGAACGAGCACACAGTCGATGCCGGCCGCGGTCAGCCGGCGCGCCAAACCCTCCGGGCGCGGGCGCAGTTCGGGGGCGAGGTCGCGCACGCGCCAGGCCCTGTGGCCGCTCTCGCGCAGCGCCGCGAGGAATTCCCGTGCCGCCAGGACGGCCGCGCGCGGGGCGTCGTCGGCGGCGACGCGCAGGCCGGGGCCGTCGGTGGCGAAGCACAGCAGGGCCGTGCGCGCGTCCTCTGCGATCAATGTCACATCGGGGGCGAGCGCCACGATGTCGCCGCGCCCGTCGTCCAGGCCGAAGAGGAAACGTCCCGACAAAGCCGACAAGTCGCCTGAGGTGTCTGTGGCGTCGGTGGTGCTGGTGGCGTCGGTGGTGCTTGTTTCGTTCGTGGCGCCTGTTCCGTCTGCGCCCTCTGCGCCGCCGCCGGCGCACAACAGCGCGTCCAGGGCCCGTGCCCAGGCCTGGACGTCCGTCCGCGCGCCCCCGGGGCTCCGCCCGTCCAGCCCGCACAGCGGTGACGCGACCACGTTGCGCACCCGGTCGTGCAGGTCCGAGGGCAGCAGCCCCGCCCCGCGCAGCCGCCCGCCCAGCTCGCCGCCGGCCCCCGGGGCCAGGCCGCGCAACTGGACGTTGCCCCGCGAGGTGATGTCGAGACGGCCGTCCCCGAGCTCCTGCGCCGCCAGCGCCAGCGCCTCCGCCTGACGGGCCGTCAATAGACCCGCCGGTACGCGGATGCGGGCCAGCCCACCGTCGTCCGCGGCGTGCAGCCGCAGCGCACCGGGACACGCGTCGCCGCGATCGCGCACGGTCGCGCCGGTTCGGCACGTCTCGTCCCGGTCCGCGGGAGATGTGGGGGGCACAGGCATGGCGGCGAGCATACCGACGCCCCCACCCGGTGCACCGTCCCCGTACCCGATCACCAGCGCTTACTATGCTCACCAGGTGGGCAGTCTCCTTGGGATTCCGGCCCGCCATACGCCAGCGACGGCGCCAGGGGAGGAAGCCGGTGAGACTCCGGCACGGTCCCGCCACTGTGAGCGCGGCAGCGATGCCGCGCGAGTCAGGAACTCCCGCCGTCCTCCAACCGCCCGGGGCGCGGACCCCGAGGAAGGCCTGCCGCCGCATGCGCACATTCCGGCCCCGCGCACCCCGGGCGACCCTCGAAGCACTCGGGAGCGCCGCGTGATCCTTCTCCTGTCGACGTCCGACACCGACCTGCTCAGCGCCCGCGCGGCAGCCGCCGGCCCGGTCCCGTACCGGCTCGCCAACCCCGCCCGGCTCGCACTCGACGACCTCCCCTCGCTCCTGGAGGGCACCGAACTGGTCGTCGTACGGCTCCTCGGCGGCATCCGCGCCTGGCAGGAGGGGCTCGACCTGCTGCTCGCCCAGGACCGCCCCGTGGTCGTCCTCACCGGCGAACAGGCTCCCGACGCCCAGCTGATGGAGGCCTCCACCGTCCCCATCGGCATCGCCGCCGAGGCCCACGCCTACCTCGCCCACGGCGGCCCCGCCAACCTCGAACAGCTGGCCCGGTTCCTCTCCGACACCGTGCTCCTCACCGGCCACGGCTTCGAGCCGCCGGCCGCCGCCCCCGCCTGGGGCGAGCTGGAGCGCACCCCGCGCGCCGCGAACGCCGACGGCCCGTGCATCGCGGTGCTCTACTACCGCGCCCACCACATGAGCGGCAACACCGCCTTCGTCGACGCCCTCTGCGGCGCGATCGAGGACGCCGGCGGCCGCCCCCTGCCGCTGTACGTCGCCTCGCTGCGCTCCCCGGAGCCCGAGCTGATCGAGGCCCTCGGCGCGGCCGACACCGTCGTCACCACCGTCCTCGCCGCCGGCGGCACCCGCCCGGCCGAGGCCTCGGCGGGCGGCGACGACGAGTCCTGGGACGCCGGCGCCCTCGCCGGCCTCGACGTGCCGATCCTGCAGGCCCTGTGCCTGACCGGCCCGCGCAGCGCGTGGGAGGAGAACGACGAGGGGCTCTCCCCGCTCGACGCCGCCACCCAGGTCGCCGTGCCCGAGTTCGACGGCCGCATCATCACCGTCCCGTTCTCCTTCAAGGAGGTCGACGAGGACGGCCTGCCCGCCTACGTCGCCGACCCCGAGCGCGCCGCCCGCGTCGCCGGCATCGCCGTGCGCCACGCCCGGCTGCGCCACATCCCCGCCGCCGACAAGCGGATCGCGCTGGTCCTGTCCGCGTACCCCACCAAGCACTCCCGCATCGGCAACGCGGTCGGCCTGGACACCCCGGCCTCCGCCGTCGAACTCCTGCGCCGCCTGCGGACGGAGGGCTACGACTTCGGCGACGAGCCCGTCCCCGGCCTTGCGTCCGGCGACGGCGACGAGCTGATCTACGCCCTCATCGAGGCCGGCGGCCACGACCAGGACTGGCTCACCGAGGAGCAGCTCGCCCGCAACCCCGTCCGCATCCCCGCCGCCGACTACAAGCGCTGGTACGCGCAGCTGCCCGCCGAGCTGCGCGAGGCCGTCGAGCAGCACTGGGGCCCGGCGCCCGGCGAGATGTTCCTCGACCGCAGCCGCAACCCCGAGGGCGACATCGTCCTCGCGGCCCTGCGCCGCGGCAACCTCCTCATCCTCATCCAGCCGCCGCGCGGCTTCGGCGAGAACCCCATCGCCATCTACCACGACCCCGACCTGCCGCCCTCCCACCACTACCTGGCCGCCTACCGCTGGATCGCGGCCGCGCGCGAGGACGGCGGCTTCGGCGCCGACGCGATGGTCCACCTCGGCAAGCACGGCAACCTCGAGTGGCTGCCCGGCAAGAACGCCGGCCTGTCCGCCGCCTGCGGCCCCGACGCCGCCCTCGGCGACCTGCCGCTGGTCTACCCCTTCCTCGTCAACGACCCCGGCGAGGGCACCCAGGCCAAGCGCCGCGCCCACGCCACGCTCGTCGACCACCTCGTGCCGCCCATGGCCCGCGCCGAGTCCTACGGCGACATCACGCGCCTGGAGCAGCACCTCGACGAGTACGCGCAGATCTCCGCGATGGACCCGGCCAAGCTCCCGGCGATCCGCGCCCAGATCTGGACCCTCATCCAGGCCGCCAAGCTCGACCACGACCTCGGTCTGGAGGAGCGCCCGGACGACGACGGCTTCGACGACTTCCTCCTGCACGTCGACGGCTGGCTGTGCGAGGTCAAGGACGCCCAGATCCGCGACGGCCTGCACGTGCTGGGCGGCGCGCCCACCGGCGAGGCGCGCGTGAACCTCGTCCTGTCGATCCTGCGCGCCCGCCAGATCTGGGGCGGCAAGTCCGCCCTGCCGGGCCTGCGCGAGGCCCTCGGCCTCGACGAGTCGGCGGCGACGCGCAAGACGGCGGACGAGGCGGAGGCCGAGGCAAGGGCTTTGGTCCAGGCCATGGAGGATGCGAACTGGGACCCGGCGGCGGTGCCCACGGTTGTGGGCAATCGTCCCGCAGGGCGGGACGGGTGGGCACAACCCACGACGCCGGGCACCGACCCCGTGGCCGCGATCCTGACGTTCGCCGCGACGGAGGTGGTCCCCCGCCTGGCCGCGACCACGGACGAGCTCGACCACGCGGTAAAGGCGTTGGCGGGCGGCTTCGTCCCGGCAGGCCCCTCCGGCTCCCCCCTCCGCGGCCTGGTCAACGTCCTGCCGACGGGCCGCAACTTCTACTCCGTCGACCCCAAGGCCGTCCCCAGCCGCCTCGCCTGGGAGACCGGCCAGGCCCTGGCCGACTCCCTCCTGGAGCGCTACCGCACCGACAACGGCGACTGGCCGGAGTCGGTGGGCCTGTCCCTGTGGGGCACGAGCGCGATGCGCACGGCGGGCGACGACGTGGCGGAGGCGCTGGCCCTGCTGGGCGTCCGCCCGGTCTGGGACGAGGCGTCGCGCCGGGTGACGGGCCTCGAGCCCATCTCCCTCGACGAGCTCGGCCGCCCCCGCATCGACGTCACCCTCCGCATCAGCGGCTTCTTCCGCGACGCGTTCCCGCACGTGATCGGCCTGCTGGACGACGCGGTGCGGCTGGCGGCGTCGTTGGACGAGCCGGCCGACCGCAACCACGTCCGCGCCCACGCCCAGGCCGACCTCGCCGCCCACGGCGACGAACGCCGCGCCACCACCCGTATCTTCGGCTCCCGCCCGGGTACGTACGGCGCCGGCCTGCTCCAGCTCATCGACAGCCGCGACTGGCGCACCGACGCCGACCTCGCGGAGGTCTACACCGTCTGGGGCGGCTACGCCTACGGCCGGGGCCTGGAGGGCCGCCCGGCCCGCGCGGAGATGGAGACGGCGTACAAGCGCATCGCGGTCGCGGCGAAGAACACCGACACCCGCGAGCACGACATCGCTGACTCCGACGACTACTTCCAGTACCACGGAGGCATGGTCGCCACGGTCAAGGCCCTGCGCGGCAAGGCCCCCGAGGCGTACATCGGCGACTCCACCCGCCCCGAGACGATCCGCACCCGCACCCTGGTCGAGGAGACCTCCCGCGTCTTCCGCGCCCGCGTGATCAACCCCCGCTGGATCGAGGCCATGCGCCGCCACGGCTACAAGGGCGCCTTCGAGCTCGCGGCCACCGTGGACTACCTCTTCGGCTACGACGCCACCACCGGCGTCGTCCCCGACTGGATGTACGACAAGCTCGCCCAGACCTACGTCCTCGACCCGGAGAACCGCGCCTTCCTCCAGGACGCCAACCCCTGGGCCCTGCACGGCATCTCCGAGCGCCTCCTGGAGGCCGAGAGCCGCGGCATGTGGGCCAAGCCGGACGCGGAGACGCTGGACGCGCTGCGCCAGGTCTTCCTGGAGACGGAGGGCGAGCTGGAGGGCGGGGACGACGCCTGACGGGCGAACTGCGGTTCGCGCCCTGAGCGACCGCGTCCCGGCCTAGAGTGCAGTCCCATGAACGGGGGATTACACGGGCCGGGGCGCACCCTCGGGGTGACGCTTGAACAGATGATCGGCGAGTCGCTGTGGAACGCCCTGGTGGCCAAGGGACGTCCGCGCGAACACCGGTCGGGGGACGTGCTGCTGTGGCAGGGAGACCGCGGTACGCACGTCCTCGTGCTCTGCGGCGGAGTCGTCAAGGTCTCCCGCGTCGAACGGGACGGCCGGGTGCGGGTGCTGGCCTTCCGCGGCGGCGGAGACGTGGTCGGCGAGGCGGCGGTCATCGAGGAGGACGAGACCCGGCTGGCGTCGGTCGAAGCGATCTCCCACTGCAGGGTCTCGGTGGTGTCCAAGCGGGAGTTCCTGGACTTCCGCGACCTGCACGAGCTGACCGAGACGCTGCACCGGCACACCGCGATGCGCTGGCGAGAGGCCACGAGGGTCGGCGACGGCGACTCCCGCACCCGGCTGGCCGTGGCACTCCTCGCCCTGGCGTCGGCCGCCTGCCCCGAGGGCCCGCCGACCGCGGTGGAAGTGGCCGTCACGAGGCTGGACCTCGCCCAGTACCTGGGCGTCTCCCGCAACACCGTGAGCACCACGCTCCAGTCGCTCGGCGAACGGACCGTGACGGCCGAGCGCAAGAGCATCGTCATCCGCGACATCGCGGCCCTCCGCTCGATCGCAGACGCCGGCTGACGGCAGGATCATGCCGCCCGTGTGACGCTCGTCACGGGCGATGTGCACCGCGGGTGCACAAGCGACCGGGCGCCCTCGCGAGGATCGACGGCATCAGGCCCGGCACGGCGAGCGCGCCGGGGCCGACCCGTCTTCTCCGCAGGGGAGTTCCGCATGCCTTCAGCCGACATGCCGTCCGCCGGACCCGCGCCCTGGAGCGTGAGCCGCGATCTGCCGCCCTACCGGGGCATCCTCGCCGTGGACGCGAAGGACTTCACCGGCAGGCCCGCCGTCGATCACGTCGAACTGACCTCGATCATCCCGCAGTTGCTGGAACACGCGCTCGACCGTGCCGGTCTGCGGCAGCTCTGGGAGGAGCAGAGGTTCGCCAACAACACGGGCGACGGTTTCGTCTTCGGCTTCGACCCGGTGGCCCTGCCCCGGGTCATCCACCCCTTCCTGGGCGAACTCCAGGAAGTACTGACCGACTACAACATCCACGCCACCGGCACGCGCCGGCTCCGCCTGCGGGCCAGCCTCCACGTGGGCCCCCTGCCCGACGGCGGCTCGCCCGGCGACGGCAACGGCACCCCGCGGAACGATACCCACCGGCTGCTGGACTCCCGCCCCGTGCGGGCCATCCTCGCGGCGTCCAGCGAGAGCATCACCCAGGTCGCCGCGATCCTCTCCCAGCGGGTCTTCGAGGACGCGGTGCTCTCGGGCTACACCCGCCGCCATCCCGACCACTTCATCGAGGTGGCGGCGAGCGTCGAGGGCAAGTCCTTCCAGCAGCTCGCTTGGCTGTACGTCCCCGCCCCCTCGGGCAACCTGTACGACCGCCGGATCCTCGGCGACCACGATCCCGCGGCGGCGGAGCCTGCCGCCGTACCCGAGCCGGCCCCCGCCCCTGCTGCCGAACCACCCCGTGCCGCTGCTCCCGCCGCGACCACCAACTACGGCTTCCTCTCCCACGCGAACACGGTGCGCGGTGGCCAGCACCAGCACGTCCACGGCCAGGACGGCACCGGGCGATGAACGCGGAGCCGAGCGGCCCGGCGCAGCCCACGCTCCCCCCGGACTTCCGCCAGGCTTTCGAGGAAATGGGCGGGCCGCCCGTCATCTGGAATTACGGCCTCGTCAGCATCGCGGGTACGGTCGACGGCGGCCAGCACATGGGTGGCTCAGCGGCCGCCCGCGGTGAGACCGTCGAGAGCCGCGAAGGCGACATCGCCGCCGAGCAGACCCTCGCGGCCATGAGCGGCTTCGCCGAACCGAGCTGGTTCACCGAAGCCCTTCAAAAGACCCACAGCCGCGTGGCCTTCCTCGTAGGCGCGCCAGGCAGTGGGCGCCGGACCGCCGCGCTCAACCTGCTGCATCGGCACACCGGAAGCTTCGCGCTGCGCGCCGTCGACTCCGACGTCGACCTGGCGGCCTGGACGGCGACCAGTGCCACGGCCCGCGGCTACCTGGTCGACGGCCTGCTGGAGAGCCGGGTGCTCGCCCTGGACATGCTGGGCCTGGACAGTCTGCGTACCCGCCTCCATGACGCGGATGCCTGCATGGTCGTCGTCGTCAAGGAAACCCCGCGCGTCGTCGCCCATCTTCGGGACCTGCTCCACCGAGCTCCCGTACTGGTGTCACCGCCGTCACCGCGCGCGGTCCTGGACGCCAAGCTCGCCACCGTCTTCCCCGACGCGCGACGGCGCTGCTCCCTCCTCGCCACCCTGCCGCCGGGCTTCCTCGACGACACCCTGCAGCGGGCCCTGACCCCGGCCCAGGTCGTGGAGATCGCCGGCGAGGTCGTCCGGGTTGCGCACGGCGAAGTGGAGCCGGATGCCATCGGCGAGCACCTGAGCCTGCACGCGACCGGCCGGGCGCCCCAACTGCTCGAACGGGTACAGGGGAACGCGGAGGACCTCGCTCTCCTCCTGGCCACCTGCATCTTCGAACACTTCGACCACACCGTCGTCGAGGAGGAGGCACGACGCCTGCTGGCGGTCGCGGACGGACGCCTCGACGCGACCGCGTCCCGGCCGGAGGAGGGTGACGTTCCGGCCGGCAACCCCGGCTTCGTCTTCCACCGCTCCCGCCACGAGCGGATGACCGCCATCGAGGCCTACGTCGCGGGCCGGGAGGTGCACACCACCTCCACGCACAGCTATTTCAGCGAACCGGTGGCCTTCACCCGGCACCTCCAGGGCCGGGCCGTGCTCGACCACGTCTGGCGAGAACACCGCGACGCCGGTGAACTGCTCGTGGAATGGCTCCGGCAGACGCCCGACGCCCAGCGCCGCGCGGACCGCGCCGGATTCATCCTCGGCCAGTTCGCCCAGTGGAGCTCCGGTCAGCGCGCGCTCGCCCCCATCGAGGAGCTGGCCGCGTCGGACCGCCCGGGTGACTGGCGGATGGCGGCACGCGCCTTCGGCGCCGCTTCCGCCGATCCCGTACTCGCCACCGCCGTCAAGAACCGGCTTCGGGGCTGGGCCCGGGCGGCCACCGTCTCCTACCGTTGCATCGCGGCGCTGACTTGCGCCACCGAGTTCGGCCTGGCCCGCCCCGAGGCGGCGCTGAGCCTCCTGCACACCACCGTGGTGTCGCGGGACGACGGCTCCACCGCGGTCGAGTCCGCCGTCCGCAGGGCCCTGCTCTCCCTGTTCGCGGAAGGCACGGTCCGGCCCCGCGTCATCGACACCCTCGTCCAGTGGACGTCCGAGGGCGGGGCGGCGAGGCGTACGGCGTGTGCCGCGGTCGCCCAGTTGCTGAGGGGCGCGGCCTCCGCCGGAGAAGCGGGGGAGTGGTGGAGCGGCCACCTGCTCGCGAGGCCCGGCGCATCCGGAAGCTCCCCTACGGAGCCACCCGGCCTGGTGCTGATCCGCCACGCCCTCATGGAGCAGACGACCTACGACGCGACCCGCGCCGCCCTCCTGGAGTGGCAGCGCCGCTCGGCCGGAGACCCCCGCCGGGCGCAGGCCCTCGAACACCTCGTCGACCGACTGGCATCGCACCTGCACGGCGGCGTCTTCCGCCTGTTCACCGACCTGGAACGCACCGCAACCGCACCCGGCGCCGAACGTGCGGCGCGTGCCCTGGCCGAGTGGCGCAAGGACATTCCGCAGAAAGGCCGAGCATGACCACGACCACCTACTACGCCCCGCCCCCACTCCCCGGCAGCGGTCTGTGGGTCACCTGCCAGGGCGGGCCCTTCCGGCAACTCCTGCGGTTCCGTACCTCTCCCCGGCCCGACACCGCCCTGGTACTGATCGACCGCGAACACAACGCCCTGTGCGAGCCCGGCACGCGAGCGTCGCTGATGCGAGCCGCCCTGGGCGGCTACGCCGAGGCCCACCTCGTCGACACGGCCCGCCGCAGCGGAGTGTGGCACGTGCCCCTCGGCCCCCGGCCCACCGCTCTCGAGGTCACCTGGTGGGCCGAGGACCCGAGGCTCGTCGTCCTCAACCGGCACCGGCTGGCCGACCCCTGGGCGTCGGTCAGCGCACACCTGGACGGGCTGCTCGACGCGGCTACGGCCCGCTACCGCGCCGCCGGGCGGGAACTGACCGCGCAGGAATTCATCCCGCACCTTTCCCAGCCGCAGCACCTGCCGCACCTCGGCCTGTCCTGCCGTCTCGAGACCGCCCCGCCCGAGGCCGAAGACTTCGGCCCGGCCATCGGTTCCCCGCCCCGACTGTGGTCGCCGCAACGCCGCGAGGAGTACGAGTTCTACCTCCAGGCCGTCCGCACCGGCCCGGACGCGCTCGCCGCACTGTGGCTGCTCCACCACCCCGACGAGGTGCGCCAGGTCCTGGAGTGGGTGACGGACCATCCGCGCGAGGTCATGGGGCATGCGGACGAGGGGGACGTCACCCGCACCCTCTTCGAGAGCCTTCCCCACGAGATGAAGGAGCAGCTGGCGAAGGCCAACGCCGAATTCATCCACGCCACTGTGCAACCCGATGCCGAGTTCTGAACCGGAGAGGACGTCATGCGCGAGGAGTGGTACTACCGTCGCGGTCACTGGGTCCGGAAGCCCAACCGCAGCCGGAGCGACGGCAACAGCCCGTGGATCGCCCTGGCCGTCGTCGCGGTGCTCGTCTGGGGAATGCTGAACAGCTGCCTGAACGACGACGCCTCCGACGAGCCCGCCCCGAAGCCCCCCGCATCCTCCACGGCACTCCGGTGACCCGCCGCGCACCACGGAGGCGGCTTCGGCCACGTACCTCCGGCGAGACCACGGCAGCCCTGATCGCGCTCGTGGCCGTCGTGCTCGTCCTCCGGAGCCTGCTGCGCCTTCTCGCCGGACTCGGACCGTACCTCTGGCCGGCCCTCCTGGCCGTGGCCGGCTGCGGGTCGGCCGCGGGCGTGGCCCGCGCGGCCCGGCGTCGCGCCGAGCGCAGGGAGGGGGCGCGACGTCTACAGCAGCTGCGGTTGCCGCTGCACGAAGTGGACGCCCTGTCACCGGACCGGTTCGAGCTGGCCATACGGGATTTGATGATCCGTGACGGCATCAGGGCACGGCACGTCGGCCGCCGGGGCGACCAGGCGGCCGACGTGATCGGGCGGGCCCCGGACGGGAAGGTGATCGTCGCCCAGTGCAAGCACACCATGTTCGGAGGCAGGGTCGGATCGCACGTGATGTACGAGGTCAACGGCACTGCCACGCCCGTGCACGGCGCGGATGTCGCCGTCGTCGTGACCAACGGCGGCTTCACGCGCGACGCCCGCCTCTGGGGCGACCGCAACGGCGTGCACTGGGTCGACCGGGACCGCCTGCGTGCCTGGGCGGAGGAGGGGAGGACCTTGCACCAGGTGCTGGGGCTGGGACGTACCGGACCCTGACGTACCGTTTTTTGGGCCGGGCCTCGGTCCGTCACTAGGATCCTCGGATGATCATCACAAAACGGCTGGCGGCGGGCGCGTGCGCCCTGCTCGCCGCCCTGGCCGGGGGCATCGTGCCGGCGAGCGCCGCCGACGGGCCTCCGAAGAATTCGCCCAAGGTCGAGCTGGTGCTGGACGTCAGCGGCTCGATGCGGGCCCGGGACGTGGACGGCGAGTCGCGGATGGCGGCCGCGCAGCAGGCGTTCAACGAGGTCATCGACGCGGTGCCGGACGGGGTGCGGCTCGGTATCCGGACGCTCGGGGCCGACTACGCGGGGGACGACAAGGAGACCGGCTGCCGCGACAGCAAGCAGCTCTACCGCGTCGGCAAGGTGGACCGGACCGAGGCCAAGGCCGCCGTGGCGACGCTGCGGCCGACCGGGTGGACGCCGATCGGGTACGCGCTGCGGGGCGCGGACCAGGATCTGGGGACGGACGGCGGGACGCGCCGCATCGTTCTGATCACCGACGGCGAGGACTCCTGCGGCCTGCCCGATCCCTGTGACGTGGCGCGCGAACTCGCCGCCAAGGGCACGCACTTGACCGTCGACACCCTGGGCCTGACTCAGGACGACAAGACGCGCGAGCAGCTCAGCTGCATCGCCGAGGCCACCGGCGGCACGTACACCACCGTGCGGCACCGCAAGGAGCTCTCGGGCCGCATCAAGCAGCTCGTGCGCCGGGCCGAGACGCCCGTCGAGACGCCCAGGCCCACCCAGGGCGCGAGCGAGTGCGCGAAGGCGCCCGAGATCGGTGCCGGCGTCTGGACCGACCGGGAGACGTTCGCCGAGCACCGTTGGTACCGCGTCAAGGTCAAGCCGGGGCAGGAGCTGCGCGCCTCGGTGAGCGTGGGCGCCGACCGTGCCGTCGACCGTGACTACGGGGTGCTGGTGCGCGCCGTGGGCGGGGGCGGACAGGAACTCGTCCGCGGGTCGGACGCCTCCAGCGGGCGTACGGACGTGATGGCGTCGGGGCTTCGCCTTCCGGTGTGGAAGGCGAAGAAGGACGACAAGGAGCCCAGGGACGTATGCCTGGAGGTCTCCAACTCCTTCTCCGCGCCCCCTTCCGTCAAGCGGGATCCGGGCCTGCCCGTCGAGCTCGCCGTCGATCTGGTGGACGCCCCCGACAACCCCTCCGACCTCGCCGCCTTCGGCCTCGGCCGGGGCTGGGTGCTGCTGGTCGTACTGGGCGTGACCGGGTTGCTCGCGGGGCTCCTGTGGGGCTGGCTGGCCCGCTGGCGCGTCGCGGTGTGGAGGGAGAACTGATGCGTGCACAGCGAATGCGCCGGACCGTGACGGCCGGACTGCTCGCCGGGGCGGCCCTGTTCGTCCCGGCCTCCGCCGCCACCGCCGACGACGGTGACGCGCCCACCGAGGCCGGCACCGCCTTCCGCACCGCCGTGGCGATCGAGCAGGGCCGCAAGGCCACCGCCGACGCGTCCACCGGCGACTACCTCTACTGGCAGTTCCCGGCCGGTGCCGGGCAGAAGGCCACGGCCAAGGCCACGGTGACCCTGCCCGAGACGTCCGCGCGGCACGGCTCCGCCACCTGGCAGCTCGACGTCTTCGACGGGCTGCGCCGGCGCCAGGCCTGTACGTCCGGCGAGCAGACCAAGCGGGCCTCGCAGCAGGACGCATCGGTGACCCTGACCTGCACCCTGCGGACCGTACGCCCGTGGTCGGAGCGGTGGGCCAACGACCCGCTGCCCGGCGCGTACTACATCCGGCTGACCGTCGTCGACGCCCCCGAGAAGGACCTGGGGCTGCCGGTGAAGGCCGAGGTCGAGGCGACCGCCGAGGACATGGGCGGGGAGCGCGCCGAAGGCGGCGAGCTGGGCGCGCCGCTGCACGCGGCGGCCGTCGCCGAGCCGGAGGGCGGCTGGAACGGCAGCTGGTTCACGTCCCGCTGGGCGTGGACCGTGGGCGGTGCCGTCCTCGGCGCGCTCGCGGCGATCGGCGGCTACACCCTCACCCGCCACCCCCGCCGCCGCTAGCCGGCGGGAGCACGGCGGCACCCCCGGGCCCCGGGGGTGCCGCCGTCGTGCGTTCAGGGGGCCGCGGGCGGATCGCCTTCGACGGCCCGCAGGTACAGCTCCAGCAGGTCCTCGTTGAAGTACGAGCTGTAGGAGATGTCCGGGGTGTCGCCGCCGGTGTGGTAGCCGCCGATGACGCCGATCAGTGCGTACCCGCCGGGCCCGCGCACCAGGAACGGGCCGCCCGAGGTGCCGCCGATGTAGCCCGCGCAGGCGATCTCCAGGAAGTCGCCCGGCGCGGCCGGATCCGTACTGGTGTAGCGGTGCGTGGAGGAGCTGCAGTCGAGCGGCTTGGGGTGGGTGGCGTCGCTGCCGCCCGGATAGCCGATCAGCCGTACGTCCTCGTGCCTGTAGCCCGGGCGGATCGCCAGGTCGAAGCCGCCGACGGCGCGCTGGACCTTCGTGCCGTCCGCGCGCGGCCCGAGCCGGACGACCGTGTAGTCCCAGCGTGCGCCGCCGTCCGTGCCCAGGTCGTAGTACCGCTGGTCGATGTAGATGAGCTCGACCGGGAAGACGCCGTGCGGCTTGAGGCCGTCGTGGTACTGCGGGACGAACGACAGCCGCTTCTTCGGGTCGGGCGAGCGCAGGCAGTGGGCGGCGCCGACGACGAGATCGCGGTGCGGGCTGCGGATCACGGTGCCGCCGCAGAAGCGGCCCTGGTTCTGGCCGTCGGTCCAGAAGAACGTGCCCACTTGGGGGAGGCCGTCGAAGGGGTGGCTCGGCGGTACGGGCTCGTCGGCGGCCGCCGGCGCGGCGGTCCGCCGGGCGTCGGCGGCGGGGCGCGCGGCCCGCATGCGCTCGGGGGTCCAGTAGGCATCGCTGGAGACGGCGGCCGAGGCGGCCGGGCCGGCCGAGGGGGTCGAGGCGGCCATGGCGGCGGGCGTCGGCAAGGCGGCGGCCGCCACCGTCAGCAAGGTGACGAGGACGGCGGTGGGGCCCCGGCGTATGGCGAAGGGTCTGCGACGCATGAACGATTCCTCCCGGTGCGGAACGGCACGTACGAGGTGAGCGTGTCATCGTCCTACGAGCGGCCGGGGTACGGCGAGTGGCCGACGCGACAGGATTCACCACAACGCCGGACAGTGCTGTCAGAGGCGGCCGGTAGCCTGTGCGCAACAGTGAGTTGGGTTGTCCGGGCTGTCCGGCCCGCAGGGTGGGGAGTGGGATGATGGTCGATCCGGTTTCTCTCGACGCGATCACGACCGCGGTGACGGCGGCCGCCGGCTCCGTCGGCACGGAAGCGGGACGTCAGGTCTGGGGTTCGCTCGTCGACTTCACGCGGCGCGCCTTCGGACGAAGCCGGGAGGACGACGCCGCGGCCGCGCCGCTGCCGCTCGACCCCGGCAATGAGCAGGAGGTCCAGGCGCTGGCCGCCCTGCTGTTCGGCCGCATATTCCAGGACGAGACGCTGACGGCGGAGTACCGCCGGTGGGAGGAGCTGGCGAGGACGACGAACGTGTCCGTCACCCACACCACCGTCACCAACACGGTGTCCGGCAACGCCAGCGTCGGCACGCTCTACCAGGGTCACACCATCTCCGTGAAGCCCTGACGAGCGGAAGCTTCTCCCGCAACGACCACGGCGGCCCCGGCACCACAGAAGCCGGGGCCGCCGTATCAAGTGCGCCCCGTCGTACCCACCGTGGACGAGCGGTCTGCGGTCCGGACCTTCTCAACTCCCGGTTAAGTCCTTCACCGGCTCGTAACCACGGGCGGACTAGTGCTCGGCATTCATCCCGTGACAGGATGCCTCTCGCGGCTGGAAAGCACTTAACTGGCCGTGAAAGACCTAGAAGCCGTGTCGCGAAGAAGGCTCGAAGGAACGGGGCAGATGGCAGCCGGGGGGGACAGGACGGCCGGTGACGCGGGCAGCCCGCTCGCGCAGCGGCTCAACTACCTGTTCGCGAACATGCACCCGCCCGGCGCCCCCTACACCAACGGGCATGTGGCCGAGGAGATCAGCCAGGGGGAGGAGTACGGCGACGTCAGCCTCACCGAGCAGTATCTGTCGATGCTGCGCAACGGCAAGCGCGCCAACCCCAGCCCCGACGTCCTGCGGGCACTGGCGAAGTTCTTCGCCGTGCCGGTGGGCTATCTGATGGGCGACCTGTCCGCCTCACAGGCGGAACGGGTGGAGGAGGAGGTCCGCTTCCTCGTCGCCATGAGGGATCAGCGCGTCCGGGCGATCGCCCTGCGTTCGGTGGGTCTGCCGCCGGAGGTGCAGGACAGCCTGACCACGATCATCTCGCAGTTCCGGCAGCAGATGAACCTTCCGTCCGACCCGCCCGACGCGGGTGGTGAGGAGCGCCCGTGACCGTCATCGCGGAGGACCGGCTCTTCACTTACTGGCGGCGTAGCGAGGACGAGGACGGTGCAAGCATGCGGGTGGGGCGCATACGCCGGCGCTGCAAGCAGCTCATCGCTGAGCTCGCGCTGCCCGCGACCACCGATCTGCAGGGCCTGTGCGACGCCGTCGCCCGGCGCGTCGGCCGGCCCATCCACCTGGTGCCGATGAGCCTGGACGGCGTCGTCTCGGGCATGACGGCCACCACCGACGACGCGTACTGGGTCGTCTACGAACAGAAGACCTCGCCCTGGCACCAGGTCCACATCGTGCTGCACGAGATCGGCCACCTGCTGCTGGGGCACGACCAGGACCCCGCCGTCACCGAGGACGCCCTCAAGGTGTGGACGCCGTCGGTCGACGTGGCCACCGCCATGCGGCGCATGGGCCTGACCATGGGCCTGGCGCGCCACCACTGCTACGACAACCTCACCGAGCGCGAGACGGAGATCCTGGGCACCCTCCTCATGGCGAAGGTGGTGCCCCCTCCGCCGGGCCAGGAACTGCCCCTGGAGGGCCACGCCGCCGAGCTCGCCGCATCGCTCGGCCCGGCCCTGCAGCACGTACGCCGCGGGCTGCGCCGCGAAGAAGGCGCGGCCGACGGGACGGCGGGGGGCGAGGCCGGTGTTTGACGTCCTCTACCTGGCGTTCAGCGCCGTCGCCTGGGCCATCGTCGGCTACAAGGCCCGTGCCTGGTTCCGCGACCGCGGCAACACGGACCTGGGGCTGACCGCCCTGATGACCTCCGGCGTCCCGATCGTCTTCCTGTTCTCCGCGCCCAGCGTCTACCGCGCCTTCGACCGCCTGACCGGCGTGGCGAACCTGGCGATGGTCTTCCTGTACTCGGCCGTCGTGCTGTTCGCGTCGGGCGCGAGCGTGCTGCTGCTGCGCTGGACCAGCAGGGGCGACGAGGCGGCCCACGCCCGCGCGGCCGCCCGGTCCCGGTGGGCCGTGGGCGTGCTCGCGGTCACCTGGGCCACGGCGATCGTCTGCTTCGCCGTCGGACGGCCCGACGACGTGGAGCACCCCCGCGACTTCAGCACCGCCTACGCCGACGCCCCCGGCGTGGTGGCCTTCCTGGTGCTGTACCTGGCCATCTTCGGCACCAGCCTGGCCGGCCTGGGCACCCTGTGCCCGCGCTACGCCGCCCAGCTGGGCCGCTCCTGGCTCGCCAAGGGGCTGCGGACGCTGGCCGCCGGCTGCTGGCTGGGCCTGGTGTACTGCGCCTGCAAGCTGGCCGGCTTCGTCCTGACCTGGGCCGGCCATGACGTGTACTGGCTCTCCAACGGGGTGGCGCCGATGAGCGCTTCGGTGGCCGCGCTGCTGGTCCTGCTGGGGTTCTCGCTGCCCGCCGTCGGTCCCCGGGCGGCCGCCTGGCGCCGGCTGCGCCGGCTCGGCCCGCTGTGGCGCGAGGTCACCGCACACGCCCCGGAGGTCACCATCGGGGAGTCCCGCTGGACGAACCGCTGGCCCTTCGCGGACCTGGAGTGGCGGGCCAACCGGCAGATGGCGGAGATCCGCGACATCCAGCGCGGCGTCCGGCGCCATGTCGAGCCCGCCGCCCTGGAGATCGCCCGGCGCAAGGCCGAGGAGGCCTCCCTCGACGAGCACCGGCTCGCCGCCGTGGTGGAGGCCGCGGCCCTGCGCCGGGGCCTGGCCAACCAGCAGACCGGACACGTGCCGACGCCCCACGCCGACAGCGTGGTGATGACCGTCAGCGCCGATCCGGCCGAGGAACACGAGCACTTGGCGCGCGTCGCCGACGTCTACCACGATCCGATGGTGGACGCCGTGCTCGCCGAGTTGAGAGAGGCGAGCGCGGCACGCCGTCCCTGACGGCGCGCGACCCATGGACGAGGCGGCCCTGGACGGGGGTCAAGGCCGCCTGCGACACAGGCCGGCGCCGGATCCGTACGGATCGACGATCCGTACGGATCCGGCGCCGCCAGTGCCGACGATCCGCCCGGAACCGGACCTCAGGTCCCCTCTAGAGTCGGGTGACATGCAGCCCATCGATGTCAACGCGCTGATCGACGACCCGTACGGCACGTACGACAAGCTCCGCGAGGCCGGGCCCGTGCACCGCGTCACCGGCCCGGACGGCAAGCCGGCCTGGCTGGTGACCCGTTACGAGGACGTCCGCAAGGGCCTCGCCGACCCGCGGCTCTCCCTCGACAAGCGCAACGCCCTTCCCGGCAACTACAGCGGCTTCTCGCTGCCCCCGGCGCTGGACGCCAATCTGCTGAACATGGACCCGCCCGACCACACCCGGGTGCGCCGCCTGGTGGTGAAGGCGTTCACGCCCGGCCGGGTGGACAGGCTCCGCGCGCCGGTGCGCCGGGTCGCCGACGAACTCCTGGACGCCGTCGAGGCCGACGGGCGGACGGATCTGCTCGCCACCTATGCGGGGCCGCTGCCGATCATCGTCATCTGCGATCTGCTCGGCATCCCGCAGCGCGACCGGCGCGACTTCCGGGTCTGGACCGACGCCCTGATCACCCCGGACCGTGAGCGGCCGCACCTGATGAAGGAAGCCGTCGCCAGCATGATGCGCTTCTTCACCGGGCTCATCGAGAGCAAGCGGGCCGAGCCCGCCGACGATCTGCTCTCGGACCTGATCGCCGTGGAGGACGGCGGGGACACGCTGTCCCGGGACGAGCTGACCTCGCTGGCCTTCCTCATCCTCTTCGCCGGCTACGAGAACACCGTCCACCTCATCGCCAACGCCGTCCTCGCCCTGCTGGACCACCCCGCGCACCTGCGCGAGCTGCGAAAGAATCCGGACGGTCTCGAGGCGGCCGTGGAGGAGCTCAGCCGGTGGGACGGGCCGGCTCCGCTGGCGATCCGCCGCTTCCCGCTGGAGGACATGGAGATCGGCGGAGTGACGGTACCGGCCGGCGAGACCGTGCTGCTGTCCGTGGCCTCCGCCAACCGCGACCCGCGTCACTTCCCCCATGCGGACCGCCTGGACCTGCGGCGGGAGCGGTCGGGCCAGCTGGCGCTGGGCCATGGCATCCACTACTGCCTGGGCGCGCCGCTGGCCCGGCTGGAGATGGAGACGGCGCTCGCCGCGCTGCTGGAGCGCTTCGAAAACCTGGAACTCGATGTTCCGAGAGAGTCGCTGAGGTGGCGTCCCACCATCAGGGCGCGTGGCCTGATTTCGCTCCCGGTCCGCTGGTAATCGACAAGCCGAACAGGTTTTTGATGCATAACCCATCCTTGATGAGGTAGAACTGTCCTCGAGCCCGCCCGGTGTGCATCCCCCGTCGCACCGGGCGGGCCTTCGGCGTTCCGGCCCACCTCACCCGCTGCCGGGCGGGAACTTCAGCAGGACCACCGCCGCCAGCATCTGGACGCTCACGGACGCCGCGGCCCGATGGGTCGGCAGATGGTGCTGTCCGCGGATCAGCAGGGTGGCCAGGGCGCAGCCGAACGCCGCGGTCACCGAGGCGGCGGCGCGCACCGGCATCGAGCTCGCCGGCAGCCAGGTGTCGAGCGCCAGCCGGGGCAGGTCGCTGGCCCAGAAGATGACGACGAACAGGCTCGCGGTGGGCGCGAACCTGCCGTTGCCGCCCAGACGGCGGGCGATGGCGTGGGTGGCGGCGCCCAGCAGCAGGCTGGCCAGCATCATCACCGCGGAGCCGATGGCCATCGCCTCCAGCGCCAGCACGGGACTGACCCCCCACTGCCCCCAGAAGGAGTCCTTGGCCAGCGTCCCGAGCGCCCCGCACAGCAGGGAGACGAACGCGGCCGCCCCCCACACGCTCCGGTCCCGCGCCTCGTCGAGGACTTCGACGGGCCGGTACCAGAGCCCGAATATCAGGCGGTGCCACAGCAGCTTGCGCGGCTTGGCGGTGGGAACGGGCGGGGGCGGGGCAGTGGTCACGGGCATGGGTGCCGTTTTATCACCGTTCGGCCGGACCACCGGAGTCCGGTCCAGGGGTCCGGGGACGGCGGACGCCCCGTCAGGCCGGGGTGGGCTCCTTGGTGTCGGGGTCGGCATCGGGATCGCCTCCGGGGCCCGTGCCGGGTACCGCGGCGTCGTGGTGGGCATCGGGGTCGGGGGCGTTCAGGAATTCCTCGCTGATCTCCCGCGGCCCGAACGGCCAGACCTTCTCGTACCTCGCCCAGAGCACGAAAGCCACACAGCCCGCCGCGACCCAGGCCAGCGACCACTCGATCGGGTGCCGTCCGGGGGAGTTCTCGTCCGCGTAGCCGTAGATGACCAGCCAGCCCGTCAGGGCCACCAGGCTCGGCAGCGGATACAGCCACACCCGGTACGGCCTGCGCAGCCCCGGCTGGCGCCGCCGCAGCACGGTCAGCGCCAGCACCTGGGCCAGGGCCTGCACGATCACCATCACGGCGGTCAGCAGGGAGATGAGCGTCGCCAGATCCGTATGACGACCGATCAGGAAGCCGACGGCGGTCAGCAGGCCCATCGTCGCCAGCCCCAGCACCGGGAAGCCATGACGCGGATGGAGCTTGGCGTACGGGCGGAAGAAGACCTTCTCGCAGGCGGCGTCGTACGGCGCCCGCGAGCCGCCCAGCAGGCCGGTGAAGACCGAGGCGACGGCCGTGACGAGGATCAGCACCGTGACGGTGTTCGCGGCGCCCTTGCCCCAGGCCTCCTCCAGCACGGCGGAGGCGACGGACGAGTGGGCCGTCGAGGCGGGGTCGAGCATCTGCCGCCAGTCGATCACGCCCAGCGTGCCGATCTGCAGCAGGAGGTAGATGCCCATGATGCCGAGGATCGAGTAGACGATCGCGCGCGGCATCGTGCGCCCCGGGTTCTTGATCTCCGCGCCCAGGTAGGCGACGGTGTTGTAGCCCATGTAGTCGTAGATGCCGATGGTCAGGCCCGCGGCGAAGCCGATCCAGAACTGATGGCTGCTCAGCTCGAAGGCGTCGCCCGGGTAGGTGAAGGCCCGGTCGGGGCTGAAGTGGGTGAAGGCGGCCACGATGACGAGCGCGACCGAGGCGAGCATGACGCACCACAGCACGGCCGTGATCCGTGCGATGTGGTCGACGCGCCGCCACAGCATCGTGATGATGAGGGCGATGACGGCCAACCCCGTGAGGTCGCCCGCCGTCTGCCCCATGCCCGGCCACAGATAGCCCAGGTACTGCACGAAGCCGATGATCCCCGTGGACATGCCGATGGGGATGAAGAGCATCGCCGTCCAGACGAACAGGAACGGCACCAGCTTGCCCGTCCGGTACTGGAACGCCTGCCGCAGATACACGTAGCTGCCGCCGGCTCTGGGCATCGCGGCCCCCAGCTCCGCCCAGATCAGGCCGTCCGCCAGGGCCAGGACCGCGCCGGCGACGAAGCCGATGACGGCCTGCGGCCCGCCGAAGGAGGCCACCATCAGCGGGATCGTCACGAAGGGCCCGATGCCGCACATCTGGCTCATGTTGATGGTCGTGGCCTGGAACAGTCCGATACGGCGCACGAAACCGTCCCGCTGCCCCGGCACCGCCGCCTTTTCGGGCCCGCGTTCCGCGCCTGTTGCCGAATCCGTCATGGCGTCAGCCCCTTCGCCCCGTGATTAGGTCCACTGCACTCGTACACCGGCCCGCCGGACGCGTCCATCACCTGCGGAGTGTCGGCGACTCTGGTGCCGCGGACGACGGACAGTCAAGATCTGTGCACGAAGCGCATCAACGCATCACCCGAGAAGAGACGTGAGGATGACAGTGCACGGAGGAAGAGTGGCCGTGGTGGGCGGCAGCATCGCGGGCTGCGCCGCCGCGCTCGCGGCGGCCCGCGCCGGCGCCGACGAGGTCGTGGTCTACGAGCGGACGCCCGGCGGGCTCCAGGACCGGGGCGTGGGCCTCGCCGTCCGCGACGAGCGCTACCGCGAACTGGAGGCGGCCGGCTACGTCGACGCCGCCATGCCCTGGGTGCGGCTGACCACCCGCACCTGGCTCACCCGGGACGGCGGCGACCGCGCCGGCCGCCGGCTGGGGGAGCTGCCGTTCCCGTTCCGCTCGTACAACTGGGGCTCGCTGTGGCGGGAGTTACGGGCCCGCGTCCCCGCGTCCGTCGACTACCGGCAGGGCGCCACCGTCGAGCAGGTCGTCCCCGAGCCCGACGGGGTCGGGCTGCGCCTGGCCGACGGGCGCGAGGAGCGCTTCGACCTGGTCGTCGGCGCGGACGGCTACCGCTCGGCCGTACGGGCGGCCACCCGAGCCGCCACCGTGCCCGTCTACGCCGGCTATCTGGCCTGGCGCGGCACCGTGCCCGCCGATGCGCTGCCCGGCCCGCGCACCGCATGGGCCGAGGACGAGGCGGCGACCGTCACCTTCCCCGGCGGCCACATGATCGCCTACCGCATTCCCGGCGCCCACGGCGTCGGCACCTTCGCCAACTGGGTCTTCTACACCGCCCCGCCGCCCTCCGCCGCCCCCGCGCTGCGGGAGGCGACGAGCCTGCCGCCCGGCACGGTGACCGACGAGCTGATGGCACACCACGCGGCGGTGGTCGAGCGGCACTTCCCGCCGTACTGGCAGGAGTTCGTCCGCCTCACGCCCAGGGAGCGGACCTTCGTCCAGCCCCTCTACGACCTCGCCGTGCCGCACTACGGCGAGGGCCGGCTCGTCCTCGCCGGCGACGCGGCCGCCGTCACCCGCCCCCACACCGGCAGCGGCGCGGTCAAGGCCCTCCAGGACGCCACGGTGCTGGAACGCGCTCTGCGCTCGGCCACGAGCTGGGACGAGGCGGTACGGGCCTACGACGCCGAGCGCTCGGCCGCGGGCCTGGCCGTCGTCGAGCTCGCCCGCCGGCTGGGCCGGGCACAGGTGGAGGCCACGCCCGACTGGGCGGCCATGGACCAGGGCGCGCTCGAACAGTGGTGGCGCGAGGCGGCCGACGGGGAGCGGGTCTTCGGAGGCCAGGAGTTAAAGTGGCCCGGCCGTGGTGTTCGGGAAGACCGGTGACGGACCCTCGTGGTCCCATTCCGGAGCGGCCCTCGCCACTGTGATCGGGGAGTGACCGTCCCATTCCGCGCGCCCACGGGCGCGCGGAGCCACTGGCCGCAGCCGGCTGCCGGGAAGGCGGGGGCGGGCGCGAACGGACCCGTAAGCCAGGAGACCGGCCACGGCATCTCGAAATGATCCACGAGGTGCTGGAGCGTTCACCCCACGATGACTGCGTTTCCCGAGTTCCCCGACTCCCCCGATTCCCCCGCCGGCCCCGCGCCCGCCTTCCGCTGGCGCCGCCAGGACACCCTGCGCACCGCGGGCCTGCTGGCCGTCATAGCCGCCCTGCACGTCGTCGCCTTCGGCGTGCTCTTCCTGATGGTCGTGCCGAACCACTACACCGTCGACTCCAAGGTCTTCGGCGTCGGCCTCGGCGTCACCGCCTACACCCTCGGCATGCGGCACGCCTTCGACGCCGACCACATAGCCGCCATCGACAACACCACCCGCAAGCTGATGGCCGACGGCAAACGCCCGGTCTCCGTCGGCTTCTGGTTCGCCCTCGGCCACTCCAGCGTCGTCGTCCTGATGGCCCTGCTGGTGGCCGGCGGCACCCAGCTGGCCGGGACGCTGATGAACGAGGAGTCCACCACCCACCAGACGCTCGGCGTCATCGGCACGACCGTCTCCGGCGGCTTCCTCTACCTGATCGCCGCCCTCAACCTCGTCGCCCTCGCCGGCATCCTGCGCATCTTCCGCGCCATGCGCGAGGGCCGTTACGACGAGACCGAGCTGGAGAAGCACCTCGACTCGCGCGGCTTCATGAACCGCGTCCTCGGCCGCTTCACCCGCTCCATCACCCGCCCCGGGCAGATGTACCCGCTGGGCTTCCTCTTCGGCCTCGGCTTCGACACGGCCACCGAGGTCACGCTGATGGTCATGGCCGGCAGCGGCGCCGCCGCCGGGCTGCCCTGGTACGCGATCCTGTGCCTGCCGCTGCTGTTCGCCGCCGGCATGAGCCTGTTCGACACGCTCGACGGCACCTTCATGAACTTCGCCTACCAGTGGGCGTTCTCCAACCCCGTCCGCAAGGTCTACTACAACCTCACCATCACCGGGCTGTCCATCGCGGTCGCCTTCCTCATCGGCACCATCGAACTGGTCGGCGTCCTGCACGAGAAGCTCGGCCTCGACGACGCGGTGACCGGCTGGATCGCCGGACTCGACCTGGACAACGTCGGGTTCGTCATCGTCGGGCTGTTCGTGGTGGTGTGGGCCGTCGCGCTCGCCTACTGGCGCCTGGCCAAGGTCGAACAGCGCTGGGCGGCCCGTACGGTCACGGCCCCGGCCACGCCCGCCGCCGTCACCGACCCGTGAGCCGGGCGCGCCCGGACGGCCTGCGGGTCAGGGGCGCGCACACCCCTTGCCCGCGCACTCCTTGCGCGCGCTGATGACGGGCCGGCCGTTGCCCGCGGACTCCTCCCGCACCACCACCCGGGTCGGCCCGCCGCACGTCAGACATGTCCGTGAGGAGGGGTCCCGCTCCCGGTCGATCGCCGCGGCGATCCTGTGCAAAGGGCCCGCGGCGGTATCGGTGTCGGACATGGGCCATCCCGTTCGCTTCACGGTCGTCGCACTGCCAGAGGGCTGCATCGTGACGCACACCCCCTGATCACGTCAGCGCCTTGGGCTCCGATCACCCTCCACGGGGTGCGGCGGCGCCCGCGCTGACGCCGTCGGCCCGCCCCTACGGGCGGGCCGACGGCAGCGTCACCTCGAAGCGGCAGCCGCCCGGGACGTTGCGGACCGTCGCCCGGCCCGCATGCGCCTCGACGATGCCGCGGACGATCGCCAGCCCCAGGCCCGCGCCGCCGTGCCCGTGGGCCTCGGGGGTACGCGCCGCCGAACCGCGCCAGCCCGTGTCGAAGACACGCGGCAGGTCCTCCTCCGGGATGCCCCCGCACTCGTCGGTCACCGACACCACGACCGTGCCGGCCGCCCGCCGCGCGGCGACCGCCACCGTGCCGTCGGCGGGGGTGCGGCGGATGGCGTTGACCAGCAGGTTCCCCAGGACCCGGGTCATCTCCTTGCCGTCGACCTCGACCGGGACGGCGTCGACCTCCCCGCCCACCAGACGCACGCCGTGCTCGCGCGCCAGCGGCCCGGCGCCGGCCAGCGCGTCGCCGACCAGGTCGTACACCGACATGCGGCTCGGCTGCAGCGGCAGCGCCCCCGCGTGGATGCGCGAGAGCTCGAAGAGGTCGCCGACCAGGGCGTTGAGCCGGTCCACCTCGGTGCGGATCTGACGGAAGTAGCGCCCGGGGTCCTCGGCCACGCCGTCCTCCAGCGCCTCCGACATCGCGCGCAGCCCCGCCAGCGGGGTCCGCAGGTCGTGCGAGATCCAGGCGACCAGCTCGCGCCGGGACGCGTCGAGGGCGCGTTCGCGCTCCCGCGACGCCGCGAGCCTGGCACTGGTCGCCGCCAGCTCCCGGCCCAGCTCGGCCAGTTCCGCCGTGGCCCCGCCGTCCGGGGCGGCGAAGCCGCCCTCGTCGAAGGAACGGGCCGCCCGGGTCAGGGCGGCGCTGCGCGCCACCACCCAGCGGCCCAGGAGCAGCGCCGTGGCGAGGGAGACCACGGCGGCCATCGCGCACACCGTCGTCACGACGGTCAGGTCGTGCGAGGACAGGAACATCGCCCACGCGACGGCCAGCGTCCCGGCCAGCATCGCGGTCACCGGGACCGCGGCCACCACGGTCAGGGACACCGCGACCGACCGGTGGCGCAGGGCCCGCAGCGCGAGGGCCCCCAACAGCCCGGCGGCGACCGCGCCGAGCAGGGCGTAGAGGGCGATGAGCGCGACGTCACGCACGGCCGGGCCCCCCGTCCGGCCCCGGGGCGGCGAAGCGGTAACCGACGCCCCAGACCGTCTGGATCAGCCTCGGCCGCGCCGGGTCGTCCTCGACCTTGCCGCGCAGCCGCCGCACATGGACGGTCACGGTGGACAGGTCGCCGAACTCCCAGCCCCACACTTCCCGCATCAGCTCCTCACGGGCGCAGGCCCGGCCGGGGTGGCGCAGCAGGAACGCCAGGAGGTCGAACTCGCGGACCGTGAGGGCGATTTCGGCGCCCTCCTTGGTGACGCGCCGGTCCACGGGGTCCAGCGTCAGGCCCCCCGCGCGCAGCGGCGGCGTACCCGCCGGGCCGGGCGCACCCGCGGCGTGGGCGCGGCGCAGGACCGACCGCACCCGCAGGACGAGCTCGCGGGGGCTGAAGGGCTTGGTGACGTAGTCGTCCGCACCGACCTCGAGGCCGAGGATGCGGTCCTCCTCCTCGCCACGGGCCGTCAGCATGATCACGGGGAGGGCGCCGTGGTCGCGGCGCAGCGCGTGGCACACCGCGAAGCCGTCCATGCCGCCGGGGAGCATGAGGTCGAGGACGACGAGATCGGGGCGGACGACGGCGGCCGCCGCCAGGGCGGCGGGGCCGTCCGCCGCGCGGGCGGTGGTGAAGCCGGCGCGGGTGAGGTAGCCCGCCACGATCTCGGCGACGGTGGGGTCGTCGTCCACGACGAGGACGTGGGCGGGTGGCGTGTCGTGCATGCCCCCAGGGTGGCACCCCGGAGGGCCTTTCCCCGATCCCGCCCTTTCACCGTTTCTTGTCCTCAATCGCCGGACGGGCTCGATTTTCCGCCGGTTCCGGGCAACAAATTCAGCCCGTCCGGCGATTGAGGACCGGGGTCTGGGCCGGAGCCCCAGTTACGGGAAGGGGCGGGGTGGGGAATGATCAACCCCATGCACGACCCCTACGTCCGCGTGCGCGGCGCCCGCGAGCACAACCTCAAGGCCGTCGACGTCGACATCCCCCGCGACGCCCTCGTCGTCTTCACCGGAGTCTCCGGCTCCGGCAAGTCCTCCCTCGCCTTCGGCACCGTCTACGCCGAGGCCCAGCGCCGCTACTTCGAGTCCGTCGCCCCCTACGCGCGCCGCCTCATCCACCAGGTCGGCGCCCCCAAGGTGGACGAGGTCAGCGGGCTGCCGCCCGCCGTGGCGCTGGAGCAGCGGCGGTCCGCGCCGACCTCGCGCTCCTCCGTCGGCACCGTCACCACACTCTCCAACTCGCTGCGCATGCTCTACTCCCGCGCCGGCACCTACCCCGAAGGGGCCGCACGGCTGGACTCCGACGCCTTCTCGCCCAACACCGCCACCGGGGCCTGCCCGGAGTGCCACGGCCAGGGGCGCGTCCACCGGGTCACCGAGGACTCGCTGGTCCCCGACCCGTCGCTGTCCATCCGCGAGGGAGCCGTCGCCGCCTGGCCGGGCGCGTGGCAGGGCAAGAACCTGCGGGACATCCTCGACACGCTCGGGTACGACATCGACCGGCCCTGGCGGGAGCTGCCGCGGGCGGACCGCGAGTGGATCCTCTTCACCGACGAGCAGCCCGTCGTCACCGTGCACCCCGTACGGGACGCCGAGCGCATCCAACGCCCCTACAAGGGCACGTACATGAGCGCCCGCCGCTACGTGCTGCACACCTACGCGGACTCCAAGAGCGCCGCCCTGCGGGCCCGTGCCGAGCGGCACCTGGTCAGCGGGGCGTGCCCGGTGTGCGACGGGCGGCGGCTGCGGCCCGAGGCGCTGGCCGTCACGTTCGCCGGGCGGGACATCGCCGCGCTCGCCGCGCTGCCGCTGGACGCCCTGGCGCGGACGCTGCGCCCCGTGCGGGACGGCGAGGGGGTCGCCGCGGCGCTCGCCCGGGACCTGGTCGCCCGCATCGAGGTGCTCACCGAGCTCGGCCTGGGCTACCTCAGCATCGACCGCCCCACCCCGACCCTGTCGGCCGGCGAGCTGCAGCGGCTGCGGCTCGCCACCCAGCTGCGGTCCGGCCTCTTCGGCGTCGTCTACGTCCTGGACGAGCCTTCAGCCGGTCTCCATCCGGCCGACAGCGCCGCCCTGCTGACGGTCCTGGACCGGCTCAAGGCGGCCGGGAACTCGCTGTTCGTCGTCGAGCACCACATGGACGTCGTCCGCCGCGCCGACTGGATCGTGGATGTGGGGCCCGCGGCGGGCGAGCACGGCGGGCGGGTGCTCTACAGCGGGCCGGTGGACGGGCTGGCCGAGGTGGCCGCCTCCGCGACGCGCCGGTTCGTCTTCCCCGACGGGGCCGGGCCCCGGGCCCGTACGCCCCGCGAGCCCTCGGGCGTCCTGGCGCTGCGTGGTGTCACCCGGCACAACCTCCGCGACCTCGACGTGGACGTCCCGCTCGGGGTCTTCACCGCCGTCACCGGGGTCTCCGGCTCGGGCAAGTCGACGCTGGTGGGGGAGGCGCTGGCGGAGACCGTCGCCGCGCACCTGGAGGGACGGCAGCCGGAGGTGAAGGCCGAGGGGCTCGCGGCCGTCGACCGGCTCGTGCGCGTCGACCAGAAGCCGATCGGCCGTACGCCGCGCTCCAACCTGGCCACCTACACCGGCCTGTTCGACGCCGTGCGCAAGGTCTTCGCCGCGACCGACGAGGCCCGCGCCCGGGGCTACGGTGCCGGCCGCTTCTCCTTCAACGTGGTCGCCGGGCGCTGCGAGGTCTGCCAGGGCGAGGGGTTCGTCGCCGTCGAGCTGTTGTTCCTGCCCGGTACGTACGCCCCTTGCACCGCCTGCGGGGGAGCGCGCTACAACCCCGAGACGCTGGAGATCGCCTACCGGGGTGCGAGCATCGCCGACGTCCTCGACATGACCGTCGACGCGGCCGCCGCCTTCCTCGCCGACGTGCCCGCCGCACGGCGCGGCCTGCGCACACTGCAAGACGTGGGCCTGGGCTACCTGCGGCTGGGGCAGCCCGCCACCGAGCTGTCCGGCGGGGAGGCGCAGCGCATCAAGCTCGCCACCGAGCTGCAGCGCACCCACCGCGGACACACCCTGTACGTGCTGGACGAGCCCACGACCGGGCTGCACCCGGCCGACACCGAGGTGCTGCTGCGCCAGCTGCACGGTCTGGTCGAGGCGGGCAACACCGTGGTGGTCGTCGAGCACGACATGGCCGTCGTGGCGGGCGCGGACCGGGTCCTGGACCTGGGGCCGGGCGGCGGCGCGGAGGGCGGCCGGGTGGTCGCCGCGGGCACGCCGCAGGAGGTGGCGCGGTCAAAGGCGAGCGTGACGGCGCCCTATCTGGCCGAGGCCCTGCGGGCGTAGCCACGCGCTCTGGACGGAGTGCACCCCTTCTGGTTACGTCATGGTCACGTGTTCGACCGGGATCGACGTGTGGGGGCGGAGCAAGACCATGGCCCATGTCCTGATCATCGGCGGCGGCATCGCCGGACCCGTGACCGCGATGGCCCTGCACAGGGCCGGCATCGACGCGACCGTCTACGAGGCGTTCCCGGCCGGCGCGGACGACGCCGGCGCCTTCCTCACCCTCTTCGCCAACGGGCTCGCCGCCCTGCGGGCCATCGACGCCGACGGGCCCGTGCGCGAGGCCTCCCGCGGCGCGGAGACGGTGGAGTTCATCAGCGACACCGGCCGGCTGCTGGGCCGGCGGCCCCTGGCGGGCTCCTGGGACCCGGGGCTCGGCCCGCGCACCCTCCGGCGCTCCGTGCTCTGCCGCACCCTGCGCACCGAGGCCGCCCGCCGGGGCGTGCGCGTCGAGCACGGCAAGCGCCTCGTCGACCTCACCGTCCGCCCCGGCGGCACGGTCGTGGCCCGCTTCGCGGACGGCACCCGCGCCGAGGGCACCGCGGTCGTCGGCGCCGACGGCCTGCGCTCGCGCACCCGCGCCCTCCTCGATCCGGCCGCGCCCCCGCCCCGGCACACGGGCCAGCTCACCGTCTGCGGCCGCACCCGCGCCGCGCACGCCCCCGTCCCGGACCGCACGTACCGCATGTACTACGGGCAGCGGGCCTTCTTCGGCTGCACGAGGGCACCGGACGGGACCACCTACTGGTTCGCCAACATGCCCGGCGCCGAGCTCCCGCGGGCCGTCCTCGCCGCCACCACCCCCGCCCAGTGGCGCCGCCGCGTCGCCGAGGCCTTCGCCGACGACCGCACGCCCGCCGCCGCGATCGCCGCCGCCACCGGCGACGACATCGTCGGCATCAACGCCTACGACATCCCCACCACACCCGTATGGCACGACGCCCACACCGTCCTCGTCGGCGACGCCGCCCACGCCACCGCCCCCAACGCCGCCCAGGGCGCGTCCCTGGCCATCGAGGACGGCGTCGTCCTCGCCCGCTGCCTGCGCGACCTGCCCGGCAACGAGCCGGCGTTCGAGGCGTACGAGGGGCTGCGGCGCGAGCGCGTCGAGCGGGTCGTGGCCCTGAGCGGTGCCATGGCCGGGCGCGCCCCCGGTACGGAGCAGGAGCGGCGGGCCCGCGACGCGGAGGTCGAGCGCCGCATGGCCGAGGACCCCCGCGCGCGCATGGACTGGCTCACCGGCTACCGCATCGACTGGGCCGCCCCCGTCCACTGAGTTGCCGCTCCCGCCCGCTCCGGCAGACTTGGACCATGCCGGAACTGCCGGAGGTCGAGGCCCTCACCGAGTTCCTGGCCGAACGCCTCGTCGGCCGCAGGATCGAGCGCGTGCTGCCCGCCGCGGTGAGCGTCCTCAAGACCTACGACCCGCCGCTGAGCGACCTGGAGGGGCGCGCGGTCACGGCCGTGCGACGGCACGGCAAGTTCCTCGACGTGGTCACCGACGACGGCCCCCACCTGGTCTTCCACCTCGCCCGCGCGGGCTGGACGCGCTGGCACGACAGCCTTCCCGAAACACCCCCGCGCCCGGGCAAGAGCCCTCTCGCGCTTCGGGTGAGGCTGGCCGGCGGCGACGGCTTCGACCTCACCGAGGCCGGCACCCAGAAGCGGCTCGCGGTGTACTGCGCCCGTGACCCCTCCGACGTGCCGGGCATCGCCCGCCTGGGCCCCGACCCCCTCGCACCGGAGTTCACCCTCGAGGCGTTCGCCGCCCTGCTGCGCGGCGAGCGCCGGCAGCTCAAGGGCGTCCTGCGCGACCAGAGCGTCATCGCCGGCATCGGCAACGCCTACTCCGACGAGATCCTGCACGCCGCGCGCATGTCGCCGTTCAAGCTCGCGGCGAGCCTGACGGACGAGGAGACCGCCGCCCTCCACCAGGCCCTGGGCACCACCTTGCGGGAGGCCGTCGAGCGCTCGCGCGGGCACGCCGCCGCCGAGCTGAAGGCCGAGAAGAAGAGCGGCATGCGGGTCCACGGCCGTACCGGGCAGCCCTGCCCGGTCTGCGGCGACACCATCCGCGAGGTCTCCTTCAGCGACTCCTCCCTGCAGTACTGCCCCACCTGCCAGACGGGCGGCAAGCCGCTGGCCGACCGGCGGTTGTCGCGGCTGCTGAAGTAGGCCGCTCTCACACCAGGGCCAGGGCCGTCAGCGCGGCCGACACCAGCGCGGTGACCGCGGCGGACCGGCCGAGGCCGACGCGGCGCGCGGAGCGGGCCGCTTCGGCCAGCAACTGGGCCACGATCGCGAAGGCCGTGGCCGCGGCGAGCCCGAATCCGCGCATGCCGGCCGCCTCGGCCCGGTCCACCTGCCGGTGCTGCTCGGCCAGCATCGTGCGCCACTGGCGCGGTTCCGTCCGCAGCGCCGCCGACGTGGCTCCGTCGACGCGGTCGGCCGGTTCCGCGGGCCGGCCCATGTAGTGCGCCGTACGGGCCATGAGGCCGGCGGCCTTCGTCTCGGCCACGGCCACGGCCTGCTCGTGCGCGGCGTCCTGGGAGCCCCCGGCCTTAAGGGCGGCCGACAGGCGTGCGGATGCCTGGAGGTCCGCCGCGAGCGCGGTCTGCAGGCTCGCGGTGAGGAACGCCGTCCGCTGGCCGCTCACCTCGACGGCCGTGGAGATCCCGGCGGCCCGGCGCGCCGCCTCGGCCTGGGCGCGCTGCTCGTCGCAGGCCGCCACCATCTGGCCGAAGGGCAGCGCCAGGAGGAGCGCGGCCAGGAACAGCCGGAAGCGTGCGACGCGCCGGTCGTCGCCGGGCGGGGCGGTGGCCGGCTGCGGGAGGAGTTCGGGCCTGCGCAGCACCCGGGGGGCCGGTGGCGGCGCGGGCGGGCGACGCCAACGCACGGGCCGCAGGACGTTCGCGGCCGCCGCGGCCAGGAGGAGGACCGTGACCGCCACCCACACCGAGATCCGCCCCCACAGGGCCCACCGGTCCCCCTCGCGCAGCGTGGCGTCCGGGTCGATGGCGTACAGCGCGGGCGAGCGCTTCTGCAGGTCGGCCAGCCGGCGCGGGACGTCGTAGCCGAGCTCGCGGTGGACGTAGGCGTCGTCGCCGAGGGACCCGGCGGTGGCGCGGGAGGCGAGCGCGCTCTGGGCGGCGAGGGCGTACTCGGACGCGGCCAGCCGCCCCCGGTCCTCCAGGGGCCGCAGGGCGTCGGCCCGTATTCGCGCGGCCGCCGCCCGGAACGCGCCCGGCGCCTCGTCGCCGTAGACGTGGCGGACGTCCTCCCGCACCGCCGCCTGGCGCTTGAGCTCCTCCCGCACCGCGTCCTGATAGGCACCGCCGGCCCCGCTGAACTGCCAGGTGGCCGACAGCGTGGCCAGGGCCACCACGACCAGCACCGCGATCTGCAGCCGGATCCGTACGCTGAACCGGCTCCCGCCGGTCACGAGCGAGCCGACGTCGCATGACGGGCCGTCACGGGGCCTGTCACGGGGCTCCGCCGACCTGCCGCACGTAGCTCGACCCGTCGAGGATCAGGTTCTCGAAGCTGTAGCCGTAGAGATCGTCCAGCCGCTCGATCCGATACGTCACCTGCCGCCAGGGCCCGCCCGGGATGGAGAAGGTCATGAGGGAGCCCTGGACGACGACGGGGCCGCGCATCACGAGGCCGCTGCTGTACTGCAGGGTGCAGTTCCCCTCGGCGGAGAAGGTGATCCTCTTGATCCGGCCGGGCTTGGTGTCACCGACCCATTCCCCCACGAGCCGGGCCGGGACCGAACCCACGACCGTCACGGGCGGGGCGGAGGGGGTGGGAACGACCCGGGTGGACGGCAGCGGCGCGGAGGTGGAGGGGATGACGCTCAATGAGGCCGAGGAAAGAGAGGGAACGGGTGTGGGGTCATCGGATTCCGTCGAACCGTTGTCGCCGCCGCACGCTGTCAGAACGGCCAGGGAAAACGCCACCGCCGCCCACTTGGGTATCACCGACCGCATCATGCGCCCCCGTCGGTTGCCTGCCGCCGCCCTCACGGCGGGGCGGCGAGCCTGTTTCCCCGAAGGTAGCGCGGCAACGGAACGAAAAGAACGGGCCATGACCGGAAAGTCATATCTTTTCAGATAGGTGGACAGGTCGGCCAAAAAAGGTAAGCCCTCTGTCAATTCCGGCGGTGGGAAAGCCGCTAATCCCGGGGAATTCCGCGCTCGTCCGCCTTCGCCAGCTCCGAGTGGCGGTAGGAGTAGGCGAAGTACACCACCAGCCCCAGCGCGAACCACACGGCGAACCGCACCCACGTCTGCCACGCCAGATAGGTGATCAGCCAGATCGACGCCGCGACCCCGATCGCCGGCACCACCGGCACCCCCGGGCAGCGGAAGCTGCGCGGCAGGTCCGGCCGCCGGTAGCGCAGCACGATGACGGCGGTGCACACCACCGCGAAGGCCAGCAGGATGCCGATGTTGGTCAGCTCCGCCGCCTCGCCGATCGGGACGAACCCCGCGATCAGCGCCGAGGCGACGCCCACGATCCACGTCACCCGCGTCGGCACGTGCCGCGTCGGGTGCGTGTGGGCGAACCACTTCGGCAGCAGCCCGTCCCGGCTCATGGCGAACCACACCCGGGTCACACCGAGCATGAACGTGAACATCACGGTGAGGATCCCGATGATCGCGCCGACGGCGATGACGTCCGCGATCCCGCTCAGCCCCACCGCCTTGAAGGCCGTCGAGAAGCCGCTCTCCTTGTCGATCTCGTGGTAGGGCTGCATGCCGGTCAGAACCAGGCAGGCCAGTACGTAGAGCACCATCGAGATGGCCAGCGAGTACATGATCGCCTTCGGCATGTGACGCTGCGCGTCCTTCGACTCCTCCGCCGCCGTGGACATCGCGTCGTAGCCGAACACCGCGAAGAAGACCGTGGCCGCTCCCGTGAACGCCCCGCTGACGCCGAAGGGGAAGAAGGGGGTGTAGTTGGAGCTCTCGATGTGGAAGAACCCCACGATGATCACCAGCAGCACGACCAGGACCTTCAGGCCCACCACGATCGTCTCGAACCGGGCGGCGTTCTTGATGCCCATGGTCAGCAGATAGGCGATCAGCAGGCACAGCACCGCCGCGAACAGATCCACCCGGTGCCCGTCGCCGGTGCCCGGCGCGCCCAGCATCCAGTCGGGCAGCTGGGTGTTCGTCTCCGCGAGCAGGAAGTTGATGTAGCCGGAGATGCCGATGGCCACGACCGCGACGATGGCCGTGTACTCCAGCAGCAGGTCCCAGCCGATGAACCAGCCGCCGATCTCGCCGAGCACCGCGTAGCCGTACGTATAGGCGGATCCGGCGCGCGGGATCAGGCCCGCGAACTCGGCGTACGAGAACGCCGCCGCCGCGCTCGCCACGCCCGCGATCAGGAACGAGACCAGGACGGCCGGGCCCGCCACGCCGTTGGCGATCGTGCCCGCGAGGCTGAAGATGCCGGCGCCGATGATGCCGCCGACGCCGATCGCGGTGAGCTGCCACAGCCCCAGGGTGCGGGTCAGATGCTCCCCGTGGGCCTCGGTCTCCTCCGCCTCCTCGATCGTCTCGATCGGTTTGCGGCGCAGTACGCCCTGACCAACCCGGAGCCCGGCCATGCGTTGTCCTCTCGTCGATCCTTCAGGGCGGGATCGCGGTCATCATGGCCGAGCCGGGGCGGCGACGGAAGGCGCCGCCCCGCAGGGGCGGCGGGGATCAGCCGATGGCGGGCGGCACGGCCCGGGCGGTCGTCCCCCAGCCGGAGGGCTTCGTCCCGACGGTGAAGTCCAGCCGCTCGCCCCGGCGGATCGCGTCCGTCGTCAGATACGTGCGGTCGTACGCGGCACCGTCCAGCCGCACCGTGCGCACGTACCGGTTCTCCCGCGAGGTGCCCGGGGCGCTGACGGTGAAGCGGCCCCGGGGGTACCAGCGCCGGTCCAGGCGCAGGTCGACCCGGTCGAAGACCGGTGTGCTCAGCCCCCACACGTCCGCGCCCGGCTGCACCGGGTACACCCCGATGGCCGACAGCACCATCCACGCCGACATCGTGCCCAGGTCGTCGTTGCCGGTCATCCCGTCCGGACTGTCGGTGAACAGGGTCAGCGCGGCGTGCACCACGTCCGTCGTCTTCCACGGGCGGCCGGTGGACAGATAGGTGTACGGGGCGATGAGGTCCGGCTCGTTCTGCGGGTTGTACTTGTCGGCGTTGTAGTAGTCGTACGGGCCGTTGACCCACACCTGGCGGGCGGTGCGCGCCGGGTCGGTGAGCAGGCGGTCGTAGGCGAAGAAGGAGTCGAGCCGCTTGTCGGCCGCGTCCTTGCCGCCGATCAGCCGCACCAGTCCGGGCAGGTCCTGCGGCACCAGCCACTGGTACTGCCAGGCCGTGCCCTCGTGGAAGCCGGGGCTCTTCGCCGGGTCGGCGGACCCGGTGAAGGCGCCGGAGGCGTCACGGGGCCGGAAGAAGCCGGTGGCCGGGTCGTAGAGCTTGCGGTAGTTCAGCGACCGCTTCGCATAGCGGTCGGCGTCCGCGCGGTGGCCCAGCTCGCGGGCCATCCGGGCGAGCACCCCGTCGGCGAGCGCGTACTCCAAGGTGGCCGAGGCGCCCTCGTGCAGGTCGGAGTCGCCGGGCTTGCTCTTGGGGCGGTCGGGCAGATGGGGCACGTAACCGTCGCGCAGATAGCGGTCGTTGCCCTCCCGGCCCACGGCCGGGGAGGCGGCGGGCGGCATTCCGTCCGCGTTCTTCCTCAGGACCCGGTAGGCCTCCTCCTCGTGCCCGGCGAGCAGCCCGTGCTGGAAGGCGTTGGTCAGGTAGGGGGTGACCGGGTCACCGGTCATGATGTTGGTCTCGACCGGGCCGTAGCCCCACTTGGGCAGCCAGCCGCCCTCCGCGTCGATCCGCAGCACGGACAGCGCCATGTCCCTGGACTCGCGCGGCGCGAGCAGGGCCAGCAGCTGGGCCTGGGTGCGATAGGTGTCCCACAACGACCAGTTCTGGTAGTACGTGAAGCCCCTGGCCTGATGGGCCTTGTGGTCCCAGCCGGTGTAGCGGCCGTCGACGTCGCTGCCGATGTTGGGCGCGAGGAAGGCGCGGTAGAGCGAGGAGTAGAAGGTCCGGCGCAGCGTCGCGCCGCCGCCCTGGACCCGTACGTCGCGCAGCCGCCGTTCCCAGGCGTCGTGCGCCGCGAGGGCCGTGCGGTCGAAGCCGTCCTCCTCGGCGCGCAGATTGCGCTGCGCACCCGCCGCGTCGACGTAGCTGATGGCCGTGGTGGCCTCGACGTCCCGGTCGTCGGTGGCGTCGAAGCGGACCCAGGCCCCGTTGCGGCTGCGCGAGGTGGAGGCCCGCGAGCCGTCGGCCAGCGCGTCGCCGTTCCACGTTCCGTAGCCGGTGAAGGGGCGGTCGAAGCGGGTGAGGGTGTGCACGGTGTACGGGCGGGTGTCCTGGCAGAAGCCGCGCCCGGTGATGGTGGTGCGGACCGTGCGGCTGTCGACGATCTCGACGCTGGTGGAGACCGTCTTGTGCAGCGACTGGCCCGTGTTGAACAGGACGTTGGCCTTCTGCGTGGCCGGGAAGGTGTAGCGCTGGCGGCCCGTGTGCGCGGTCGCGGTGAGCTCCGCCGTGATGCCGCCGTAGGAGCCCAGCCTGACGCGGTAGTAGCCGGGGCGGGCCCGCTCGTCGCGGTGGCTGAACTCGGCGGCGTACCGGGCGTTGTCCGTCTGCTGCACGTCGCCCGTCGTGGGCAGCACCGGCAGGTCGCCGCCGATGCGGCAGCCGACGCCGGACAGGTGCACGGTGCTGAAGCCGCGGATGTGGTGGTCCTGGTAGTCGTAGCCCGTGCTGTGGCCGGTGTCGGGGGAGAGCTGCACCATGCCGAAGGGCACGGCGGCCCCGGGGAAGGTGTTGCCCTCGTTCCGGGTGCCGATGAAGGGGTTGACGAGGCCGGTGAGCTCCTCGTCCGGGGCCGTCGCCGCGGCCGGCCCCGGGGGGACGAGGGCGGTGGAGCCCAGCAACGCCACGAGGGCGAGAGCCATCACGCCGGTGCGGCGCAGCAGTGGGTGTACGGCCCGGGTCATCCGACCACGCCCCTCGAGCGACATCGATGTCAGCTGAGGCTCGCCCGGCAGGTGACGGTGAGTCAAGGACCCACCGGGCGCCGGGCGCGCCATCACCTACTCGGGTGAGCGGCCGGCCGGATCCGTTTCGCGTCCGCCGGAGAAGGGCAGGCCCGGGCAGGCGGGGTGCATCGGGTCGTCAGGGGGCGGGGACCATGGCAGACGCCGGGGCCGGGCGTGCGCGCGGGCGGGGACGCGCCGACGGCCGGCGTACGCTGCGGGCCGCCCTGGCGGCGCTCGTCACCGCCCTCACGGTGGCCGTGGCCGCACCCTCCGCGACCCCCGCCGGGGAAGGCACGGGACACGAGCGCACCCGGGCCGCCATGGAGGCCGCCGTCCGTGACGGCATCCCCGGAGTGCTGGCGCGGGCCCATGACGGGCAGGGCCCGTGGGAGGGCTCGGCCGGGGTCTCAGACCTCACCACACGCCGCCCGTACCTGCCCGGGGACCACTTCCGGACCGCCAGCATCGCCAAGACGTTCGTCGCGACCGTCCTGCTCCAGCTGGAGGCGGAGGGCCGGATCGCGATGACCGACACGGTCGACGCGCGACTGCCCGGCGTGGTGCGCGGGCACGGCCACGACGGCCGGAGGATCACCATCGCCCAGTTGCTCAACCACACCAGCGGAGTCTTCAACTACCTCGACGACGCCACCGTCCGCGAGAAGGCCTACGGCAAGGCCTTCCTCGAGCACCGCCACGACACCTGGAGCGGCGAACAGCTGGTCCGGCTCGCCATGAAGCACGCCCCCACCTTCGAGCCGGGCGCCGGCTGGTCCTACTCCAACACCGAGTACACCCTCGCCGCGATGATCGTCGAACGGGTCACGGGCCGTCCGTACGCGACCGAGCTGCGCCGGCGCATCACCGAACCGCTCGGCCTGCACTCCACCACCCTGCCCGGCGCCGACGGCAGGCTCCCCAGGCCGAGCGGGCGGGCCTACACCCGCTTCCACGACGACCCGGGCACCACGCACGACGTCACCGAGTTCAACGCCTCCCTGCTGTGGGCCGTCGGCGACATGATCTCCACCACCGCCGACCTCGACCGCTTCCTGGGCGCGCTGCTCGGCGGCCGGCTGCTCCCGCCGGCGCAGCTGACGCGGATGACGACCACGGTCCCCATGGGCAACGAACCGGACATCGCCACCGGACTGGGGCTGTTCCGGTACAGGCTGCCGTGCGGGGTGGAGGTGTGGGGCCACGACGGCCTCTTCTACGGCACGCAGAGCATCGCCTACGCCACCCGGGACGCGGGGCACCGGCTGGTCCTCGACTTCAACGGCGACTGGCTCGCCGGGACCAGGGCCGCGGGGGACGTGCTGCGGGCGGAGTTCTGCTGACGGACACCGCCCGGGCATACTGGTCGCTTTCGACCCCCTGCCCCGCCCTGCGGGGCGGACGACCGACCGAAGGAACCGACCGGCCCATGCGCCTTCGCGAACTCGCCGACGTCGGACCGTTCTTCGCCCTGCGCACCGGCGACGACCCCGAAGGCCCCGGCTATCTGCCCCTGGGCGAAGAGGCCGTGCGGCTGCGCGTGGAGACCGTCGCCGAGCGGCTGGGGACGGCGGACCGCCGCGTGGCCGCCTCCATCGCCTTCCAGGGCATCGCGGGCCGGCTGACGTCCATCGCGCTCGGCTCGGCCGTGCTGACCGGGCGGGTCCCCGACCTGGCCGGCGGCGGTCTGCGGTGGCACCCCGCCCGCAGCGCCCCCGACGACCTCCTGCTCCCCGCACCGGCCGCCCTCGCGCCGGCCGCGGACCCGGCCGGGCAGGCCGAACGGATCTCGGCCGCCGTGCTGCACGGCCTGCTGGTTCCCCTGCACCACGCCACCCGTGCCACGACGCCCGTCTCGGCCCGGCTGCTGTGGGGCAACGCCGCGTCCTCCCTGGCCGGTTCCCTGCGCGTCCTGCACATCTGGTGCCTGGAGCACAACCGCCCGCAGGACGCCGAGCACGCGCTCGTCCTCACCCGGGCCCTGTTCCAGGACCCGCTGCTGTGCGACACCGGCACCCTGCGCCGCACCCGCGGCGGCCCGGTCTTCGAGCGGCGCACCTGCTGCCTGTACTACCGGGTGCCCGGCGGCGGCATGTGCGGGGACTGCGTGCTGCGTCACCCGCCCCGCGGGCGCTGAGCGGCGGGAGGCGCCGGCGGCCACTGCCCGGGGGCCAGCACGCCCAGCACGTACGCCTTGGCCACCAGGGCCGTGCGGTTGGGCACGTGCCAGCGCCGGGTGAGCCGGCCCAGGTGGTAGTTGACGCCGTCCACCGTCAGCCCGACCGCCTTGCCGATGGCGGCCGTCGTGGCCCCGGCGGCGGCCAGCGCGAGGATCAGCCCCTCCACCTCGCTGACCTCGGCCACCGGCTCCCGTGCCACGGGCTCGTCCCGTACCCGCAGCACCGCCAGCAGCGTGGGGAACTCCGGGGAGGGATCGCCGACCGGGTCCACCAGCAGCTCGCCCTCCCGCTCGGGCTCCCGCGCGCCCTGCCGCCAGCGCACGTCGATGGTGTAGCGGGACCGGTGGCCCAGCCGCAGCGCCTCGGCGAGCCTGCCGAGCTGGCCGGCGGCGCTGCTGCTGGGCCGGAAGAGGTCCAGCAGTCTGCGGCCCCGCATCTGGCCGGGGGACAGGCCCCACTGGGCGGCCATGGCCGGGTTGGCGACGGTCACCACGCCCTCGCACGTACAGATGGCGATCGGCACCGGGACGCGGTCGAGCAGCATGAGGAAGTAATTGCGCCACGCGAAGAACTGCTCGCTGTTCACGGACCCGGTCTCCTCGCTCGCCCACCTCGGTGCCCGGCCCCGGCACGTGCGCAAGCGCGACGCGCCGGGAGCCACTGCACAATCATGTAGTCCGCGGGCCGGGCGGCTCGAGGCGGGGCGGCGAGGCTGAACGCATGACGTATGTGACCCAGGCCCCCGCGGCCGCCATTCCCCTCGTGGACGTCTCCGCCGTCGGGGCCACCGGCACCCCCCTGCAGCAGGCGATGCGCCTGGCCCGCCGGCACGGCCCGATCTTCCGGCGCCGCCTGCACGACAGCGACCGGCTCTTCGTCACCTCGCTCGACCTGGTCGCCGAGCTCGCCGACGAGGAACGCTTCACCAAGCACGTCGGCCCGGCCCTGGAGAACGTCCGCGAGTTCACCGCCGACGGCCTGTTCACCGCCTACAACCACGAACCCAACTGGGCCAAGGCGCACGACATCCTGATGCCCGCCTTCGCCCTGGGCTCGATGCGCGCCTACCACCCGGCCATGGTCAAGGTCGCCCGCCGGCTCATCGACTCCTGGGACGCCCACCTCGCCGCCGGCACCCCCGTCGACGTCCCCGAGGACATGACGCGGATGACCCTCGACACCATCGGACTGGCCGGGTTCGGCTACGACTTCGAGTCCTTCGCACGCGGCGGCGAACCGCACCCCTTCGTCGGCGCCATGGTGCGCTGCCTGGAGTGGAGCATGAACCAGCTGGGCCGGGACCCCGGCGGGGACTACGCGGCCGAGGACGCGGCCTTCCGGGCCGACGCCGCCTTCCTGACCACCGTCGTCGACGACGTCGTCAGCGCCCGCACGGCCTCCGGCGACACCCGCACCGACGACCTCCTCGGCCTCATGCTCGGCGCCCCGCACCCCGCCGACGGCACCACCCTCGACGCGGCCAACATCCGCAACCAGGTCATCACCTTCCTCATCGCCGGCCACGAAACCACCTCCGGGGCACTGTCCTTCGCCCTCCACCACCTCCTGAAGGACCCCGTCTCGCTGCGCCTGGTCCAGCGCGAGGCCGACGAGCTGTGGGGCGACACCGAGGACCCGGACCCGACCTTCGAGGACATAGGCCGGCTGCGCTGGACCCGCCAGGTCCTGAGCGAGGCCCTGCGGCTGTGGCCCACTGCGGCCGCCTTCGTCCGCGAGCCCCGCGAGGACACCCTGCTCGGCGGCCGCTACCCGCTGCGCGCGGGGGAAGGCGTCACCGTCCTCACCCCGATGCTGCACCGCGACCCCGTCTGGGGCGACAACCCCGAGCTGTTCGACCCCACACGCTTCGCACCCGAGGCGGAGGCGGCCCGCTCACCGCACGCCTACAAGCCCTTCGGCACCGGCGAACGCGCCTGCATCGGCCGCCAGTTCGCCCTGCACGAGGCCACCATGCTGCTGGCCCTCCTGGTCCACCGCTACCGCCTCATCGACAGCGCCGGCTACCGGCTGCGTGTCAAGGAGACCCTTACCCTCAAGCCCGACGGCTTCACCCTCACCCTCGCGCGCCGCACCTCCGCCGACCGCGCCCTCGGCCGCGGCGCCTTCCCTGGCGGCACCTCCACCACCGTGCGCACCGACCGGAGCGACGACCCCGAACTGCCCACCCGCGCCCGCCAGGGCACCGGCCTGCTGGTCCTGCACGGCTCCAACTACGGCACCTGCCGCGACCTGGCCCGGGGCATCGCCGACGAGGCCGGCCGCCTCGGCTTCGACGCCGCCCTCGCCCCGCTCGACGACCACACCGGCGCCCTGCCCGCCGGCACCCCCGTGGTCGTCGTCGCCGCCTCGTACAACGGCCGCCCCACGGACGACGCCGCCCGCTTCACGCAGTGGGCCGAGCGCGAGGCCGCACCGGGCGCGGCCGCCGGGGTCCCCTACGCCGTCCTCGGCATCGGCGACCGCAACTGGGCCGCCACCTACCAGCGCGTGCCCACCCTCCTCGACGAGCGCCTCGAAGCCCTCGGCGGCACGCGCCTGCTGCCCCGCGCCGAGGCCGACGCCTCCGGCGACCTGAACGGCGCCGTGGAGGAGTTCACCCGGGCCCTGACCCGGACGCTCCTGGAGCACTACGGCGACCCCGCGAGCGCCGGCGCGGCCCGGCCGGCGTCGCCCGACGGCCCCGCCCACAGCGTCACCGAGATCACCGGCGACCCGCTCTCGGCGCTGGCGGCCCGGCACGACATGGTGCCCATGACGGTCACCGAGGCCCATGAACTCACCGACCCCGCCCACCCGCGCACCAAGCGCTTCCTGCGCCTGGCCCTCCCCGACGGCGTCACCTACCGCACCGCCGACCACCTCACCGTCCTGCCCGTCAACGACCCCCGCCTCGTCGACCGCGCCGCCGCCCTCTTCGGCGTCGACCCCGCCACCGTCCTGTCCGTCCACCCGCACCGCCCCGGACGCGACAGCCTTCCCGTCGACAGGCCGCTGACCGCCGGCGAACTCCTCTCCCACCACCTGGAACTGCAACAGCGCCCGACGCCCCGTCAGCTTCAGGCGCTGGCCGACCGCAACCCCTGCCCGCCCGAGCAGGCAGCCCTGCGCGCCGTCGCCGCCGACGACCCGCGCACCGTCCTGGACCTCATCGAGGACCACCCCGCCCTGCGCGGCACCCTCGGCCCGGCCGCCCTGCTGGAGCTGCTGCCCCCGATGCGCCCGCGGCACTACTCCATCTCCTCCTCCCCGGCCGCCGACGCCCGCCACGTCGACCTCATGGTCTCCCTCCTGCGGGCCCCCGCCCGCTCCGGCCGGGGCGAGTTCCACGGCACCGGCTCCGCGCACCTCGCAGGACTGAGGCCCGGTGACACCGTCCTGGCCCGAGTCCAGCCGTGCCGCGAGGCGTTCCGCGTCACCGACCACGAGCGGACCCCGGTCGTGATGATCGCCGCCGGCACGGGCCTGGCCCCCTTTAGGGGCGTGGTCGCCGACCGCGCCGCCCTCGCCGCGGCCGGCACCCGGCCGGCGCCCGCCCTGCTGTACTTCGGCTGCGACGACCCCGACGCCGACTTCCTGCACCGCGCCGAGCTCCACGCGGCGCAGGAGGCGGGCGCGGTCTCCGTGCGCCCCGCCTTCAGCGCCCGGCCGGAGGCCGGCGGCGGCCCGTTCGTCCAACACCGCCTGGCCGCCGAGGGCGACGAGATCTGGTCCCTGCTGGAGTCCGGGGCGCGGGTGTACGTCTGCGGCGACGGCGCCCGCATGGCACCGGGCGTACGCGCCGCCCTGCGCGACCTCCACGCCCGCCGGACCGGCTCCGACGCCCGCGCCGCCGACGCGTGGCTGCGCGAACTGACCGACGCCGGACGCTACGTCGAGGACGTCTACGCCGCCGGCTGAGACCTGGGGTCCCTACCACTTGGTCAACTCCCGTAACCTGCTCATCGATCACATCAGCGATCACCGAGCACGGAGACGAAAGTGGTGGGGACCTTGCGGACGGCCATACGAACCGGAGTGACCGCGGTCGCGGTGGCGGCCGCACTGGCCGCCCCGACGGCCCCCGCCGGGGCGGCGCCCGCCCGGCCCCTCTCCTACGCCGCCACCACGTCGGTGGGGGTGCACAACGCCTACGAACAGGCCAAGTACCCCTACTTCGCCGACGCCCTGGACTCCGGCGCCTCCCTCCTGGAGCTCGACGTGTGGTCCAACGGCTTCGGCGGCAGCTCCTTCCGCGTCTCCCACGCCAACCCGCTGCGCAACGCCAACAACTGCGAGGGCGCCGGCTCACCGGCCGAACTGCGCACCAAGTCCCGCAACCAGCCCCTCGCCGGCTGCCTCGCCGACATCCGCGCCTGGCACGACGCCCACCCCGACCACCGGCCGGTGCTGCTCAAGGTCGAGATGAAGGACGGCTTCAACGCCGACAGCGGCCGCGGCCCCGCCGAGCTCGACGCCCTGCTCACCAGCCGGCTCGGCGACGCCCTCTACCGCCCCGCCGACCTGCTGGGCAAGCACGCCACGCTCGACGAGGCCGCACGGGCCGGGCGCTGGGCGGACCGCTCCGCCCTGGCCGGCAAGTTCCTCGTGGAACTCATCCCCGGCACCCTCGAGGAGCGCAACCCCGCCGACCGCCTGTGGACCGACCGCGAGTACGCCACCCACCTGCGCGACCTCGCCGCATCCGGCCGCATCCGCGAGGCCGGTGCCTTCCCCGCCGTCCACGGCGCGGTCCCCGGCGACCCGCGCACCCGCTACGCCGACGCCGGCATCCGCCCCTGGTTCGTGCTCTTCGACGGCGACGCCGCCACTTACCTCAAGGGCGGCATCGACACCGCCTGGTACGACAGCCGGCACTACCTCCTCGTCATGACCGACGCCCACAACGTGCCGCCCGCCATCGACATCACCCGCCCCACCGAAGCCCAGGCCCGCGAGCGCGTCTCCCTCCTGGCCAGAGCCCACGCCAGCTTCGCCACCGCCGACTGGTACCCGCTGCCGCAGGTGCTCGCGACGGTGGCGCCACGCGGCTGACGCCGCCGGGCCGGGGCGGGTGAGGAGACGGTGATCGTGGTGCGATGGCGGTTCGGGCCGGGCGGCAAGCGCCCGGGAGGCATCAGGGAGCAGTGCGAGGAACGGGTACGGGCCCTCGGCCTGCCCACCCGGGGCACCTTGACGATCGACGAGGTCTGCGCACACATCAGCAGCCTGCACGGCCGCCCCATCCACCTCATCCCCCTGGAGCTGCCCCTCGGCAGCCCCGACGGGCTGTGGGTCTCCGCCGAGGCCCAGGACTACGTCGTCTTCGAACAACGCCTCGCCCCCGTCCACCAGCACCAGGTGATCCTCCACGAGATCGGCCACGTCGTCTGCGACCACGACGCGGCCCCCGTGATGACCGCCGACTCCTCCCGGCTCCTGCTGCCCTCCCTCGACCCCGAGATGGTGCGCAGAGTGCTGGGCCGCGAACACGAGCACTCCGAGGTCGAACTCGAAGCGGAGCTCGTCGGCTCCCTCATCGGCCGCCAGATCGGCACCTGGACGGCGCAACGCACCTGGACCGTGCCGCCCGAAGCCCGGGAACTGGCCGCCCGGCTCGCCGCCCTGGAGTCCCCGACCCTCCGAGGGAGAGATGAATAGCGTCCTGTATCCCGTCTGCGCCGGCGTGGCGTGGCTGGCCCTGCTGTACAAAACCCGTGTCCTGCGCACCGACCGCTCCGCCGCACAACTGGCGCTGACGGGCAACTTCCTCCTCCTGGGGATCACCTACACCGTCTCCACCCCCGTCGTATGGGTGGCCACCAGCCGGGCCGCGGGCATCGTCAACTTCTCCGGACTGCTCACCCAGAGCTGCGTGGTGCTGATGTCCGCCTGCCAGCAGCTGGTGCTGCTGCACCTCACCCACGAACGGGCCACCGCCTGGCGCAAGGCGGTGCCCCGCCTCATCGCCCTCGCCCTGGTCCTCGTCACGATGGTGACGCTCTTCTCGGCGGCCACCATCCAGCGGGAGGCGCCGAACGACTTCGCCCTGTCCAAGGCCCAGTACTACCCCGCGTACATCACCGTCTACCTCGTGGCCTACACGGCGAACCAGATCGACGTCGGCATCCTGGGCTGGCGCTACGCCAAGGTCGCCGCCACCCCGTGGCTGCGCCGCGGCCTGCTCCTGATCGCCCTCACCCTGCCGTTCGCCCTGGTCTACAGCGGCTGCCGGGCAGCGGACGTCATCGCCGGGCAGTTCGGCACCGACGGACGCGCCTGGGAACCCGTCGCCCAGCTCGCCGTCACCATCGCCACCATCACCAAGATCATCGGCTGGACGATCCCCGACTGGGGACGCCACCTGAGCACCCTGGCGGACGGCGTCAGGGACCGCCTCACCTACCGCGAGCTGGTCCCCTTCCACCGCGAGGTCACCGCCCTGGTGCCCGAACCCGTCATACCGCTGGACCCCCGGGCGGACCTGCGCACCCGGCTGTACCGCACGGTGGTGGAGATCCGCGACGCCCAGTGGTCCCTGCGGACCTGGATGGACCCCGCCGTGGCCGACGCCGCCCGCCGCCGGGCCGAGGCCGCGCGGCTGCGGGACGACGACGTGGCCGCCGTCGTCGAAGCGGCCCAGCTCCGCGCCGCGATCCAGGCGAAGGCCGCACAGCGGCAGCCGGCCGTACACACCCACGCCCCGCGCGTCGCCGAACCGGGCGACCTCGCCGCCGAACTGGCCTTCCAGCGCAGGCTGGCCCGCGCGTTCGCCGGCTCGCCCCTCGTCACCGCCGCCCTGGCGGACACCACGAGCCCCCGGACCGAGGAAACAGCATGACCCTGCCCATGCCGTTCGACGCGGCGTTCTTCGACGACCCCTACCCGGTGTACGCCCGGCTGCGCGCCGAAGGCCCGGTGCACCACGTCACCACCCCGGACGGCTCCCCGATCTGGCTGGTGCTGCGCGAACGGGACGTCCGTGCCGGGCTGGGCGACGGCAGGCTCTCGGTCGACAAGGCCCACTCCCGCAGCGGCTACAAGGGCTTCACCCTGCCGCCGGCCCTGGACGCCAACCTGCTCAACATCGGCCCCGCCGACCACCTGCGCCTGCGCCGCCTGGTGTCCAAGGCGTTCACCCCCCGCCGCGTCGAGGACCTGCGCGGGCGGGTGCGGGCCGCGGCCGACCGCCTCGCCGACGGGCTCGCCGCCCACGACGGCGCGGCCGACCTGGTCGAGCACTACGCCAATCCGCTGCCGCTGATCGTCATCGGGGACCTGCTCGGCGTGCCCGAGGACAGCCGGCGCCCCTTCTCCGCCTGGGCGGGCGCGATGTTCGACCCCGCGTACCCCGGACAGATCGCGGAGAGCGTCGGCCACATCCACCGCTTCCTGCTGGACCTGGTCGCCGCCCGGCGCGCCGCCCCCGGGGAGGACCTGCTGTCGGCGATGATCGCCGCCCGCGACGAGGGGGACCGGCTCAGCGAGGACGAACTGGTCTCCCTCGCCTTCCTCATCCTGCTCGCCGGCAGCGAGAACACCCAGCACCTCATCACCAACGGCCTGCTGACCCTGCTCGGCCACCCCGGGCAGCTGGACGCGGTGCGCTCCGACCCCGGCCTGCTGCCGGGCGCGGTCGAGGAGATCCTGCGCCACGCCCACCCCAACCAGTGGGCCATCCGCCGGTTCCCCACGCAGGACGTCGACATCGACGGCGTCCGCATTCCGGCCGGGGACACCGTGATGCTCGGCATCGCCTCCGCCAACCGCGACCCCGAACGCCACCGGGACCCGGACGCGTTCGACATCCACCGCGAGGACAAGCAGCACCTCTCGCTGGGCCAGGGCCTGCACTACTGCCTCGGGGCACCGCTCGCCCGCATGGAGACCGCGATCGCGCTGGGCACCCTGCTGGAGCGCTTCCCGCGCATCGGCCTCGCGGCCGCGCCGCGGACGCTGCGCCGGCGTGCCTCGTTCCGGTCCCACGCCCTCAAGGCGCTGCCGGTCACCGTCGGTTCCGGCGGCCGCCCCTAGGCGTCCTCCAGCCGGAACCCGACCTTGAGGCCCACTTGGTAGTGCGCGATCGCACCGTTCTCGAGGTGGCCGCGGATCTGGGTCACCTCGAACCAGTCCAGCTCCCGCAGCGTCTGCGCGGCGCGGTCGATCCCGTTGCGGATCGCCTCGTCCACGCTGTTCTGCGAGGAGCCGACGATCTCTGTCACCCGATAGGTGTGGTTGGACATGGTCCCACCGTGCCCCACCTCCCGCGCCGGCGCGAGGCGGGGGAGGCAGGGGGGCTACGGCACCACCGGCACCGACAGGGACAGGGCGAACCGGTCCTCCTCGTCCGTCCACCAGTGGGTGAGCTCCAGCCCGGCCGCCGCCAGCTCCTCGCGGACGCCCTCCTGGCGGAACTTCGCGGAGACCTCGGTCCGCAGCTCCTCGCCCGGCTCGAAGTGCACGGCCAGGTCCAGCGCGGGGATCTTGGCCACCACCGGCTTCCGGGCCCGCAGCCGCATCTCGATCCACTCGCGCCGCGCGTCCCACAGGGCGACGTGGTCGAAGTCGCCGGGGTCGAAGTCCGCGCCGAGCTCGCGGTTGATGACGGTCAGGACGTTCTTGTTGAAGGCGGCGGTGACCCCCTGGGCGTCGTCGTAGGCCGGTACGAGCACCCGCTCGTCCTTGACCAGGTCGGTGCCGAGCAGCAGCGCGTCGCCGGGGGCGAGGCCGGAGCGGATGCCGGCGAGGAACGTCGCGCGCTCGGCCGGCAGCAGATTGCCGATGGTGCCGCCGAGGAAGGCGACGATGCGCGGGCCGGGCACGTCGGGCAGGGCCAGCCCGTACTGGAAGTCGGCGACGAGGGCGTGCACGGTCAGCGCCGGGTGCTCGGCCAGCAGCGTCCGCGCGGCACCGGAGAGCGCGCTCTCGCTGACGTCGACGGGGACGTAGGTCTCCAGCTCCGCCAGGGCCCGGATCAGGTGGCGGGTCTTGTCCGAGGAGCCCGATCCCAGCTCGACGAGCGTACGGGCGCCGGTGGCCGCGGCGATGTCGCCGGCCCGGGCGATGAGGATCTCGCGCTCGGCGCGCGTCGGGTAGTACTCGGGCAGCAGCGTGATCTCGTCGAAGAGCTCGCTGCCGCGGGCGTCGTAGAACCACTTGGGGGGCAGTTCCTTGGGTGAGCGGGTCAGGCCTTCGGCCACGTCCGCCCGCAGGGCGGCGGCCGTCGCGTCGAGGGGGAGGGTGCGGGTGAGGACGAACGGACTCACGAAACGGGCTCCTTGAGCGGGAAACGCGAAGGACGCGAGGAAGCGGCAGGCGGGGACTGAGGGTCGAGTGGGGACAGCGTGACGCCGGTGCGGTCGGCGGTCAGGAGCGTGCGGTCGCAGACCTCTCTCCAGCGGGGATCGTCGTCGTACGGCTCGGAGGCCACGACCGTCCGGCGCGCGCCGGGGTCGGCCAGGTACCAGAGCGAGTCGCCCCAGGCGGTGGCCGCGACGGCCGCCCCGTCCGTCAGGAGCAGGTTCAGCCGCGAGCCCGGCGCCGCCTGTACCAGCGTCGTCACCGCCCCCGCCAGCGCCCGCCCCATCGGCTCGCCGGCCAGCAGCCGGTGCTCCACCAGCGCCCAGACGAACGCCGAGTCCGACTGCGCCGCGAGCCGCAGCAGCGCTCCCGGCGGCAGCAGCGGGGCGAGCGGGGCGGCCGAGTCCGGCCACCCGGTCAGCGCACCGTTGTGGCTGAACAGCCAGGGGCCGCCCGCGAAGGGTGCCGCGGCCGCCTCCGCGTCCGCTCCCGCGAACGTCGCGTCCCGCACCGCCGCCAGCAGCGCCGGGGCCCGCACGACGCGGGCGAGATCGGCGAACGACTCGTCCCCCCAGATCGGCCCGGCCCGCCGGTAGCGCGCCGGCAGCGGATCGCCCGGCGCGTACCAGCCGACGCCGAAGCCGTCCGCGCTGACCGTGCCGTTGCGCATGTACCGCGGCGCCCACGACTGGCGCACCAGCGCGTACGGGGGCACGACGAGGCTCTCACCGAGCGGGGCGTCCGGGCCCAGCACGGCGATATGACGGCACATCAGGAGGGTTCCGCGTCGCGAGCGGTACGGAAACCGGAGAAGATCTGCCGGCGGACCGGCAGATCCCAGTTGCGGAACGTCCCCCGGCAGGCCACCGGGTCGACCGCGAAGCACCCGCCCCGCAGCACCTTGTGGCGGTCGCCGAAGAACACCTCGGAGTACTCCCGGTAGGGAAAGGCCCTAAAGCCCGGATACGGCAGGAAGTCGCTCGCCGTCCACTCCCACACGTCCCCGATCAGCTGCCGCACCCCCAGCGACGACGCGCCCCTCGCATAGGCGCCGACGGGCGCCGGGCGCAGATGTCGCTGGCCGAGGTTGGCGTGCTCGGGCGTGGGGTCCTCCTCGCCCCACGGATAGCGCCTCGAGCGGCCGGAGACCGGGTCGTGCCGGGCGGCCTTCTCCCACTCGGCCTCCGTGGGCAGCCGACGCCCCGCCCACGCCGCGTAGGCCTCGGCCTCGTACCAGCTCACGTGCAGCACCGGCTCGGCCGGCGGCACGGGCTCCACGACCCCGAACCGCCGCCGCACCCACGCACTGCCCTCGCGCCGCCAGAACAGCGGGGCACCCAGCCCGTGGCGGCGCACCTGCTCCCAGCCCCGCGGATGCCACCAGCGCGGATCGTCGTAGCCGCCGTCCTCGATGAACCGCAGATACGCGCCGTTGCTCACCGGCAGGGTGTCGATGAAGAACGACGGTACGAAGCGCGGATGCGCGGGCCGTTCGTTGTCCAGTGCCCAGGGCTCGGTCGAGGTGCCCATGGTGAACGGGCCCCCCTCGACCAGCACTTCCGCCGGCAGCAGGGCGGCGTCCGGCGCGGCCGGCGGCGGCTCGGGGGCGGTGAGTGCCGGCGGGCCGCCGCGCAGCTGGTGCGTGATGAGCATGGTCTCGTCGTGCTGCTGCTCATGCTGGGCGATCATGCCGAAGGCGAAGCTGTCCTCCACCAGCGGCCCGCCGCCCAGCACCGGGGTGCGCTCCAGGACGTCCAGCACCCTGCCGCGCACCTCCGCGACGTACCCCCGCGCCTCCCCCGGCGTCAGCAGGGGCAGCGACGGCCGCTCGGCGCGCGGATGCTCGAAGGCGTCGTACACGGAGTCGATCTCGGGGCGCAGCGCCTCGTGCCCGGCCACGGCACGCAGCAGCCACAGCTCCTCCTGATTGCCGATGTGCGCCAGGTCCCACACCAGCGGCGACATCAGCGGCGAGTGCTGCGCGGTCAGCTCCCGCTCGTCGACGCAGCCGGTCAGGGCGCGAGTGCGCTCGCGGGCGGTGAGCAGGGCGCCCGCGGCGCGCTCGCGCAGGGTGACGGGGTCCTGCTCCGGGGCGCTCACCGGCGGACCCCCTTGCCGGCGACCTCGTCCAGCAGATCGTCGGCCGGGCACCGGCCGCGGTCGACGTAACGGGCCGTGAACGCGTCCACGGCGTCGAGGACAGCGGCCTGCGCGCCGAGCCGGGGCAGCGCCTCCCGGGCGGCGGCGAAGCAGGCCACGGCGGCGGCGTGCAGCTCGGGGTCGGCCAGGCCGTGCCGGGCCGCCCTGCGCCAGAGCGCGTTGCGCGGCGCCGGCTGCCGGCTGGGCGCGTCCGCCAGCGCCTTCACCGCGCGGAAGGCGGCCTCCGCCGCCGACGGATCGTCGAACAACGCGGCGGTCACCGCCAGCGGCACGATCCAGCCGTCGTCACCCGGCTGCGCGTCCATCATGCGCAGCTCCAGATGGCCGCGCGGCCTTATGGGCGGGAACAGCGTGGTCAGGTGGTAGGCGACATCGCCGACCGTGGGCAGCCGCGGACGGCCCGTCCGGGCCCACTGGCGCAGGGCCAGCCCCTGCTGCACCGCCCAGGGCTCGTCGTCGGACCGCACGAACATCACGTTGGCGTTCAGCGCGTACGCCGCCCAGGCCGCCCGCGGATCGCGATGGCCCACCGGGGCGAGGGTGCGGCCCGGGTCCATCCGTGCGTAGCAGGCCTGCCGGGTGGAGCGCCATCCGCTGGGTCGCCCCAGGTGGAGGGGGGAATTGGCGAACGCGGCGGACAGCACCGCGCCCAGCAGATGCGCCAGTCGCCAGCGCTGCAGATACCCCAGCGGCCCCGGCTCCTCGTACCCGGCGTCCACGCAGACCTGCACCGACGCCGTCCGGCACATCACGTTGCGCCCGGCACCGTTGATCCGGTCGTAGTAGACCTCCATCGCGTTGTAGCGGGCCTCGTCCCGGACGCGAGGGGGTTCGTACCACGGCTCCTTGCCGTACCCCGCCAGGGTCAGGCCCAGCGATTGGAGCTCGGCGCGGGCCAGGGCGAGGTCGGCGCTGAGGTCCTCCACACAGGCGGTGAGGGACCCGGCGGGCTGTGAGCTGAATTCCAGCTGGCCACCGGGTTCGACAGTGAACAACGACCGCAGCGGCAGCGCTCCCACACGGTCGGCGGCGGCCGCCAGACGGTGGGGGGCGACGGGGCGGGTGCGGTCGTGCAGATCGTGGACGAGCCATTCCAGTTCGACACCGAGAAGGCGGGGCGGTCCGGTCTTGAAACAGATGCCGCGCACGAACGCATCGGCTTCCGATTCGCCGACCGGCCTGGTGAGGCCTTCCTTGTCAGCAAAGCAATCGGTCACGCTTGCTACCTCCCGTCCGTTGGTCCGTACCCCCAAAACACCGGCGACAGTCGGGCGTGGCGGGGGACGGACCGTGAACCGGTCAATCTGCGGACCCCCGGGCGGCCCCGGCCGGGGAGCGCGCAGGGCGTGCCGGACGCGCTGCCGGGCCGTCCACGCCGTCTTCCGCGAGCGTGGCGCCGGCGGACGGCGCGTGACCGGAAATCGCGCCTCCCAAGGAGGATCTCGCCGTCCGCTTCCGGACTCGTGGTCACCCGGACATTGTTGCGAGCCCTTGACGAGCCCGCCAGAGGAGGACGTACGGTCCCGCAGGTGAGCGCATGCCGGACCAGTGCCGTCTTCGACCCCGCCACCTACGCCCGCGGCGTCCCCTACGAGCTGTTCCGGGAGCTACGGGAGCGCGCCCCCGTCTGCCGGGTGCCGGAGACCGCGGTCGGCCCCTGGCCGGCCGGACCCGGCTACTGGGCGGTCTTCCGGCACGCCGACGTCAAGCACGTGCTGCGCACCCCCGGGCTGTTCTCCTCGCACCTGGGCGCCACCCAGATCCGCGACCCGGACACCGCGGACGACCTGGAGTTCGTGCGGGCCATGATGCTCAACCAGGACCCGCCCGCCCACGCCCGGCTGCGCCGCATCGTCGCCGCGGCCTTCACCCCGCGTGCCGTGCGGGATCTGGCGGTCGTCATCGAGGAGCGGGCCCGCGCCCTCGTCGACGCCGTCGCCGGCCGGGGCGCGGCCGACTTCGTCGAGGTCGCCGCCGATCTGCCGGTGTGGACCCTCGCCCACGTCATGGGCGTGCCGGAGGAGGACCGGCGGCTGCTCTTCGACTGGTCCAATCGGGTCATCGGCTACCAGGACGCCGATCACCGCGCGTCGAGCACCGCCGACCCCACCGCGCTCAGCCCGATCGGCCGCGCCGCCCTCGCCCACCGGCCCGCCGCGCCGCCGGAGCGCGGCGGCAAGCCGCTGAACCCGCGGTCGCGCGAGGCCCTCGCCGACATGTTCGCCTACGCCCACGCGCTGGCCGACGGGCCCCGCCCCGGCAGCGTGATGGCACGGATGCGGCAGGCGGGACTGACCCGCGAGGAGTTCGAGAACATGTTCTTCCTCTTCGCCGTCGCCGGGAACGAGACCCTGCGCAACGGCATCCCCGGCGGCCTGCTGACCCTCCTGGACCACCCGGAGAGCTGCGAAGCGCTGCGCCGGCGGCCGGACCTGACCGATGCGGCGGTGGAGGAGGTGCTGCGCTACTGGCCGCCCGTGATGGACTTCCGGCGCACCGCCACCCAGGACACCGAACTCGGCGGGCAGCTCATCCGGCGCGGCGAGAAGGTCGTCGTCTACCACGCCTCCGCCAACCGCGACGAGCGTGTCTTCGCCGACCCGGACCGCTTCGACATCACCCGCAGCCCCAACGACCACGTCAGCTTCGGCTTCGGCCCGCACTTCTGCCTGGGCGCCCACCTCGCGCGCCTGCAGCTGCGGGCCATGCTGCGGGCGGCGCTGGACCGGCTGCCCGGCCTCGAGCGGGCGGGCGAGCCGGTCCGGCTGACCTCCAACTTCCAGAACGGCCTCAAGCACCTGCCCGTCAGATGGAGAACATCTCGCTGAACGCTCCCGTGGCATCGCCCACGCTGTGCCCGAAGGGCGAGTTGAAGTCCCAGATGAGGAAGAGGAGGAAGGCGATCAGCGCGCTGTAGAGCCCGGCCAGCATGAGCTCGCGCGCCGAGCGCCTGATCTGCAGCGTGAAGATCAGCCCCACCGCCACCAGCGCCCCCGCCAGCAGCCCGAACCACACCACGCCCGGCAGTGTCGGCCCGGCGGACTGGGAGCGCGCGTGGCGCGCCGCGTCCGCCGCGCCGACCTGGTCCAGCAACGGCTGGTAGGACTGGCCCTCGTGGTCGTTGCGCGGCTCGTACGCGGTGAGGTCGGCGCGCACCTTGTTCAGCAGTTCCGTGCCCTTGTCGGTGAGTTCGCCCTCCTCGAGCATGATGGGCCACTCCTTGCGGACCACGTGCGTCACATAGGCGTTCACCTGCTCGCGCGTACGGTCCCGGGCGGCCGGCGCGTACGCCTGCACCCGCTCGCTGACCTCGTGCAGGGCCTGGGCCTCCGCCCGGACGGTGTCCTGCGCGGAGTTGCGCGCCTCCCAGACGCCGGCGATGGCCAGGCCCAGGACGATGGCGTAGACCACGCCGACCATCATCGTCATGTACTCGATGACGTCGGGGGTCTCGGACGGATCGTCGTCGTCGCTGATCCGGCGCTGCCTCAGCACGGTGATGGACAGGACGACCGCGCACGCGGCGAGCATGGCGAGGGCCAGAACCAGCCACTCGGACAAGGGAAACCTCCAGAGGCGATGGTGCGGGGGTCAGCGGCTGCGGCCGCCGCCGGAGCGCGGGCGCAGCAGCGCGGCGGCGAGGACGGCCGGGGCGGTGAGGACCAGGGTGAGCGTGACCAGCGAGGTGCCGCCCGCGGCCGGCTTGGTGACGCTCTGGTGGTACGCGCGGGGCGCGATGTGGGACTCGGGCGGCGGGGCGGCCGCCACGGCGGGGGCCGCCGGCGGTGGCGGCGCGGGCGCTGGTGGTGGCTGCGGCGCGCGGTGCAGCACGGGCCGCGGGGTGGGCGGCGCG
>NZ_JBFADG010000022.1:0-100626 GCF_040641275.1 Streptomyces sp. NPDC021096 | reverse complement strand
GGGCTGAATATTCAGCCCGTCCGGCGTTTGAGGACCGGGGTCCGGGGCGGAGCCCCGGTTACGGGAAGGGGCGGGGTGGGGGAAGGACTACTCGCGCCCCGCCGACGTGAGCGCCATGTCCGCGTACCGCCCCCCGGCCACCTGCCCGGCAATGGGCTCCAGAGCGGCCAGCTCACCAGCCGTCAGCTCAATACGCGTACCCCCCACGTTCTCCTCCAACCGCGACCGCCTCCGCGTCCCCGGAATCGGAACCACCGTCAGACCGTGCACGCGAGCCCGCTGCTGGGCCCACGCCAGGGCCACCTGCCCCAGCGAGATCCCCCGCTCCTCGGCGATGCGCCGCACAGGCGCGAGCAGCGCCGCGTTCCGCTCCGCGTTGTCGCCGGTGAAGCGCGGCAGCGTCCGGCGCCAGTCGTCGCTCGTGAGCTCCTTGTCGGCGTCGACGAACGCCCCGGTCAGGAAGCCCCGGCCGAGCGGCGAGTACGGCACGAGGGCGACGCCCAGCTCGCGCGCGGTGGGCACCACGTTCGCCTCGATGTCCCGGCTGAACAGCGACCACTCCGACTGCACGGCCGCGATCGGGTGCACCGCCTGCGCCTCGCGCAGCTCACCGCCGGTCACCTCGCTCAGGCCCAGGTGCTTGACCTTGCCCTCGGCGACCAGCTCGGCCATCGCGCCGACCGACTCCTCGATCGGGACGTCGACGTTGCGCCGGTGCATGTAGTAGAGGTCGATCTCGTCGACGCCCAGGCGCCGCAGGCTGCCCTCCACGGCCTGGCGGATGTACGGACGGTCGTTGCGTATGCTGCGCCGCGTCGGGTCGTCGGGGTCGGGGACGATCGCGAACTTGGTGGCCAGGACGACCTGCTCGCGGTGGGCCCGGACGAACGGGGCGATGAACTTCTCGTTCTCGCCCATCCCGTACATGTCGGCGGTGTCGAAGAGCGTCACGCCGAGCTCCAGCGCCCGCTCCAGCGTGGCCCGGGCCTCGGCCTCGTCGGTCGTCGGCCCGTAGGCGAAGCTCATGCCCATGCAGCCCAGGCCCTGGACGCCCACCTCGGGGCCGGCGGTGCCGAGCGTCACGCTCGCTATCGTGCTGTCACTGCTCATGATGGAGTCTCAGAACCCTTCGGGTGACCGGCGCCCGGCGCCGGAGTAAATGTCGATCTTGTAGTCGAGCACCTCGAGCGTGCTGCGCAGCTCCGCGATGCGCCGGCGGACGTTCTCCCGGTGCTCGCTCAGCAGCCGCTCGCGGTCGGCGAAGGTGTGCTCGCCCTGTCGGACGAGCTCGGCGTAGCGGACCATGTCGGCCACCGGCATCCCCGTCAGCCGCAGCCGGCCCACCAGATCCAGCCAGTCCAGGTCGCGGTCGGTGTAGCGGCGCTGCCCGGTGTGGGAGCGGTCGACGTGCGGCATCAGGCCGATCCGCTCGTACCAGCGCAGGGTGTGCGCGGACAGCCCGGCGTAGGCGGCCACTTCGCTGATCGTGTAGCGGTCCCGGCCCTCCGGGCGGCGGTGGCGCTGCCGGTCGAGCTCCAGACAACCGGGCGCCTCCACCGGCGCGCTGTGCATCACGGTCATGCCACTCCCCCTCGCGAACGTCTGCGGTGGCCCCCACGCTAGAGAGTTGGAGTGCACTCCAGGCAAGCGGAGCCCGGGCCGATCCCGGTGCGGGTTAGGCTCCTTGCCATGGAGAGCCTGCGGATGATCGAGAACTGGCCCGTGGAGACCGCCGCGGCGGCCGTCGTACGGGCGGACGGCACGCGTGCGGGGACGTACGGGCCGACCGGGCACCGTTTCCCCCTCGCGTCCGTGACCAAGCCGCTGGCCGCGTACGCCGCGCTGATCGCCGTCGAGGAGGGCGCGATCGAGCTGGACGAGCCCGCGGGCCCGGCCGGCGCCACGGTCCGGCACCTGCTCGCCCACACCTCCGGGCTCGCCTTCGACGAGCACCGCACGATGGCCGAGCCCGGCACGCGGCGGCTCTACTCCAACGCCGGCTTCGAGGTGCTCGGCGACCACATCGCCAAGGCCACCGACATCCCCTTCGCGGAGTACCTGCGGCAGGCGGTGCTGGAGCCGCTGGGCATGGCCGCGACGGACCTTCCCGGTTCGCCCGCCAAGGACGGCGTCTCGACGGTCGAGGACCTGGCGCGCTTCGCGGCGGAGCTGCAGGCGCCCCGGCTGCTCTCGCGCCAGACCCTGGACGAGGCGACCTCGGTGGCCTTCCCCGGCCTGACGGGCGTCCTGCCCGGCTATGGTCACCAGCGCCCCAACGACTGGGGCCTGGGCTTCGAGATCCGCGGGGCGAAGTCCCCGCACTGGACGGGGGCGTCGTCCTCGCCGCGCACCTACGGGCACTTCGGCCAGTCGGGAACGTTCCTGTGGGTGGACCCGGAGGCGGGCGCGGCGTGCGTGGCGCTGGCCGACCGCGCGTTCGGCCCGTGGGCCGTGGAGGCGTGGCCCCTGCTGACGGACGCCGTACTGGCCGAGCTGGCCTGATTCCGGGCGCCGCCGGTTTGTGGGCAGTCGTTCCGCAGGGCTGGGGGCACCTCCCAGCGGTAGCTGGGGGAGGGTGGGCACAAACCGGCCCACCGGCCCGCACCGTGCCTGGCCTCAGCCGAAGTGGGGCTCCGCGTGCATCTCCCACGCCAGGAACTCGGCGCCGGAGCCGACGGCCTCCGCCTCCACCCCGACGGCGTCGAGCAGCCGCGCCGCGTCACCCTCCCCCAGCACCTCGCCCCCCACCCGCACAGCACCCCGCACCACATGCACGTACAACCACGGCGCATCCGGCAACGCCGTGCGCTCAGCACTCCGCAGCCGCCGCACGTGCAGCACCGCCTCCGCCCGCGACAGCGCGTAGGGCGTGCCGTCGGCAATGCCCCGCACCACCTCGTAGTGGGGCTCACCGCCGAATTCGGACGGGGTGAGCCACATCTGGACGAACCGCAGCGGATCCGCCCCCGCGTTGCGCTCGACGTGGCGGACGCCGGAGCCCGCGCTCAGGCGCTGGACGTCGCCGGGGCGGACGGTGACGACGTGACCGGTGGAGTCCTCGTGTGTGAGTTCGCCCTCCACCACCCAGGTGACGATCTCAACGTCCCGGTGCGGGTGCTCGGCGAAGCCCGCGCCGCCCGCCAGCCGCTCCTCGTTGCAGGCCGCGAGCGGGCCGAACCGCACGTTGTCGGGGTCGTAGAAGCCGGAGAAGGAGAAGGCGTGCCAGGTCTCGATCCCGGCCTCCGCATCGCCGCCGCGGAAGCGTTCGGCGGCCCGTTGCACGTGCGTCATCGGGCCACCGTAGCCCCGTGAAGGGCTCCACAGGGGCCCGGCGGCCCCGAGGCGCACCCGAATAAGGCAGGCTTGTCCCCGTGCCTGAACCAGCCGCTAACACCCCGCATCCCCACAGCGCCACCCTGCGCAACCTGGAGAAGTCCTCCGGAACGCTGGCCGCCGCGGCCATCGCCCGGATGGACGCCCAGCTGCCGTGGTACCGGGCGATGCCCCCGGAGAACCGGTCCTGGATCGGCCTGGTGGCCCAGGCCGGCATCGCGGCCTTCACCGAGTGGTTCCGGCATCCGGAGACCCCTCAGGCCATCAGCACGGACGTCTTCGGCACGGCTCCCCGGGAGCTGACGCGGGCGATCACACTGCGCCAGACCGTGGAGATGGTGCGGACGACCATCGAGGTCATGGAGTCGGCCATCGACGAGGTGGCCGCGCCGGGCGACGAGAACTCGCTGCGCGAGGCCCTGCTGGTGTACGCACGGGAGATCGCCTTCGCCACGGCGCAGGTCTACGCCCAGGCCGCCGAGGCGCGCGGCGCGTGGGACGCCCGGCTGGAGTCGCTGGTGGTCAACGCGGTGCTCTCGGGGGAGGCGGACGAGGGCGCGCTGTCGCGGGCGGCGGCGCTGGGCTGGAACTCGCCGGCGCATGTCGCCGTGGTGCTGGGCACGGCTCCCAACGGGGACAGCGAGCTGACGGTGGAGGCGATCCGCCGGGCCGCCCGGCACGCCAAGCTGCAGGTCCTGACGGGGGTGCTGGGCGACCGGCTGGTGGTGATCGCGGGCGGCTCGGACGACCCCCTGCAGGCGGCGAAGGCGCTGATCGGCCCGTTCGCGGCCGGCCCGGTGGTGGCCGGGCCCGTGGTGGGCGATCTGCTGGCGGCGAACCGCTCCGCGCAGGCCGCGGGGGCGGGCCTCAAGGCCTGCGCGGCCTGGCCGGATGCCCCCCGTCCCGTACTGGCCGACGACCTGCTGCCCGAACGGGCGATGGCGGGTGACGCGGCCGCACGGGAACAGCTGGTGGAGGAGATCTACAGACCGCTGGAGGAGGCGGGCTCGGCGCTGCTGGAGACGCTGAGCGTCTACCTGGAACAGGCCAGCAGCCTGGAGGGGGCGGCCAGGATGTTGTTCGTCCACCCCAACACCGTGCGATACCGCCTCCGACGTGTGACGGACGTCACCGGCTGGTCACCCTCCGATGTCCGCTCGGCCTTCACACTGCGGATCGCACTGATCCTCGGGCGCCTGGCCGACGCGGAGTAACGCCCTTAGGCTTTTGTCGAACGTCCACAATTCCCCTGACGGTTCTTGGTCCCTGTCCTCACGGGTGACCGATGCCGTCCACGAGAGAGAGTGTGAGGGTGCTCGTACTCGTCGCTCCCGGCCAAGGCGCTCAGACGCCCGGATTCCTGACCCCCTGGCTCGACCTCCCCGGTGTCTCCGGCCGTCTGGCCGAGTGGTCGGCAGCCATCGACCTGGACCTCGTCCACTACGGCACGAACGCCGACGCCGATGAGATCCGCGACACCGCGGTGGCCCAGCCGCTGCTCGTGGCGTCCGCGCTGATCTCGGCGGGGCAGCTCTTCGCCACGCAGGAGGACTTCGCGCGCCTCGTCGGCGCCACCGCCGGCCACAGCGTGGGCGAGCTCGCCGCCGCCGCGCTGACCGGTGTGCTGTCCGAGCGGTCCGCCATGGAGCTCGTGCGCAAGCGCGGCCTGGCCATGGCCGAGGCCGCGGCCGTCACCGAGACCGGCATGTCCGCGCTCCTCGGCGGCGACCCCGAGAACGTCCTGCCCCATCTGGAGAAGCTCGGCCTGACCCCGGCGAACGTCAACGGCGCCGGCCAGATCGTGGCCGCCGGCACCGCCGAGCAGCTGGCGGCGCTGGCCGAGGACAAGCCCGAGGGCACCCGCAAGGTCATCGCCCTGAAGGTGGCGGGCGCCTTCCACACCCACCACATGGCCCCGGCCGTGGCGGCCCTGGAGGCCGCGGTGGGAGAGCTGGAAGTCCGCGACCCCCATACGCGTTATGTCTCCAACAAGGACGGCCGGGTCGTCGCCGGCGGCCAGGACGTCGTGCAGCGCCTGGTGGGCCAGGTGGCCAACCCGGTCCGCTGGGACCTGTGCATGGAGACCTTCAAGGAGCTGGGCGTCACCGCACTGATCGAGGTGGCCCCCGGCGGGACCCTCGTGGGCCTGGCCAAGCGCGCCCTGCCCGGCGTCAAGACCCTCGCGCTCAAGACCCCGGACGACCTCGAGGCCGCCCGCGCGCTGATCGCCGAGCACGCAGCCGACGCCGCCGGCCCGGCCGAATAAGGAGTCCGAGAGCATGACCTCGAAGATCAAGCCCGGCAAGGGCGCCCCGTACGCACGCATCATGGGCGTGGGCGGCTACCGCCCCACCCGTGTGGTGCCGAACGAGGAGATCCTCAAGCACATCGACTCCTCCGACGAGTGGATCCGCTCCCGTTCGGGCATCGCCACCCGGCACTGGGCCGGCCCGGAGGAGACCGTGGCCGCGATGTCCCTGGAGGCGGCGGGCAAGGCCATCGCCGACGCGGGCATCACCCCCGAGCAGATCGGCGCCGTCCTCGTCTCGACGGTGTCGCACTTCAAGCAGACCCCGGCCATCGCGACCGAGATCGCCCACAAGGTCGGCGCGGGCAAGCCGGCCGCCTTCGACATCTCCGCCGGCTGCGCGGGCTTCGGCTACGGCCTGGCCATCGCCAAGGGCATGGTGACCGAGGGCTCGGCGGAGTACGTCCTGGTCATCGGCGTCGAGCGGCTCTCCGACCTGACCGACCTGGAGGACCGCGCCACGGCCTTCCTGTTCGGCGACGGCGCGGGCGCCGTGGTCATCGGCCCCTCGCAGGAGCCGGCGATGGGCCCCACGGTGTGGGGCTCGGAGGGCGACAAGGCCGAGACCATCAAGCAGACCGTCGCGTGGGACGTCTACCGCGAGGAGACGGACGTCCGCTTCCCCGCGATCACCCAGGAGGGTCAGGCGGTCTTCCGCTGGGCCGTCTTCGAAATGGCGAAGATCGCCCAGCAGGCGCTGGACGAGGCCGGGGTGAGCCCCGAGGACCTGGACGTCTTCATCCCGCACCAGGCGAACATGCGGATCATCGACTCGATGGTCAAGACCCTCAAGCTGCCGGAGAGCGTCACGGTCGCCCGTGACGTGGAGACCACCGGCAACACCTCCGCGGCCTCCATTCCGCTGGCCATGGAGCGCCTCCTGGCCACCGGAGCGGCGAAGAGCGGCGACACCGCGCTCCTCATCGGCTTCGGGGCGGGTCTCGTGTACGCCGCCACGGTCGTTACCCTCCCCTAGGCGAGATCCACGGAGACCGGCACCACCGGCCGGTCACCGGAAGGTCACCGCACCAGCAGTTCCCTTACCGCAGTTCCACCGCACTATCGATAGAAGGAGCGCCGACATGGCCGCCACCCAGGAAGAGATCCTCAAGGGCCTCGCCGACATCGTCAACGAGATCGCCGGTATCCCGGTCGAGGACGTCAAGCTGGACAAGTCCTTCACCGACGACCTGGACGTCGACTCGCTGTCCATGGTCGAGGTCGTCGTGGCCGCCGAGGAGCGCTTCGACGTGAAGATCCCCGACGAGGACGTCAAGGGTCTGAAGACCGTCGGTGACGCTGCCGAGTACATCCTGAAGCACCAGGACTGATCAAGCGTTCGTCGCCACCCCAGCGGTGGCGGTTCCAGCACCTCTACACGTGGAGACAGAATTCCTGTGAATCCGACCAATCGCACCGTGGTCGTCACCGGTATCGGCGCAACCACACCGCTGGGTGGCGACAGCGCATCGACCTGGGAAGGGCTGCTCGCCGGGCGTTCCGGCGCCCGCGCCCTGGAGGGTGAGCGGTTCGCCGAGCTGCCGGTCCGTATCGCCGCCGTCGCGGCCGTGGACCCCGAGGACGTGCTGCCCCGGCCGCTCGCCCGCAAGCTGGACCGGTCGGCGCAGTTCGCGCTGATCGCCGCGCGCGAGGCATGGGCCGACGCGGGCTTCACCGCCAAGGCCGGCGAGGACGCCTCGATCGTCCCCGAGCGCCTCGGCACGGTCATCGCCTCCGGCATCGGCGGCGTGACCACCCTGCTCGACCAGTACGACGTGCTCAAGGAGAAGGGCGTCCGCCGCGTCTCCCCGCACACCGTGCCGATGCTGATGCCCAACGGCCCCTCCGCCAACGTCGGCCTCGAGGTGAACGCCCAGGCGGGCGTCCACACCCCGGTCAGCGCCTGCGCCTCCGGCGCCGAGGCCATCGGCTACGCCGTCGAGATGATCCGCACCGGCCGCGCCGACGTGGTCGTCGCGGGCGGCACCGAGGCGGCCATCCACCCGCTGCCCATCGCGGCCTTCGCCAACATGATGGCGATGTCCAAGAACAACGACGAGCCCACCACGGCCTCGCGCCCGTACGACAAGAAGCGCGACGGCTTCGTCCTCGGCGAGGGCGCCGGCGTCGTCGTCCTGGAGTCGGCCGAGCACGCCGCCCGCCGCGGCGCGCGCGTCTACTGCGAGGTGCTGGGCCAGGGCCTGTCCGCGGACAGCCACCACATCGCCCAGCCCGAGCCGAGCGGCCGCGGCATCGCCGCCGCGCTGCAGAACCTGCTCGACAGCACCGACCTCAAGCCGTCGGAGGTCGTGCACCTCAACGCGCACGCCACCTCCACGCCGCAGGGCGACTCCGCGGAGCTCAAGGCGCTGCGCAAGGTCCTCGGCGACGACCTCGACCACGTCGCGGTCTCCGCGACCAAGTCGATGACCGGCCACCTGCTCGGCGGTGCCGGCGGCATCGAGACGGTCATGACCGTGCTCGCGCTGTACCACCGCACCGCGCCCCCCACGATCAACATCGAAGAGCTCGACGAGGACATCGACGCGGACATCGTGCGCGACGAGCCCCGCAAGCTCCCGGAGGGCTCCATCGCGGCGATCAACAACTCGTTCGGCTTCGGCGGCCACAACGTGGTGCTCGCCCTGCGAACGGTCTGATCGCGCCCGGCGCATCACTCTTACGGGCGAAGGGCCCGCCCCGGCCGGGGCGGGCCCTTCGGCGTACCGTGCGCCGCCTTACGCGTCGAAGCTGGCGAAGTAGGAGGCGGCCATGTCCTCGTCGCCGTGCCCCTGCTCGACGGCCCGCCGGAAGCGCTCCGCGCCCGCCGCCGCGACGTCGAGGCGCACCCCGGCCGACTCCCCCGCCGCGACGATCAGGCGGGCGTCCTTCTCCGCCGTCGTGGTGGCGAAGCTCGGCGGGGTGAGAGCGCCGCTGCGCAGGAGAGCGGCCTTGGCGCGCAGATAGCCCATGTCGAGCGGGCCGCCCGCCACCGCGTCCAGGAACCCCTCCGCCTCCACTCCCAGCCCCTCGGCCAGGGCCAGCGCCTCGGCCGCGCCGTGGGTGACGGCGAGGATCCAGCTGTTGACGACGAGCTTGAGCCGCGTGGCCGCGCCCCGCGCGCTGTCGTCGCCCACCCAGACGGTACGGGCGCCCACGGCGTCGAAGACGGGGGCGAGGACCTGCCGTACGGACTCCGGCCCCGCGGCCAGCACCGTGAGCGTGCCCTCCTCGGCGGGCCGCCGGGTGCCCACGACCGGGGCGTCGACGATGACCAGGTCGTGCTCGCGGGCGAAGGCGGCGAGGTCCGCCAGGCCCTCGAGCCCGGCGGTGGTCGACTGGACCCACACCGTGCCGGGGCGCAGCGCGGGCGCCGCCGCGCGCATCACGTCGAGGGCGGCGGGGCCGTCGTGGAGCATGGTCAGGACGACGTCGGCACCGCGTACCGCCTCCTGCGGCGTGTCCGCGACGGTGACGCCGTCGGCGGCGAGGGGCTCGGCCTTGGCGCGGCTGCGGTTCCAGGCGCGTACGGACAGCCCGGCGCGGGCGAGGTTGCGGGCCATGGGGGCGCCCATGGTGCCGGTGCCGAGGACGGCGACGTGCACGGGGGCGGGGGCAGGTGTGTCGGGCATGACCCGGACGCTAGGCGCTGGAGTGCGCTCGAAGGCAAGAGCGCGCCGCCGGAGCGCCCGTCCGGGCGCGGTTCACACCACCTGGTGCAGCCAGCGCACCGGTGCGCCCTCGCCCGCGTAACGGAACGGTTCCAACTCGTCGTCCCAGGGCTTGCCCAGCAGCTTGGCGACCTCGGCCTGCAGGTCGCTCTCACCGCGGTCCGCGCGGGACATCGCGGCGCGCAGCCGGTCCTCGGGGATGAGGATGTCGCCGTGGATGCCGGTGACGGCGTGGAAGATGCCCAGGTCGGGGGTGGAGCTGTAGCGCTCGCCCTCGACGGTGGCGCAGGGGTCGGCGGTCACCTCGAAGCGCAGCAGGTGCCAGCCGCGCAGCGCGGAGGCGAGCTTGGAGGCGGTGCCGGCCTGGCCCTGCCAGGAGAACTCGGAGCGCCAGGTGCCGGGCGCCGCGGGCTGGCGGATCCAGTCGAGGGTGACCCGTACGCCGAGAACGCCCGCCACGGCCCATTCGACGTGCGGGCACAGCGCGCGCGGCGCGGAGTGCACGTACAGAACTCCACGTGTCGTCACCGGGACCTCCAGTGCGGTTCGAGGTTCGCCTTCCCCAGCGGCCTCGCACCCGTGACGGTCCCGCCCGGGGCAGCGGTGGGCAGTCCGCCCCCATGACCACTCCCGCACCAGCTCGCGAGGTTACCAACAGTAAACACCATCGGGAGCAATTCTCCTGAAAATGGACAGGAAGTGACGTGTTGTGATTTCGTCGCGCCGCGTTTGCAAAGATCCCGGAACAAGTTGATCACCGGGGAAAAGCTACCGTGCGGAAGCCCCTGTGGGGTGACGTACCGTCGGTCCCGGACAGATATCACCCGGCCGGAGGGGGAACGAGATGGCGACGACCAGGAGGCGAAGGCGGCCTGCGGGCATACGGACCGCGGCCGCGGTGCTCGGCGCCGTACTGCTGGCGACCGGGTGCGATGACGGCGCTACCGGGACCAAGGCGGCCGAGCCGAGCCCCACCCGTCCCGCCTGGAACCCCCGCCCGGCCTCGATGGCCTCCCTCGGCGACTCCATCACCCGCGGCTTCGACGCCTGCTCGGTGCTCGAGGACTGCCCCGAGGTCTCGTGGGCCACCGGCACCGAGGTCGACAGCCTCGCCCGGCGGCTGCTGCTGTCCCCGCAGACCAGCAGCTGGAACTACGCGAAGACCGGCGCGCGGATGGCCGACCTGCCGGGGCAGATGCGCTCGGCCGTGGCCCACAAGCCGCAGCTGGTGACCGTCCTGCTCGGCGCCAACGACGCCTGCCGCGCGGACGTGGCCCAGATGACGCCCGTGGACCGCTTCCGCACCGACTTCGAGGCGTCGCTGGGCACCCTGCGCTCCACCCTGCCGAAGTCCCAGGTCTACGTCGCCGGCATCCCCGACCTGAAGCGGCTGTGGTCGGAGGGGCGCAAGAGCATGCTCGGCAAGCAGATCTGGAAGATGGCGTCGATCTGCCCGTCGATGCTGCGCGACGCCGACGCGGCGGACGAGGCGGCCGAGGAGCGGCGGGCCCAGGTCGACAAGAGGGTCGGCGAGTACAACGCCGTCCTGAAGGACATCTGCGGCCGGGACACGCTGTGCCGCTACGACGGCGCGGTGAACGGCTACACCTTCACCGGCCAGGAGCTGAGCAAGTGGGACTGGTTCCACCCCAGCAAGAAGGGCCAGGTCGAACTGGCCGGCATGGCCTACCGCACGATCACGGCGACGAAGCCGCTGCCGTAAGCGCCACCTTCCCGAACCGGGGCTCCGCCCCGGACCCCGGTCCTCAAGCGCCGGACGGGCTGAAATTCAGCCCGTCCGGCGATTGAGGACAAGAAACGGGGAAGGGGCGGAGCCCGTCAGGTGGCTCCGCCCCCGCAACGGCCGGAGAGCCGGACCGTCTCACGGCCCGGTACCCCGCCGGTGGCACCGGCGCCCGTACCCTCGCCCCGGGAAACCGGTGCCTCGCGAACCCGCCCGGTGGGGACCAGGCCGAGGCAGAGGGATCGCGCGAAGACCGCGACCACCCTCCGACCGCACGCTATCCGATGAAGCCCCCTGGCTCATAAGCGAGTTCACCCGCGCCGGGGACGACGGCGGTCCGTCCGCTCACTCCGCGCTGTCGGCGTGCGCGCGCAGCCCGACGCCGGTGATGCCGTCCCAGTCCGTCAGCTCCTCCACCAGCGGATGGGCCGACCTCTTGCCCTCCAGGCTCAGCACGACCCCGGCCTCCTTGCCCTTGCTCTTGGGGCCCTCCCCGGCGCCGGCCTCCGCGTCGACGTGGACGTCCATCACCCGGAAGCCGTTCTTCGTGCACAGCTCCAGCACCCGGCCGAGCAGCCCCCGGCGCGTGCGGTAGGACAGGCTCAGCTCGACCCGCTCGACGCTTCCCAGCCGCCGGGTCAGCAGCACGAAGCCGCGCACCACCAGGAAGTGCACCGCGGTCGCGGCGGCCGCGAGCAGCGGCAGCCCGCCGCCGCACGCCATGCCGACGGCGCAGGTCAGCCAGATCGTGGCGGCCGTTGTCAGGCCGCGCACCGCGTCCCGGCGGACGAAGATGAGGCCGCCGCCGATGAAGCCGATGCCGGAGACGATCTGCGCCGCCACCCGGGACCCGTCCAGGCGGGCGTCGCCGTCGAGGTCGGCCAGCGCGCCGAAGCCGTGGATCGAGATCTCCATGAACAGCGCACTGCCCACCCCGACGAGGGTGTGCGTGCGCAGACCGGCGCTCTTCTGCTGCAGCTCGCGCTCGAGGCCGATGAGCGAGGACAGCAGGAGCGCGAGGGCCATCTCGGCGAATTCCCGGGCGCCTTGCCCGGCTCTGGGGTCGAACAGCGGGGCAGCGAAATGTCGTCCGGCGGATATGAGCGGGTCGGCGAGAAGCTGCGAGATTGCCATTCCGCCATTGTGGCCTGAAGGTGACTGTCCGCGAGGGGAGTTGGCCTCCCCCTACCGCCAATGCCGCCGCAGTGGTTACCTTCCGGCTCATGAGACCCGTTGATTCCGCCCGGATATCCCGCAGGAGCACCCTCGGCACCCTCGGCGCCGTCCTGCTCGCCTGCACCCCCCTCGCCCTCCCCGCCCCCGCCACGGCGGCGACGCGCACCGCACCGCTCACCGTCGAGGAACAGCGGCTGAACGGCCCCGTACCGCAGGAGATCCTGCGCCGCAGCGGCTTCGACAGCGTGGCGCCCGGCTTCGCCCTCGCCCTGGCCCGCACCCGTACCGTCGGGCAGGCCGAGACGCTGGCCTCGGTCCATGGGCGGCAGCTGTGGCGACGGGCCGTGGACCGGGTCCAGGGCCGCGGCCCCGCCGGCGGCGACCTGAGCCGGGACGACGACCGGCCGCTGTACTGGGCGCGGCTGGGCATGACGCGGGCGCTGCGCGAGTGGCGGCCGGCCTTCGAGCTGGACGAGCGGCGGCGCGCGGAGCTGGTGGCCGCGGTGGAGCGGGGCTCGCGCGGCCAGGACTCGATCGCCCTGCCGTCCGGCTCCGGGGTCAAGCGCGTCCTGATCACCGGCTTCGACCCGTTCCAGCTCGACTCCGACGTCCGCCGCTCCAACCCCTCGGGGGCGGCGGCCCTCGCCCTCGACGGCACCACCGTCGACACTCCGGCGGGCCCGGCGCGCATCGAGGCGGCCCTCTTCCCGGTGCGCTGGGACGACTTCGCCGACGGCACGGTCGAGCGGACCCTGCTGCCGCACTTCCGGCCCGGGCCCGGCAGGGTGGACCTGTTCACCACCATCAGCCAGGGCCGGCCCGACCGTTTCGACGTCGAGCGCACCAACGGGGCGTGGCGCGGCGGCTATGAGGACAACGTGAACGTCTCGCGCACGCAGACCGTGCCCGTGCCGCCCGGTGTACCGACGGTCGTCCCGCAGCCGCAGTGGACGACGACCAGCCTGCCGTACGCCGCGATCACGGCGGCGGCCACCGGGCCGTTCCGGGTGTACGACAACACCGCCGTCACCGAGATCCCGGCGGGCGGCGGCGAGGAGGTGAACCGGCCGGACGGGCCCACCCCGGGCTCGACCGCCCGCGCGGGCGGCGGGGGCGACTACCTCTCCAACGAGATCGCCTACCGGGCCACCCTGCTGCGCGACGCCGTGGGCCTGCGCGTACCGGGCGGGCATCTGCACACGCCGGTGCTGCGGTTCGGCGAGGGCAACACCGACCCCGCGACGGGGCGGATCACCGACCCCGACTTCGTACGGAACCGGCTGGCGATCACCGCACAGATCCGGTCGGTGATCTCGGTGGCCGTGGGGGCTACGGGCCGGTCATGATGACCGCATGATCATTTCTGCCGCACAGTTCACGGCCCGGCCCTGCGACATCGACGCCAACGTCGCCCGCATGGCCGGCTTCGTGGCCGAAGCCGGCGAGCGGGGTGCCTCGCTCGTCGTCTTCGCCGAACTCGCCGTCACGGGCTACGAGCTCGACGCGATCGTCGCCGATCCCGGCCGGCTGACCATGGCCCCGGACGACGCCCGGCTGGCCCCGGTCCGCGACGCCTGCCGGACGGCGGGCGTCGCGGCCGTGGTCAACTGCGCGGGCACGGCCCCGGCCGGGCCGACCATCAGCTCGTTCGTGTACGGGCCGGACGGCGCCCTGCTCACACGCTACGACAAGGTGCACGTGACGGAGACGGAGGCCGCGGCGGGCTTCACGACGGGCACGGAAGACGGCCGCTTCACCCTGGGCGGCGTCGGCTTCGGCCTCGCCATCTGCTTCGACGCCCACTTCCCCGACGTCGCGGCCCGCGCGGCGGCCGACGGCTGCCGCGCCCTGCTGGCGAGCTCGCTGTACGGCCGCCCCACGGGCGAGGCCGAGCGAGGGGAGATCTTCCCGTCCCTGGCGAAGGACCACGCCCTGCACGTCCTGCTGGCCAACCACGTGGGCCCGTCGGGCCCGTACGACGCGTGCGGGCTGAGCGCGGTGTGGGGCCCGGACGGCAGCGTACTGGCGGAGGGAACTCAGGAGGGCGCAGGGCTGACATTCAGCTCAATTTGAGCCCGTCCGGCGATTGAGGACCGGGGGTCCGGGGGCGGAGCCCCCGGTTACGGGAAGGGGCGGGGCTGGGGAGATTCCAAGCCCTCGCCCTCACCATCACCCTCAACCGTCTCCCCCATAAGGTCCCGCACCAACAGCGTCGCCCCGGCGACAGCCCCCGGCATCACGAAGACGGCCACGAACGGCACCAGGAACAGCAGAGCGACCGGCACCCCGAACCCCAGCGTCAGCAGCTTGCGCGAGCGCAGCATCGCCAGCCGCTCCTTGAGCGGCACCCCCCGCCGCTGCAGAGCGACGGCGGTGAGCTCCTCGGCGAGGAAGAAGCCGGAGACGCAGAAGCCGATCACGGGAATGACGGTCTGTCCGATGACGGGCACGAAGCCCAGCGCGAAGAACAGGACGCCCCACAGGGCCACCCGCACGAGCACCGCGAGGCTCTCGCGGGCCGAGATCCACAGCTCCCGCCACAGCGGCAGCCCCGACTCGGGGGCGCTGCCGCCCTCGGCCAGGTCGACCCGCTCGGAGAGGGACTCGTAGAAGGGCTGCCCGACCAGCAGCGTCACCGCCGTGAAGGAGATCACCGACAGCAGCAGGCAGCCGCCGAAGAACACCGTCGTCAGGGCACCGCGGAAGAGACCGAGCCAGGGCGAGCCCCAGCCGTCGGCGAAGGGCGTGGCCCAGCCGACGAAGTCGTCCGCCCATATGACGAGCGCGACGATCGCCGCCGCGTACCCGACCAGGGTGATGAGCCCGGGCAGCAGCCCGAACCCCCACTGCCGGCGGTTGCGGCCCACCCAGCGCTGACCCTTGGCCAGGTACGTCATGCCCGCTACAAGATCTCGCATGGCGGGAAGCGTAGCCGCTCGGTGGAAAGGCGATCGTCGCGCTCGTGTTCCGGGTTCGTCCCGGTCAGACGACGTCGAGGGTGACCTCGATGTTGCCGCGCGTGGCGTTGGAGTACGGGCACACCTGGTGCGCCTGCTCCACGAGCGCACGGGCGGTGGCCTCGTCGACGTTCGGGATGCGGGCCGAGAGCGCGACCTTGATGCCGAAGCCGCCGTCGGGGGTCTTGCCTATGCCGACCTCGGCGGTGACGGTCGAGCCGGAGATGTCGGCCTTCGCCTGGCGGGCGACGACGCCGAGGGCGCCCTGGAAGCAGGCGCTGTAGCCGGCGGCGAAGAGCTGCTCGGGGTTGGTGCCGGCGCCGCTGCCGCCCAGCTGCTTCGGGGGGTTGACGATGACGTCGAGCTGGCCGTCGTCGCTGGCGACGCGGCCGTCACGGCCGTTCTCCGCGGTGGCGACGGCGGTGTAGACGACCTCGACGGGCTGGATCGGCATAACGTTTCTCCTAGGAGGGGGGATTGACTCGGGGGGCGGGAAGGAAGGTCAGGCGTCGAGGCTGACGATCATCTTTCCGGTGTTCTCGCCGCGCAGCAGGCCCAGGAACGCCTCGGCCGCGTTCTCGATGCCCTGCACGACGGTCTCGCGGTACGTGAGCTCGCCGGAGCGGATCCAGCCGCCGACCTCCTGGATGAACTGCGGGCGCAGCGCCTCGTGGTCGGAGACGATCATGCCCTGGACGCGGAGCCGCTTGGCCAGGATGTTGACCATGTTGCGCGGGCCGGGGACCGGCTCGGTGGCGTTGTACTGGGCGATCATGCCGCAGATGGTGACGCGGCCCTTGAGGTTCAGGGCGCCGAGCGCGGCTTCGAGGTGCTCGCCGCCGACGTTGTCGAAGTAGACGTCGATGCCGTCGGGAGCCGCCTCCTTCAGCTGCTCGGCGACGGGGCCCTTCTTGTAGTTGAAGGCGGCGTCGAAGCCGTGCTCGTCGAGCAGGACCTGGACCTTCTCGTCCGAGCCCGCGCTGCCGATGACGCGTGCCGCGCCCTTGAGCTTGGCGATCTGGCCGACCAGGCTGCCGACCGCGCCGGCGGCGCCGGAGACGAAGACGGTGTCGCCCTCCTGGAAGGAGGCGACCTCCAGCAGGCCCGCGTAGGCGGTCATGCCCGGCATGCCCAGGACGCCGAGGTAGGCGGAGAGCGGGGCGACGCCGGGGTCGACCTTGGCGGCGCGCCGGGCGTCCACGACGGCGTACTCGCGCCAGCCGAGGCCGTGCAGGACGTGGTCGCCGGGGGCGAAGCCCTCGGCCCGGGAGGCGATGACCTCGCCGACCGCGCCGCCGTCCATGGGCTGGTCGAGCTGGAACGGCGGGATGTAGGACTTCACGTCGTTCATCCGGCCGCGCATGTACGGGTCCACCGAGAGGTGGATGTTGCGGACCAGGATCTGGCCCTCCGCGGGCTCGGGGACCGCGGCCTCGCGCAGGGCGAAGTCCTCGGGCCGGGGCCAGCCCTGCGGGCGGGCGACCAGGTGCCATTCACGGCTGGTGGCGGGCATGGCGGACATGGGAACCAACCTTCTCTAATGCTTCAGGAGCTGAAACAATCATGTGCCTCGATATTTCATGTTGTCAAGTAACCCGGTAGACTGTGTCCCATGACCCCGACTCCGGCACCGACTCCCCCGGCGAACCCTCCCGCGCCCTCCGCCGCGCCCCGGCCCGACGCCGTCACCGTGGAGGTCGTCGAGCTCATCGGAACCGTCGTGGCGCGCTACCACGAGGAGTACGAGGAGGCGGCCGGCAAGCACTCCCTCACCGGCGCCCAGGCGCGCGTGCTGGCGCTACTTGCGCATGAGCCGATGCCCATGCGCAAGATCGCCCAGAAGCTGAAGTGCGAGCCGTCCAACGTCACCGGCATCGTCGACCGCCTCGAGGCCCGGGGCCTGGTCGAGCGTCGTCCGGACCCGGACGACCGCCGCGTCAAGCTCGCCGCCCCGACCGCCGAGGGTCTGGCCACCTCCGCCCGGCTGCGGGAGTCGCTGCACTTCGCGCGCGAGCCGCTGGCCGGGCTGTCGGCACGGGAGCGCACGGCCCTGCGCGACCTGCTGCGGCGGATGCTGGGCGAGGAGCCCCCGCCGTCCGCCTAGCCGACGAGCGTCAGCGCGGCGGCGGCGGTGACCGTGCCCAGGCGCGGCATGTCGAGCGTCACCGACGCCCGGTGCTCCTCGGCGGTCAGGGCGCTCATCGCGTCCTCGACGAAGACCAGGTCGTAGCCGTGGTCCGCGGCCGCGCGGGCGGTCGACTCCACTCCGAGGTTGGTGGCGATGCCGGCCAGGACGAGCGTGCGCACGCCCCGCTCGCGCAGCCTGGCGTCGAGCTCCGTGCCGTGGAACGCCCCCACGGTCCGCTTGACGATCTCGATGTCCCCCGGCTCGGCGATCCCGGCGAGCAGCCCGCTGCCGGGCGGCTGCTCCGCGACGCCCTCCCGCTCCACCCGCACGACCACCACCGGCGCCCCCGCCTTGCGGAAGGCGCCGGCCAACTCCGCCGCCGTACCGGCCACTTCGTCACCCGGACGCGGCGCGAGGGGCAACGCCACGACGCGTTCCATGAGATCGACGAGGACGAGTGCGGTGCGCTGGGGGTCGATTTCCGTCATGGCCAGACCGTACCGGCCACGACCACGGCATGGGCGGCCTCCGGACCAGCTCACGGCTGACGGGAGGTAAAGCTTGCGCGAAAGGGCGGCTACGGCCGGGACCGGAGCGACGGGCGCGCCAACTCGCCGGGGTTTGGCCATCGGTTGCCCGAACGTACCCCGGGTGCGCGACGATGACCCCCATGAAACCGGCCCCAGACCCCGGCCCCGGAGCCTCCCACACCTTCGGGCCCATGGACTTCCAGCTCGTCCTGCTGCGCCGGATGGCCGACCACCAGCCCGGCCTGGTCGAGGACGCGCTGCGCGAACTGGGCGTGGGCCGCGCCGAGATGCGCGAGGCGAACCGCCGCTGGCAGGCCATGCTGCGCTCCCCCCGCCGCGGCGGCGCCGGCCCCCGCTACCGCTCCGTGCTCGGCCCGCCCGAGAGCATCAGCGAGCGTCGCGTCGGGGACCTGGTCTTCGAGGCGACGACATGGCCGGTGCCGCTCTGGCCCGATCTGCGCTTCGAGGTGCTGAGCGCGCCCGGCGGGGCGGTGTGGAACGAGTGGCTGATCCGCGCCCCCGGCGCCCGCGGCCCGTCGCCGCGTACGGTCGAGGACCTGCTGCCCTGGTCGTGCACGGTGGACGAGGTGGCCCGGGCCTTCGCCCCCGCCCGCCCGATGGAGGGTACGGCGCCCACCCGCTGGCGGCCGGCCTTCACGGCCCCGGACGCGTCCGGGCAGCGCGGACCGTACATGGCGGAATTCACCTGGGGACTCTTCCAGCGACTGGTGCCCTGAGGGGCACGACGGGCGCCGGGGCCTGGTGCGTCGGTCTCCAGGGGGAGACGGAACTGGCCGATCGGCCGAAGCGGAGGAAACGTTCCGGTTCCTAGGTTGGTCCGCATGTCCCGTCGCGCACTCCTCCCGCTGACCGCCCTGCTGCTGGCCCTGCCGGTGTTCCTGCTGGCCGCCTGTGCGCCGGGCGGCGGCACCGGCAAGGTCATCGGCGGCCCGGCCCGGGCCGAGGAGCCGTCCCGGGTCTCCATCCCCTCCATCGGCGTCACCAGCCCGCTGATCCGGCTGGGCCGCAACGGGGACGACACCGTGCAGGTCCCGCCGCCCGAGAAGGGCATGACCGCCGGCTGGTACACGGGCAGCGCCAAGCCGGGCACCCCGGGCGCCGCCGTGATCATCGGCCACGACGGGCCCCGTGACGGCAAGGCCGTCTTCCGCGACCTGCACAAGGTCGGCAAGGGCACGGTGATCAACGTGGAGCGGGGCGACGGCAAGGTGCTGCGCTTCTCGGTGACGGACACGGAGACGGTCGACCGGAGCGCCTTCCCCACCCGGAAGGTCTACGGGCACACCGAGGAGAAGACGCTGCGGCTCGTCACGTGCGCGGATGAGGCGGCCCCGCAGGGCCGTCCGGTGGAGAACCTCATCGTGTACGCGGAGCTGGTGGCGTAGGAACGCCCGCGCGGCGGCGGCCCCGGGAGGGGAGGGGCCGCCGCCGCGCGGGCGATCCGTCGTCCGACGGGGCCGGCCGGGCTCAGGCGAGCTCGGCGGCCAGGGTGATCGTCGTCCCGGTGAGCGCCTGGCTGACCGGGCAGTTCTTCTTGGCGTCCTCGGCCGCGGCGGCGAAGCCCTCCTCGTCCAGGCCGGGCACCTCGCCCCGGACGCTCAGGTGGATGCCGGTGATGCCCTCGCCGGGCTGGAAGGTCACCTCGGCCTTGGTCTCCAGGCGGGTGGGCGGCGTACCGGCGCCGGTCAGACCGTGCGAGAGGGCCATGGAGAAGCAGCTGGAGTGCGCGGCCGCGATCAGCTCCTCGGGGCTGGTCTTGCCGTTGGCCTGCTCGGCGCGGGAGGGCCAGGAGACGGGGTACTCGCCGATGCCGGACGACTCGAAGCTGACGACGCCCCTGCCCTTGAGCAGTTCGCCTTCCCAGGCGGTGGTCGCGATGCGGGTGGTGGCCACGGGTTCCTCCATGTGAAGAACGGGTCATATAAAGATCGGGGACAACGCCCCGATCATCATGCCCCCGCCGCGCCGGCCCCGGTTCCGACACGCCCGTTCCAGGCGACCAGCGCCGGGCGCCCGTGCTCGGTGCCGAGCCGGCTGACGGTGCCGGTGTCCAGCCGGAACAGCGCCCCGGCCGAAGGCGGCAGCCCGAGCCTACGAGCCGTGAGCACCCGCAGGAAGTGGGCGTGCGCGACCAGGACGACATCGCCCCCGGACGGGTCCTCTAGCCGGGTCCCGATCCTCGCCAGGACGCGGTCGGCGCGCGAGCCGACCTGCCCGGGCGACTCACCGGGGTGCCCGTCCGGGCCCGGCACGACGCCGTCGTCGAACAGGAACCAGCCGGGCCGGTTCCGCTGGATCTCGGCGGTGGTGATGCCCTCGTAGCCGCCGTAGTCCCACTCGCGCAGGTCGGGCTCGGTCCGTACGTCCTTCAGCCCGGCGAGCTCGGCCGTGCGCGCGGCCCGCGCCATGGGGCTCGCGAGCACCAGCCCGATGTCCCGCCCCTCCAGCCACGGCCGCAGCCGCTGCGCCTCGTGCTCACCGCGCTCGGTCAGCGGCTTGTCGGTCCAGCTGGTGTGCCGCCCGTCCCGGCTCCACGCCGTCTCCCCGTGCCGGATCAGCAGCAGCTCACTCATCGCCGTCGCGCGCCTGACCCTGCTCCTTGGCCACGGAGGCCCGCACCTCGTCCATGTCCAGCGCCCGCGCCTGCCGGATCACGTCCTCCAGCGCCGCCTCCGGCAACGCCCCGGGCTGCGCGAACACCGCGATGTTCTCCCGCACGACCATCAGCGTCGGGATCGACCGGATCTCGAACGCGGCGGCCAGCTCCGGCTGCGCCTCGGTGTCCACCTTGGCGAACACCAGATCGTCATGCTTCCCGGCCGCCCGCTCGAACACCGGCGCGAACTGCCGGCACGGCCCGCACCACTCGGCCCAGAAGTCGATGAGGACGAACCCACCCCCGGACACGACCTCGTCGAAGTTCTCCTTGGTCAGCTCCACGGTGCTGCTACTCACGCCCGCCCACCCGCTTCCGGTTGTCTCGTCCGTCGGTCCAGTGTGGCCCAAGGACGGCAACGGGCCGCCGCGGCGGCGTATTCCGTGCGCCGAGCCGCACGGCCCCCTGGGGCCCCGACAACCCCCGAACAGCACGATGCCCCGCCCGGACATCCGGGCGGGGCATCGAAGACGCAGGTCGCATCGTTTCTGCACCTGAGCCGCGCGTGTGGGGCGGGTGGGACTCGAACCCACGGCCGACGGATTATGAGTCCGCTGCTCTAACCGGCTGAGCTACCGCCCCGTTCACGGCGCGTCGCGCACATCTGTGCGCGCCGTCTGCCGCAGCATAGCCGCTCATACGATCTGTTGCCCCGGAGGGGCCGTATCGTGTGATCGGTCTGACCATGAGGACTTCGATCACGGCCGTTCGGTTCCCTCCGGAATGAAAAAAGGACCCCGAAGGGCCCTCTCTCACTGCTCCCCCGACTGGACTCGAACCAGTAACCTGCCGATTAACAGTCGGCTGCTCTGCCAATTGAGCTACAGGGGACCGCGCTCCCCCGACTGGACTCGAACCAGTAACCTGCCGATTAACAGTCGGCTGCTCTGCCAATTGAGCTACAGGGGAATGTCGCGTATGCCTCGAATGCACCTCCGGCCGGTCTCCCGGGCGGCGGGCGCTCGCTGCGAGACATAGATTAGCGCAAGCAGGGGGGTGCTCCGCCAATCGGTATCCCCCGGGGCCCCGGGAGTGACCTTCGGCCCTGCCGGGTAGGCGGCAGCACAGCGGATCCAACGGAAGGATGGGGCGCGATGCGCTACCGGCTGACGTTCATCACCGGCGCGGCTGTCGGGTACGTGCTCGGCGCACGCGCCGGGCGCGAGCGGTACGAGGAGCTGCGCAAGGGAGCGCAGCGGGTCGCACAGAATCCGGCGGTGCGCAACACGGCCGAGACGGCTGCGGTGAACGGCCGGGCGATGGCCACCCGGGCGATCGGCAAGGTCGGCGAGCGGCTGCCCGGCTCGGTGACCAGCCGGATCCGGTCCCTGCGCGAGCAGCGCACGGCCGACGAGGACGACTGGGGCACCAGCAACACCTGACCGGCGGGCGGCCGACGCCCTACCGATGCGGGTCCGGCGCCGATGGTTTGGCATCATCTCGGCATGGGCATAGTCGCCGGGTTGGACAGTTCCTCAGAGAGCACGCGGATCGTCGTGTGCGATACGGACACGGGTGCCGTGCTCCGGCAGGGTTACGCACCCCATCCGCAGTCGTCGCCGGAAGGCGATCCACAGGCGTGGCTGATCTCGCTGGGCGAGGCGGCGACCGGCGGGCTGCTGGAAGGCGTGCAGGCCATCGGCGTCTCCGCCCAGCAGCACGGCCTGCTCACGCTGGACGCGGGCGGCGTGCTCGTACGGCCCGCCCTGCTCGGCAACGACAAGCGGATGCAGGCCGTGGCGGCCGATCTGACCGACGCGCTGGGCGGCCGGGCCGCCTGGGCCGAGGCGGTCGGGGCGGTGCCGCAGGCGGCACAGCCGCTGGCGAAGCTGCGCTGGCTGGCCCGCAACGAGCCGGAGTCGGCCGCGCGGGTGGCCGCGGTGCTGCAGCCGCACGACTGGCTGGTGTGGCAGCTGCTGGGCCGCCCGGCGCGGTGCACGACGGACCGCGGCGACGCCTCCGGCACGGGCTTCTGGTCGGCGGCCACGGGCGGCTGGCGGCCGGATCTGGTGGAGCTGGCGCTGGGCCGGCAGGCCGCGCTGCCCGAGGTCCTCGGGCCCGCCGAGCCGGCCGGTCACACCCCCGAGGGGCTGCTGATCTCCGTCGGCACGGGCGAGACCATGGCGGCGGCCTTCGGGCTGGGCGTGGGGATCGGCGACGCGGTGATCTCCATGGGCGCCTCCGGCTCGGTCTTCGCCGTGCACCATTCGGCCCTCGCGGACAGCACGGGCACCATCACCTCCTTCGCCGACGCGACCGGCATGCATCTGCCCGTCGTGCACACGCTCAACGCGGTGCGCGTCCTGCGGGGCACCGCCGAGCTGCTCGGCACGGACCTGCCGGGCCTGTCCGAGCTCGCCCTGCAGTCCTCCCCCGGCTCCTACGGGCTGGTGCTGCTGCCCTACCTCGAGGGCGAGCGGACCCCGCACCTGCCCCACACGGCGGGCACCCTGGCCGGTCTGCGGCGCGAGAGCATGAAGCCGGAGCATCTGGCCCGGGCGGCCTTCGAGGGCATGCTGTGCGGGCTCACGGACGCCCTCGACGTGCTGCGCGGGCGCGGCGTCGAGGTGCGCCGGGTCTTCCTGCTGGGCGCGGCGGCGGAGCTGCCGGCCGTGCAGGCGATCGCGCCGTCGCTGTTCGGCGCGCAGGTGGTCGTGCCGCAGCCGGCGGACTACGCGGCGCTGGGCGCGGCCCGGCAGGCAGCCTGGTCGCTGGGCGTGCAGCAGGGCGTGCTCTCCCCGCAGCAGCCCCCGCTGTGGCCCGCGGCCGCCAGCCAGGTCTTCGACCCCTCCGGCGATGACCTGGGCGTCGGGCAGGCGGTGCGCCAGCAGTACGTGACCGTGCGCGAACAGACCCATCCGGGTGCGTTCAACGCGTCCTGAGCGCCTTCAGTCGAGGTAGCCGCGCAGCTGGTCGGCGAAGGCGTGGTCGCGCAGCTTGTTGAGGGTCTTGGACTCGATCTGGCGGATGCGTTCGCGCGTGACGCCGAATATCCGGCCGATCTCCTCCAGGGTGCGCGGCCGGCCGTCGACCAGCCCGTACCTGAGCTGGACGACCTTGCGCTCGCGCTCGCCCAGCGTGGAGAGCACGGCCTCCAGGTGCTCGCGCAGGAGCAGGAAGGCGGCGGACTCCACGGGTGAGGTGGCGTCGCCGTCCTCGATGAGGTCGCCGAGCGCGACGTCGTCCTCCTCGCCGACGGGCGCGTGCAGCGAGACCGGTTCCTGGGCCAGGCGCAGCACTTCGCTGACGCGCTCCTGGGTCAGCTCGAGGTGGGCGGCGACCTCCTCGGCGGTGGGTTCATAGCCGCGCTCCTGCAGCATGCGGCGTTGCACCCGCACCACACGGTTGATCAACTCCACGACGTGGACGGGGACTCGGATCGTACGGGCCTGGTCGGCGAGCGCCCGCGACATGGCCTGGCGGATCCACCAGGTGGCGTAGGTCGAGAACTTGTAGCCCCGGGCGTAGTCGAATTTCTCAACTGCCCTGATCAGGCCGAGGTTTCCCTCCTGTACGAGGTCGAGCATGGTCAGTCCGCGGCCGATGTAGCGCTTGGCGACGGAGACGACGAGGCGCAGGTTGGCCTCGATGAGGCGGCGCTTGGCCATCCGGCCGAGCACCACCAGGCGGTCGAGGTCGAGGGCGAGCTGGGTGTCGAGGTCGGGGGTGCTGCTCAGCTTCTCCTCGGCGAAGAGTCCGGCCTCGACGCGGCGTGCCAGCTCCACCTCCTCGGCCGCCGACAGCAGCGGGATGCGGCCGATCTCCCTCAGGTACTGGCGGAAGAGGTCGGAGGAGGGGCCGCTGGTGTCGGCCTTCACGGCCGGTTCCGGGGCCGTCTCGTCGGCGAGGGCCAGGGTCTCGGACGCGGGCGGCTCGGCCTGCTGCGGCACGGTCGGTGCCGGGTCGGCCAGGGCCTGAGGCAGGGTCGGGGTCCGGGTCTGCACGGGGGCGACCTCCAGGGTGATCGCTGCTGAGGCGGCAGAGCATGCGGCAGAGCTTTCGTGGCGCGGCGACGGCCGGGCCGCCACCCGTGCCGGGGAGCTGGAGCGGCTTCGCGGGGGAATCCGGGTCCGGCAGGCCGGGCCTGCCGCGCTCCGAGGACTCAGGCACCGCCCACCAGTGTGGGGTACGACGCGGGCCCGCCACGAGGGGCGTGCGCTCACTTTCTGAGCCCGGACCGTGACCGGCTGCTTACACCGTCGATGCGCGAAGGTGCTTACAGGGCGTCGGCGCCGCGGTCCTTGAGGGACTTGCCGTACTGCTGCAGGACCCACAGCTCGTTCTGCACGGCGGCCAGGTGGTCGGGGGCGGCCTGGGCGCCCAGGCGGATGAGGCCGGCCTGGACCTCCTCGATGCGGCGCTCGACGGCCCGCAGCCGTACGTGCACCAGCTGGGTGCCGGCGTAGACCTCGTCGACCGTGCGGGCGTGGATGGCCTCGACGGCGAGCTCGGTGACCAGGGCGCGGACGGTGTCGTCGGGGGCGGCCTCGCGGACCTTGGCCAGATAGCCGTCGTCGGCGTGGGTGACGCCGCCGGCCTCCTCGACGGCGCGGCGCACCAGCACGTAGGGCGGGGCGGTGAACTCGTCCTCGCCGTAGGCGTCGAAGGCGGGGGCGACCAGCTCGGGGCGCTGCAGGGCGAGCTTGAGCAGCTCGCGCTCGGTGCGGTGGGCGGGGCTGCGGAGGTTGAGCGCGGGGCCGCCGCGGGGGGCGGCCTGTGCGGGCGCCTGAGCGGCCGGGGCCGCTCCCGGCTGCCGGCCCCGGTGCCGGTCGCGTCCCTGGTCCTGGCCGGGGCGCTGGCCGCGGTCGCGGGCCCAGCGGGCGAGCTGGGCGACGCGGCGGACGACGAACTGGGTGTCGAGGATGCCGAGCATGCCGGCGAGCTGGACGGCGTACTCGTGCTGGATGGCGCCGTTCTTGATGCCCGCCACGATGGGCGCGGCGGCCTCCAGGGCGGCGGCGCGGCCCTCGGCCGTCTCCAGGTTGTGCCGGGCGACGACCTGGCGGATGGCGAAGGCGAAGAGCGGGGTGCGGGTCTCGACGAGGTTGCGGACGGCGTCGTCGCCCTCGGCCAGGCGCAGCTCGCAGGGGTCCATGCCGCCGGGGGTGATGGCGATGGAGGTCTCGGCGGCGAACTTCTGGTCGTCCTCGAAGGCGCGCAGGGCGGCCTTCTGGCCGGCGGCGTCGCCGTCGAAGGTGAAGACGACCTCGGAGGCGGCGTTGTCCATCAGCAGCCGGCGCAGGATCTTGATGTGGTCGCCGGCGAAGGCGGTGCCGCAGGTGGCGATGGCGGTGGTGACGCCGGCGAGGTGGCAGGCCATGACGTCGGTGTAGCCCTCGACGACGACGGCGCGGTTGGTCTTGGCGATGTCCTTCTTGGCGAGGTCGATGCCGTAGAGGACGTGCGACTTCTTGTAGATCTGCGTTTCGGGGGTGTTGAGGTACTTGGGGCCGTTGTCGTCGTCGCGGAGCTTGCGGGCGCCGAAGCCGATGACCTCGCCGGTGATGTCGCGGATGGGCCACATCAGGCGGCCGCGGAAGCGGTCGATGGGCTTGCCGCTGCGGCTGTCCTGGGCGAGGCCGGACAGGAGCAGCTCCTTGTCGCTGAAGCCCTTGCCGCGCAGGAAGCGGGTGAGGTGGTCCCAGCCGGCCGGGCTGTAGCCGACGCCGAAGTGCTCGGCGGCGGCCTGGTCGAAGCCGCGGCCCGCCAGGAACTTCCGGCCGATCTCGGCCTCGGGGCTCGAGAGCTGGTCGGCGTAGAACTTCGCGGCGATCTTGTGGGCCTCGACGAGGCGGATGCGCTCGCCCTGCTGGCGGCCGGGGGTGTAGCCGCCCTCCTCGTACCGCAGGGTGATGCCGGCCTGGGAGGCGAGGCGCTCGATGGTCTCGGCGAAGGAGAGGTGGTCGATCTTCATGATGAAGTCGACGGTGTCCCCGCCCTCCTGGCAGCCGAAGCAGAAGAAGAGTCCCTTGGCGGGGCTGACCTGGAAGGACGGGGACTTCTCGTCGTGGAAGGGGCACAGTCCCTTGAGGTTGCCGCCGCCCGCGTTGCGCAGCTGGAGGTACTCGGACACGACGGCGTCGATCGGGACCGCGTCCCGGACCGCCTTCACGTCGTCATCGTTGATCCTGCCTGCCACGCGTGAATTCTACGGTGGCCCGCCGGCACTCCCGTCCGCGCCGGCGCCGGCGGCACCCCCTGAGAGCTTGATCGCGAAGACGAAGTGCGGGCCCACGCCCTCGACCGTGAACTCCTCTCCCCGCACGTGGAAGCCGTGGTGTTCGTAGAAGCCGCGGGCCGGGGTGCGGCCGTTGCACCACACCAGGGCGGCGCCGCGGGCCGCCGCCCCGGCGAGGCCGGCCCGCAGGACGGCAGCGCCGTGGCCCAGGCCCCGGACGGCCGGGTCGCTGGCCATGCCGCGCAGGCGGTACGCCTCCTCCCCCGTGCCGGGCAGCGGCTCGGGGAGGAACGTCGCACAGCCTTGGACCTTCCCCCGCTCGTCGTAGGAGGCGACGTGGAAGGTCCCCGGGGCGTCGTCCCCGGGGAAGGCGGCGCTGTCGGCGGGCAGGCCGGGCCGCAGCACCGCGTGGCGCAGGGCGAAGACCTCCGCGACCGGGACCGTCGCGGTACGGGGCAAGGTGGCGGCCACGGCTCAGCCGGCCAGTGCGTCGAGGTCGAGGGGGACGCCCGGGTCGGCCAGGGCGTCCGCGTCGAGGCGGGCGCCGGAGCGGATGAGGCGCTGGATGGACTCGGTGACGTCCCACACATTGACGTTCATGCCGGCGAGCAGCCGGCCCTCCCGGAGCCAGAAGGCGATGAACTCGCGCTTTCCGACGTCGCCGCGGCAGACGACCTGGTCGTACGAGCCGGGGGGCGCGTAGCCGGAGTACTCCATGCCCACGTCGTACTGGTCGGAGAAGAAGTACGGCACCCGGTCGTAGGAGACCTCCTGGCCCAGCATGGCGCGGGCGGCGGCGGGTCCTTCGTTGAGGGCGTTGGCCCAGTGCTCGACGCGCAGCCGGGTGCCCAGCCAGGGGTGCTCGGCGGCGGCGACGTCGCCCGCGGCGTAGATGTCGGGGTCGGAGGTGCGCAGGGAGGCGTCGACGGCGACGCCGCCGCCGTCGGCGCGGTCGACGAGGGCGAGGCCGGCGGCCTCGGCGAGGGCGGTGCGGGGGGCGGCGCCGATGGCGGCGAGGACGTCGTGGGCGGGGTGTTCCTCGCCGTCGTCGGTGCGGGCGGCCAGGACCATGCCGTCGTGCCCGGCGATGTCGGTGAGGCGGGCCCCGAAGTGGAAGCGGACGCCGTGCTCGGCGTGGAGGTCGGTGAAGAGCTGGCCGAGCTCGGGGCCGAGGACGGTGTGCAGCGGGGTCGGCTCGGGCTCGACGACGGTCACCTCGGCGCCGTAGCCGCGGGCGGCGGCGGCGACCTCCAGGCCGATCCAGCCGGCCCCGGCGATGACGAGGTGGCCGTTGTCGCGGCCGAGGGAGGACAGCACGCCGCGCAGCCGCTCGGCGTGGGCCAGGCGGCGCAGGTGGTGGACGCCGGCCAGGCCGGTGCCGGGGATGTCGAGGCGGCGGGGTTCGGCGCCGGTGGCCAGCAGCAGCTTGTCGTAGTGGACGAGGGTGCCGTCGCCCAGGCGCACCGACTTCGCCCCGCGGTCGAGGTGGACGGCGGGCTGGCCGAGGTGGAGCTCGATGTCGGCCTTGGCGTACCAGTCGGGTTTGTGGACGAAGACGCTGTCGCGGGCGTCGCGGCCCGTGAGGTACCCCTTGGACAGCGGCGGCCGCTCGTAGGGGTGTTCGCGTTCGTCGCAGATGAGGATCACCCGGCCGGTGAATCCTTCGCTGCGGAGGGTCTCGGCCGCCTTGGCTCCGGCCAGGCCCCCTCCGACGATGACGAACGTCTGGTGTGCGTCCACCACTTGCTGCCTCCTCGCTACCGCGCAGTCCGTGTCTGCTGACGCGTCTGCGGTTGTCGCCCCCGGTCGGATTGCGCCACTGCCGAGCGTCCCGCACCCGGCGTGCCGTCGGTAGAGGGAGTACCCCGCTCCGGCCGCCGCCCGCAAGGGCCGGCCGGCTCAACCCCGGGGGCCGCCCGGCGGTCCCGGCCTCCGCGCCGCGCCGGTCCCCCTCAGCCGGGCGTGCAGGGAGCGGGCGGAGCTGTCGGTGAGGGCGGCGATCTGGTCGACGATCGCGCGCAGCCGTCCGGCGTCGTCGGCGGCCTCGGTGAACAGGGAGCGGAACTGTGGGTCGAGGCCGTCGGGGGCGCGGGCGATAAGCGCCTCGGCGAGCTCGGCGATGACGACGCGCTGCTCGGAGCGGAGCTTCTCCTGGTCCGCGCGCTGCATCACGTACCGGTCGGCGACGGCCTTGAGCACCGCGCACTCCAGCCGCGTCCCGCGGGGGACGACGAGCTCGGCGCGGTAGCGCGTGAGACGGGAGGGGCCGTAGGCCGCCCGGGTGGCCGTTTCGGCGGCGAGGCAGAAGCGGCCGATGAGCTGGCTGGTGGCGTCCTTGAGGCGGGCCTGGGTGACGGCGGAGCCGTCGTAGCCGTGCGGCCACCACTCCTGGGCGAGGAGGCGGTCCAGGGCCTCGGCGAGCTCCTCGGGCGCGGCGCCGGGGGCGTAGCGGCCGGCGGCGACGGCGAAGACCTCGCGGCGCTCGGGCTCGGCGAGCAGGGCGCCCGGGTCGAGGTGGCCGGCGTGGAGGCCGTCCTCCACGTCGTGCACGGAGTAGGCGACGTCGTCCGCCCAGTCCATCACCTGGGCCTCGAAGCTCTGGCGGTGCCCGGGGGCGCCCTTGCGGAGCCAGGTGTAGACGGGGACGTCGTCGGCGTAGACGCCGAACTTGCCCGATGCCGGGTCGGTGGGGTGGCCGCCGCGCGGCCACGGGTACTTGGTGGCGGCGTCGAGCGTGGCGCGGGTGAGGTTGAGGCCGACGCTGACGAGCTCGCCGGTGGCGGGGTCGGGCACGAAGCGCTTGGGTTCGAGGCGGGTGAGCAGGCGCAGCGACTGGGCGTTGCCCTCGAAGCCGCCGCAGGGCCCGGCCACTTCGTTGAGCGCCTGCTCGCCGTTGTGCCCGAAGGGCGGGTGGCCCAGGTCGTGCGCCAGGCAGGCGACCTCGACGAGGTCGGGGTCGCAGCCGAGGGCGGCGCCCAGCTCGCGGCCCACCTGGGCGCACTCCAGGGAGTGGGTCAGGCGGGTGCGGGGGCTGGCGTCCCAGGCCTGGGCGCTGACGCCCGGGGTGACGACCTGGGTCTTCCCGGCGAGGCGGCGCAGCGCCGCGGAGTGCAGTACGCGCGCCCGGTCGCGCTGGAAGGCCGTGCGGCCGGGGCGCTTGTCGGGCTCGGGCGCCCAGCGCTCGAGGTCGGACGGCTCGTATCCGGCGATGCCGGGCTTCTCTGTCGCGGTCCCTGCTGTGCTGCCGTTCATACCCTCGACGGTAGCCCCAGGGTGTGACAGCAGCGATGCGCGTTCGGTTCGGGAACCTCCTGGCGACCCGCCGCGTTGGTCTCGCGAACGGGGAGGTTTCATGGATTCGGCGGGTCCGGTGCGACAGGCGCGGCCGCGGTGGCGGTCGCCGTTGCGGTTGCCGGCCACCAGGGGCGGCAGGCGGCGTGCGCTGTGGGTCGTGATGACGGCCTGTGTGCTGGCGCTGCTGCCCGCCACGTGGGTGTACGCGGCGGGCACGCCGCGGGTGCGCGACATGGCGCACGTGCCGTCGGCGCCGGTCGCGATGGTCTTCGGCGCGGGCCTGTGGGAGGGCAAGCCGTCCCCGTATCTGGCGCACCGGCTGGACGCGGCGGCCGAGCTGTACCGCGCGGGCAAGGTCCGTGTGGTCCTGGTGACCGGTGACAACAGCCGCGATGACTACGACGAACCGGACGCGATGCGCGCCTATCTGACGGAGCGCGGGGTGCCCGACGACCGCATCGTCAGCGACTTCGCCGGCTTCGACACGTGGGACTCGTGCGCCCGCGCCCAGCGCATCTTCGGGGTGAAGCGGGCGGTGCTGATCACCCAGGGCTTCCACATACGCCGGGCCCTGGCGCTGTGCGAGGCGGCCGGGATCGACGCGTACGGCGTCGGGGTGGCCGCCAAGCACGACGTCACCTGGTACGCGGGCGGGGCGCGCGAGGTCTTCGCGTCGGGCAAGGCCGCGCTGGACGCCCTGGTGCGGCCCAGCCCCGCGTTCCTCGGGCCGCACGAGCCGGGGGTGGAGCGGGCGCTGGCGGCGGGCTGAGGGACGGGGTCCGGGCCGGGCGTCAGCCGAGCTGGACCACCGCGAGGTATCTGCTCGAGTCGGCCCTCTTGATGTGCACCAGCACCTGGTTGCGGTTGTTGATCGCGTCGACCGACTCGACCTCGCCGCCGGGGTCCGGGCGGAGCAGGGCGTCGAGGCGGTGCATCCGGCCGCGCGGGTCCCACACCACCGGGTCGGTCCGGTAGCCCTCGGCGGCGGGGCGGACGGCTCCGATGACCCAGCCGCGGTCGTTGACGCCGGTGGCGTCGCCGCCGAAGCCGGGGTGCGGCAGCTGCCGGGGGCTCTCGGGCCCGTCCCAGCGCGTCGGGGTGACCGCTCCGTCCGGGCGCTCCTGGCCGCCCACGAGGACCTCACGGTTGTTGACGGCGTTGGCCCAGGTCCAGCCGGTGTGACCGGCCGTGGGCGCGTACTTCGTCACGGTGCCGTCGGGGCGCCAGGCGGCGGCCGTCTTCTCGGTGCGGCCGACGACGAGGCCCTCGTCGTTGAGGGCCACGGCGTTGGAGCCGTCGCCGGGCCGCGTCAGCTGCTGGAACCCCTTGGCGGGCTGCCAGCGGTAGTGGGCCACGACGAGGCGCGGGCGGGGGCTGGGCGGCACGCTGACGTAGTGGTAGGCCGCGAGCACGACGGTGCCGTCCTCGCCCGTCCGGATCGTGCTGCCGCCGGTGACCGCTTGTTCGCCGGGCGGCAGTCCGGCGCGGGTGACCGTCCCGTCGGTGTTCCACACCACCAGGCCCTCGCCCGGCTGGGACCCCACGACCCGGCCGTCGTCGGCGATGTCGGAGGGCACGGCGTCCGGGGCCCCTTCGAGCGTCCGGCTTCTGCCCGTCACCGCGTTCCACACCGTGGACGCGCCGTCGGACCGGAAGACGACCTCCCCGCGCTTGTTCAGGGAGTGGGCGCTGTGGTTGCCCTCCAGCGTGCCGATCACCCTCGCCCGCGGCCCGGGCGTCGCCGGCCCGTCGTCCGCGCCCCGCACGGCCGCCGTGCCGTCCGCGTCCGCCGCGACGGCCGTCCCGCCCGGGACCAGCAGAGCCAGCGCCACCGCCGTACCGGCGACGGCACGGCTGAAGCTCCTCGTCATGGCAATCCCCCCTCGTGTGTCGGGAGGAACACCGTCCCGGGGCCGGTGTCGGCACACCCGGGGAACGGCGGTTTTGGCGGGTTCCCGTCATGCGGGGCGGGTCAGGCCCGCTTGGGCTCGCGGCCGTTGATGGCGTCCAGGTAGAGCCTGAAGATCTCGTCGTCGTTGAGCGGGCTGTAGGAGATCTTGTCGCTCTCGTCGCCGTCGGGCCCGCCGCCGTTGAGGCCGCCGAGGACGCCGATGAGGTCGCCCGTCCTCGTCTTCTCGTCGAAGTGGATCAGCCAGGGGCTGCCCGAGGTGCCGGAGAAGAAGCCGTCGCAGCGCATCGTCAGCTGTCGGTGGCCCTCCAGCCGGCTGGTCATGGCCGTGCAGCGGACGGCCTGGTCGGCGGGGTCGCTGTCGGCGCTCGGATAGCCGATGACGGTCACCCGGTTCACCTCGCCCGGGGTGCGGACTAGGCGGTTGGCGCCGGTGACGCGCTCGATCTGGCGGCCCCTGCCGTCGGGTCTGACGGTGGCGAAGGCGAAGTCCAGGTCGGAGCCGTCGCCGTAGTCCTCGCGCCGGGGGTCCACGAAGGTGCGGTCGATCGCCCAGACGCCGTACGGCTGCTTGCGTTCGCCCCGCCGGTAGTCCGGGACGAAGGCCGCGTCGTCGCCGAAGCCGCAGTGGCCGGCGCTGATGAGGAGGTTGCCCTTGGGGCTGTGCACCACGCTGGCGGTGCAGTGGTGGTCCCGCATGTCCTCGCCGACGTAGAAGAGCACGCCGACCGTGGGCACGCCCTCGAAGTGGCGGGCGCTGCCGGTGATGCTCTGGGGCCCGCCCGCGGCGTCGGGCCCGGCGTCGTCCGTGGAGGCGGCCATCCGTGACGGGCCCCAGAAGCGCCGGGCCTCCGCGCTCGACCACGTCCCGTCCCGGCCGTGCCCGCCGGCGCCCCTGGGCACGGCGGCCGCGAGCGTGACCACATACAGCCCCGCGAGCACGGCCCGGGTCCATCGGGACCGGCTCCACCGGGAGAAATGCACGGGCGCCCCCAGCCGTCGGGAAGGTGCGGAAAGGCAGGAGCCAGGCTAACCGCACGGTGCCCGATCGCCGCGCACCGGACTGCTTTCCGCACTGTCGGTCGTACGAACGACCGATAAGCAGCGACAAAACAGCCCCTGTGGCACCCCAGCCACATCAACTACCTCATCCGCCCCACTGGTCATAGGCCAGCTTGCACACCAGCGACACCACGACCACGACCAGCACGCCCCGCACGAAGCCGCTCCCCCGCTTGAGCGCCATGCGGGCGCCCACCGCGCCGCCGGTGAGGTTGAAGACGGCCATCGGGGCCGCGACCTGCCACAGGACGGCGCCCTGCGCCGAGAAGGTCACCAACGCGCCCACATTGGTGCAGACGTTGACGATCTTCGCGGTGCCGGAGGCCGCGACCAGGTCCATGTGGAGGATCCCGGCGAGCGCGAGCACCAGGAACGTACCGGTCCCGGGGCCGATGAGCCCGTCGTAGAAGCCGATGCCCAGCCCCGCCACACCGATCGCCGTCAGCACGCGCCGCCGGGTCACCGGGGCGGCGGGGGCCGTGGTCGCGCCGAAGGTGGGGCGCAGGAGGACGAAGGCGAGGACGGCCAGCAGGACGGCCATGATCAGGGGGCGCAGGACGGCGCTGTTGATGCCCGACGCGAAGAACGCCCCGGCCAGCGAGCCGCCGAGCGCGGCGAGGCCGATGCGCACGGCGGTGCGCAGGTCCAGGGGCGCCTTTCGGGTGTAGGCGACGGCCGCGGCGGTCGTCCCGCAGATGGCGACGGCCTTGTTGGTGCCGAGCACGTAGGCGGGCGCCATGTGCGGCAAGCCCACCATCAGGGCGGGGAGTTGGAGGAGGCCGCCCCCGCCCACCACGGCGTCGATCCACCCGGCGGCGCCCGCGGCCAGGCAGAGCACGATCAGCGTTGTCAGGGATATGTCGGGGTTCACCGGCGGATCGTACGGGACCGCCGCACAAGGCCCCTTCGCGGCAGGGCGCTTGGGGGCGGGTCCGGGGTCAGTCCCGCGGGGCGCTGTGCCATCGCCAGGAGGCCTGGCGCGGGTGCCCGGGCAGCTCCGTGCGGCCGGTCGCCCACAGCAGGGTGGGCCACGGCCCGGCATCGGCGGGGGCGTCGGGGAACAGCCGGGCCAGGACCCGTTCGCACAGCGCGGCGGGCGGCTCCCAGGCGACGCCCAGCCCCTCGGCGGCGTCGTGCGCGTGCACCAGGGCCTCGACGACGCCCATGGCCGCGAAGCCCTCCGGGTCCGCGATCCCGTAGCTGTGGAACGCCCGGGTGTGCGGCGGCTTCGTGCGCACCAGGGCCGCGAGGAGCCCGGTGGCCGCCTCGAGCACCTGGAGCAGCCCCGGCACCCCCGGCCCGCGCTCGGCGTGGATCGTCTCCTGCGGGCCGCCCGGGCGCAGCCGCGTCAGAACGAAGGGGACGTAGCCGTCCAAGGGCGGCGTCGGCGGGGCCAGTTGGGCGGCGTAGCAGAACATGTCGTCGGCGAGGTGCTCGACGGTCTCCCAGCAGTCCCACTCCAGCGAGCCCGCGCGGTTCTGCCAGTTCACCTCCGGCGCGCCGCGCAGGGCGGTGATCACCAGTCGGACGGCCTCCTCGACGTCGTCGGCGGTCACGGGCTGCGGCGAACCATGCGAGGGCGACATGGCGCGACCGTACCAAGGCCCCGCCGACACGCGACAGGACGTTTCTGCGATCGGACGTACGAACCGGGGCTGCCCGTGCGAACCTTCCCGCCTAGGCTGGGCCTCAGAAGCTACTCACTCGTAACCGCCAGGTACGGACCGCAGAGGAGCACACCGGACATGAACGGCTGGACCGCGAGCGACATCCCCGACCAGAGCGGCCGCACCGCCGTGGTGACCGGCGCCAACAGCGGCATCGGCTATGTGACCGCCAGGGAGCTCGCCCGCAAGGGGGCGAGGGTGGTGCTGGCCTGCCGGGACGCGACGCGCGGCAAGGCGGCCGAGGAGCTCATGAGGGCCCAGGCGCCCGGCGCCGAGGTGCGGTTCGCACAGCTGGACCTGGCGGATCTCGATTCCGTGCGGGCCTTCGCCGCCGACCTCACGGAGGACCGGCTGGACCTGCTGGTCAACAACGCCGGGGTGATGGCGCTGCCGCACCGAAGAACGGTGGACGGCTTCGAGATGCAGTTCGGGACCAACCACCTCGGCCACTTCGCGCTGACGGGCCTGCTGCTGCAGCGGCTGCGCGCGGGCGGGCCCGGGGCGCGGGTGGTCACGCTCTCCAGCGGGCTGCACTACCTGGGCACCGTCGATCCGCGCGACCTGAACATGGACCACCGCTACCGCCGCTGGATCGCCTACGGCCGCTCCAAGAGCGCCAACCTGCTCTTCGTCCACGAGCTGGCGCGGCGGCTGACCGCCGAGGGCTCGGCCGTGGTGGCGGCCGCCGCGCACCCGGGGTACGCGGCGACCAACCTGCAGACGGCCGGGGTGCGGATGGAGGAACGGGCCTGGGCGGAGCGGGCCGTGGAGTTCGTCAACCGCACCGTCGCGCAGAGCGCGGAGGACGGCGCCCTGCCCTCGCTCTACGCGGCGACGGCGCCGGGAGTGGAGCAGGACGACTTCTTCGGGCCGCGCGTGCAGTTGTGGCGCGGGTCGCCGGTGCGGTCGCTGCGGGCGGGGTGGACGCGGGACGACCGGGCGAGCGCGGGGCTGTGGGCGGCGTCGGAGCGGCTGACGGGGGTCCGGTACGACTGGCGGGGCGCCGCCTAAGCAGGTCGGGCGAAGTCCGCTGCGGTTCGGCAGCGCCCTGAAGGGGCGCGGGGAACCGCGCGACCAGCCACGATGGCGCCGCGGACGATCGACGGCATATCGCGGCACTTCCAGCGGAGCGCTTAGGCCCGCCCGTGGGCGGGACGGGCCGGCCGGCGTCATCCCCGGTCGAAGCCCGCGTCCTGCAGGAGGCGCCTGGCGCCCTCGTCGTCGATGCGGGCCGCCAGGTCCGCGAGCGGCTGGGTGCCCTCGCGCAGCAGGCCCCGGGCACGGGAGCGGCGGGCGCCGGCGTCGAGGCGGTGCCACAGCAGGGGGTTCGCGGCCAGGACCGCGGGGTCCAGCTCCACGCGGTTGCCGGCGACGTCGCGCAGCACCAGGCGCGGGGCGATGCCGTCGGCGCGGCGCACCTGGGTGAGCAGGTCGGTGCGCACGCGGTGCTCGCGCAGCAGGCCGCGCGCGGCCAGCCAGTTCTCGCCGGCGGTGATCCTCGGGGGCCGCAGCACCGCGACGAGCGCCCCGCCGATGGCGACCCAGGAGCAGCCGCGCGGCCAGTCGAGGCCGCCGCGGGCGAGGTCGGCGAGGACGAGCACGCCCCCGAGGGCCAGCCCGCACCACCAGGCGGCGCGGGCCTCGCGCCGCCAGTTCCGGTCCCAGGCCAGTGCGCCGCCTGCGGGCGGGCGGGCCTTCGGGCCCCGGCCGTACGCCTCGCGCGCCCGCGTACGCGCCCGCAATGTCTGTCGCCGTCCCATGATGCTGACGCTAGAGGCGCACGGCGGGCGGTACGCGGGATGTTGACGCCCTGCTGACGTGGTCTTGGCCAATCCTTGCGGCTCACTGACGCCCGGCCTCACGGGGCGTCAAGAAGGCGTATGGATCGCGCCAAGACCCGCCAAGAGGGCGCCAATGCCGGGCGCCGCCCCGTCGGCGCGGGCGCACGCTGGGCCTCCGAGACAACGGAGGTACGACAAAAGATGTCCATGCTGGCCAATTCGGAGCACGCCGCCGGTACCGAGGAGCCGCCCGATACCGGCGCCGGGCGGCCCGTGGCGGAGGACCGGCACCGGCTGACGGCCACGCAGGGCCTGGCGGCCCTCTCCCTCGACGCGATGGCGTCGGTGGCGTACGGGCCCGAGGCGATCGTCCTGGTGCTGGCGGCGGCCGGGGCGCACGGCCTGGGCTTCACGCTGCCGGTCACGCTGGCGATCGCCGCCCTGCTGGCCGTGCTCGTCGCCTCCTACCGGCAGGTCATCGCGGCGTTCCCGGACGGCGGCGGCTCCTACGCCGTCGCCAAGCGCCACCTGGGCCGGCGGACGAGCCTGTTCACCGCCGCGTCGCTGGTGCTGGACTACGTCCTGAACGTGGCCGTGTCGGTCACCGCCGGGGTCGCCGCGCTGACGTCGGCCTTCCCCTCCCTCTACGGCGACCGGATGTGGCTCTGCCTGGGCGTGCTGGTGCTGGTCACGGGCGTGAACCTGCGCGGCATCGTGGACTCGGCGAAGGCGTTCATCGCGCCGACGGCCGTCTTCGTCGGCTCGATCCTGGTGCTGATCGTCGTGGGCCTCTTCCGTGCCGCGCCCGCGAGCACCGAGGCGGCCGCCGGGCACGCCTCCGTGCTCGGTGACGACGCCACCACCGTCGGCGCCCTCCTGCTGCTGAAGGCGTTCGCGGCCGGCTGCTCGGCGCTGACCGGCGTCGAGGCCGTCGCCAACGCCGTGCCGTCCTTCCGCGCCCCGGCCACCCGCCGCGCCCAGCGCACGGAGGTCGCGCTGGGCGCGCTGCTGGGCGTCATGCTGATCGGCCTGTCGGTCCTCATCGGCCGCTTCCACCTGCAGCCGGTGGAGGGCGTCACCGTCCTCGCCCAGCTCGCGGACGCCTCGCTCGGCCACAACTGGGCGTTCTACGTCGTGCAGTTCGCCACCGTGATCCTGCTCGCGCTCGCCGCCAACACCTCCTTCGGCGGGCTGCCCGTCCTGATGGGCCTGCTCGCCCGTGACAACTACCTTCCGCACGTCTTCGGCCTGAAGGCCGACCGCCAGGTCCACCGCCACGGTGTGCTGGCGCTCGCGGCCGTCTCGGCGGTGCTGCTGGTCCTCTCCGGCGGCGACGTCAACACGCTCGTGCCGCTGTTCGCGATCGGGGTGTTCGTCGGCTTCACCATCTGCCAGGTCGGCATGGTCCGCCACTGGCGGCAGGAACGTTCCGCCGGGTGGCGGGGCAAGGCGCTGCTCAACGGCTTCGGGGCCGTGCTCACCGGCGTCTCGGCCGTCGTCGTCACGGCGACGAAGTTCACCGAGGGCGCCTGGCTGATCGTGGTCGCGCTCCCCCTGCTGGTGCTCGTCCTCGAGGCCGTCCACCGGGCGTACGGGCGGATCGGCGAGCGGCTGGAGCTGGGCCGGGTGCCCGAGGCGCCGCGCCGCTGCCACTCCGTGGTCGTCGTGCCCGTCTCCTCACTGTCCCGGCTGACGAGCAAGGCGCTGACGGCCGCCGTGTCGCTCGGCGACGAGGTGGTGGCCGTCACCGTCACCCATCCCGACGCCGAGGGGCGGCGGGCGGCGGAGTCGCTGCGCCGCGACTGGGAGCTGTGGTGCCCCGGCGTCGACCTCGTCGAACTGCCCACCGCCTCCCGCTCGCTGGGCGGCCCGATCGTGGCGTACGTCCACGAGCTCGCCGACCGCCACCCCGACAACCGCGTCACGGTGCTCATCCCGGAGGTCGAGCCCGCGCACGTCTGGCAGCGGCTGCTGCAGAACCAGCGCGGCGCGGTCGTCGCCCACGCCGTGCGCCGGGACACCGACGCGGTCATCTGCAGGCTCCGGTTCCGGATCGACACACGGCAGACGGCCTGACGCCGGGCAGGCCGGGGCAGCCGCCGGAACGGCCGACACGCGGCGCTAACCCCTCTGTCGTAATTCCCCTTCATCGTTGATCGTTGATCCGTACGGTCCCGACCGCCGAGGGGAAGAGCCGACATGCCGATCAGCCGCAGACAGCTCATGACCGGCGGCGCCGGTCTCGCACTGGCGGGCGGCCTCACCACCGCGTGCGGCTCGAACACCGGTCGTGGGGGCGGGGGTTCGGACAGACCCCGCCTGTCGCAGTGGTACCACCAGTACGGGGAGGTCGGCACCCGGCAGGCGGTGGGGCGGTACGCCGCCGCGTACAAGGACGCCGACGTCCGGGTGGAATGGCGGCCGGGCAACTACGACCAGCAGGCGGCGGCCGCCCTGCTGACCTCCTCCGGCCCGGACGTCTTCGAGGTCAACGGCCCGACCCTGGACCAGATCCAGGGCGGGCAGATCGTCGATCTAAGCGACCTGATCCAGGATGTCAAGGGCGACTTCAGCCAGGCCGTCCTCGCCCCCAAGACCCACGACGGCCGCGTCTGGGGCATCCCCCAGGTCGTCGACACCCAGCTGCTGTACTACCGCAAGAGCCTGCTGGAGGCCGCCGGGGTGCGGCCGCCCCGCACCCTGGACGAGCTCGTCGACGCCGCGCGCAGGCTCTCCGATTCCAAGGTCAAGGGCCTCTTCCTGGGCAACGACGGGGGCGCGAGCGCCCTCGCCGGCACTCCCCTGCAGGCCGCCGGGCTCTCGCTCCTCACCGAAGAGGGCAAGGTCGGCTTCGACGACCCTGCCGCCGCCCGCACCCTGGGCAAGCTCCACCGGCTGTACGCCGACAAGTCGCTGCTGCTGGGCGCGCCCACCGACTGGGCCGATCCCTCCGCGTTCGTCCAGGGCCTGGCCGCCATGCAATGGTCGGGGCTGTGGGCGCTGCCGCAGATCAGGAAGGCGCTCGGCGACGACTTCGGAGTGCTGCCGTTCCCGCCGGACGGCCCGGGCGGCCGCCCCGCCGTCCCGGTCGGCGCGTGGACGGCCGCCGTCAGCGCCCGCAGTGAACACCGGGAGGCGGCCAAGGCGTTCGTGAAGTGGCTGTGGATCGAGCGCACCGACCACCAGGAGGACTTCGCGCTGTCCTACGGCTTCCACATCCCCGCCCGGACCTCGCTCGCCGCGAAGGCCGACCGGCTCAAGAAGGGACCGGCGGCCGAGGCCGTACGGTTCACCACCGAGCACGGCTTCCCGGCGCAGCCCCTTCTGTGGACGCCGCCCAGTCAGACCACCTATCAGGACGCCCTCAACCGGATCATCAAGGGCGGCGCCGACCCCGGCAGCGAGCTGAAGGCGGCCGTCCGCAAGACGGAGGCGGAGCTGCGCCGGGTGCGGAAGGGATCATGAGCACGGCGCGGAGCGACCGGCTACGGCAGCGGAACCGTACCTTCTGGTTCTGGACTTTCGTCGGCCCGTTCGTAGCGGGGCTCGCCCTCTTCACGTACGTACCGCTCGCCTGGAGCGTGTACCTCAGCTTCTTCGACGCCCACAACACCGTCTCCCCCACCGACTTCGTGGGTCTCGGCAACTACACGGCGATGCTGGGCGACCCGGCCTTCCGTTCGTCGCTGGTGACCTTCGCCGTCTTCACCGCCTTCATCGTGCCGGCCACCTACGCGCTGTCCCTGGGCCTGGCCCTGGCGGTGAACAGGCTGCGCTTCGCGCAGGCGTTCTTCCGGTCCGTCTTCTTCCTGCCGGCCGCCTGTTCGTACGTCGTCGCCGCGATGGTCTGGAAGCTGTCGGTCTTCAACGGCGTGCGCTTCGGACTGGCCAATACCGTGCTCGGCTGGTTCGGCGCGGAGCCCGTCGCCTGGCTGGCGGCCACGGATCCGCCCTGGTACTGGCTCGTCATCGTCACCGTGCGGCTGTGGCTGCAGGCGGGCTTCTACATGCTGCTGTTCCTGGCCGGGCTGCAGCGCATCCCGGTGCGGCTGTACGAGGCGGCGGCGCTCGACGGCGCCCGGCCCGGGTGGCAGACGTTCCGGCACATCACCTTCCCCGCCCTGCGCACCACCTCGGTCACCGTGGTGCTGCTGCTGGTCGTGGCCGCCTTCCAGGCGTTCGACGAGTTCTACAACCTGCTCTCGGACGCCCGCGGCTACCCGCCCTACGCCCGGCCACCGCTGGTCTACCTCTACTACACCGCGCTCGGGCAGGGGCAGGACCTGGGCCTGGGCAGCGCGGGCGCGGTGATCCTGGCGCTGGTCATCGCCGTGGTGACCGTCGTACAGGCCCGCTGGTCCGGGCTCGGCCGCAAGGAGGAGCACTAGCCGTGGAGAACGCTCTCGTACGCGCCGGGCGCGCGCTGCGGCTGGTGCTGCTCATCGCGCTGGCCGCGCTGTTCCTGGTCCCCTTCTATCTGATCGTCCGCAACGGCCTGGCCTCCGAGTCCGAGATCACCGCCCCCACCTGGACGTTCTTCCCCCGCGATCCGCACTGGTCGAACGTGCGCGAGCTGTTCGCCGACCCGGACGTCCCCATGGCCCACGCGCTGCTGAACTCCTCGCTCATCGCGGTGGTCACGACCGTCGGCACCCTGCTGCTCGCCTCGCTCGCCGGGTACGGGCTGGCCCGCATCCCCTACCGGCACGCGAACGCCGTCTTCTACGCGGTCGTGGGCACCCTGATGGTCCCGGCGGCCGTCACGTTCGTGCCGTCCTTCGTGTTGGTCTCCTCGCTCGGCTGGGTCTCGACCCTGCGCGGGCTGATCGTGCCCACGCTCTTCAGCGCGTTCGCCTGCTTCGTCTTCCGCCAGTACTTCCTGGGCTTCCCGCGCGAACTGGAGGACGCGGCCCAGGTCGACGGGCTCGGCTACTGGCGCACGTACTGGCGCATCGTCGTCCCCAACTCCCGGCCGGTCTTCGCGGCCGTCGGCACGATCGTCTTCATCGGCGCCTGGAACTCCTTCCTGTGGCCGCTGGTCATCGGCCAGGGCCGTGACTCGTGGACCGTCCAGGTGGCGCTGTCGACCTTCACCACCGCGCAGGTCGTCAACCTGCACGAGCTGTTCATGGCCGCCGCCGTCTCGATCGTTCCGCTGCTGCTGGTCTTCCTGCTGCTGCAGCGCTACATCGTCGCCGGCGTCGAGCGGTCCGGGATCGACGACTGAACCATCGACGACTGGACGCGGGAGCGGCCCTGCGGGCCGCGGTGGCCGCCGCGCAGGAGGGCGGCGCCCAGGGGCGTGAGGGTGTGCATGACGGCGCTGCCGTTGCGCAGGGTCAGCACCAGGCCGGCCTCGCGCAGGACGCCCGCGTGCTGGCTGGCCGAGGCCGCCGACACCCCGACCCTGCGGGCCAGTTCGCTGGTCGTGCAGCCGCCCCCTATGGAGCCCAGGACCGCGGAGCGGGTGTGCCCGACGAGCTTGCCCAGCGAGCGCGGGGCGGCCGGTACGGCGGGCGCGGACTCCGACATGGCCCGGGCCGGGTAGACCAGGACGGGCGTGAGCTCGGCGTTCTGCAGGGTCACCGGGGTGCGCCGGCAGAAGAAGGACGGCAGGAGCAGCAGTCCGCGGCCGTTCAGGTGCATGTCGCGGTCGACGGGGTAGTCGACCTCCAGCACCGGGGCCTGCCAGCGCATCGTGGGCGGCAGCGAGGACAGCAGGGCGTCCGCGCCCCCGTCCAGCAGGGCCCGGCCGCGGATGGCGCGGTCGGCCTCGATCTGCGCCTGGATGTGGGCCCAGTAGGGGGCGATGGCCGCCTGATGGTAGGAATGCAGGGCGCTGATCAGCTTGCCGAACGCACGGGCGTCGCCCTCGGCCAGCGATCGTATCCAAGCGGGCAGGGTCCGTACGGTGGACAGCCTGCCCAGTTCCTCGTGCACCCGGTCGGCGGGCGTGGCCCGCAGCGCCTGTATGCCGGACTCGAGTCCGAGTAACCCTTCGGGCGGCGTCAGGAAGTCCGGGAAATAACCACGAGGCGGAACCAGCGGCGCCAGTAGCCGCGTTTCACCATTCAACCGAGGACGGGTTTCCGAGCGCCAATCTCCGAAGATCGACTCGCCTTGTTTGTCCCGGAGGCGGTGCAGGCTCAATACGGTTTCCCACAGCACGTCCGGGTCTCCGGCCAGGCGCAACCGGGCCAGATCGAGTCCAGTGAAATGGACACGCAGCACCAAACCCCCACATGAGACATCCGCAACCACCCCCCGCCCACTGAGTATGCACACCGATACGCGGTGTTACCACGCCCTTTTGGCCACAGTTGAAAGGACTCGCGGCGAACATCGCAGAAGCGAAATGCTATTCACGCACTCAGGGCCGCACCCGCTCGTTCCCGTGGGGGGTGGCGAGCGAAAAAGCGGCCGCTGAGTATGTGAGTTGCCGCCCGAGCCGATGCGGGCGGCAACAACTCCCGGTGGGGGAGTAAAGAGGGGCGGCGCTCCCGCACGGGCGCCGCCCCTTCACCGTTCCACCGGCCGCCGGGAGCCCCGGCGGCCCGCCCGCCCGTCCCGGCGGATGATCTTCGCGTGTACGTCGCGTTACGCAGCGGTTAAATGGCCGGAAGGGGCAGCACCCCGCGCGGGTGCTGCCCCTCCTCTACCGGAGCCGCAGGGGGCTGAGGGTCGAGGTCATCCCATCAGCGGCTCCGGAGCTCGTCCGGCCGGTGCTCAGCGGCTGTCGCTGGTACCCGCCGTGCCGTTCAGCGCGGCCGCGCGGCCCGCCTCCAGGCGGGCGACCGGGATGCGGAACGGGGAGCAGGAGACGTAGTCCAGGCCCACCTCGTGGAAGAAGTGCACCGACTCCGGGTCGCCGCCGTGCTCGCCGCAGACGCCGAGCTTGAGGTCGGGCCGGGTGGCCCGGCCGGCCTTGGCGGCCGCGCGGACCAGCGAGCCCACGCCGTCCCGGTCGATGGTCTCGAACGGGCTGACCCCGAAGATGCCCTTCTCCAGGTAGGCGGTGAAGAAGCTGGCCTCGACGTCGTCGCGGGAGAAGCCCCACACGGTCTGGGTCAGGTCGTTCGTACCGAAGGAGAAGAACTCCGCGGCCTCGGCGATCTGGTCGGCCGTCAGGGCGGCGCGCGGCAGCTCGATCATCGTGCCGAGCGGCAGCTTGAGGCCGACGCCGGTGGCGGCCTCGACGTCGGCGATGACGCGCTCGGCCTCCTCGCGGACGATCTCCAGCTCCTGGACGGTGCCCACCAGCGGGATCATGATCTCCGCGCGCGGGTCGCCCTTGGCGTTGATGCGCTCGGCCGCGGCCTCGGCGATGGCCCGCACCTGCATGGCGAACAGGCCGGGGATGACCAGGCCCAGGCGCACGCCGCGCAGGCCCAGCATCGGGTTCTGCTCGTGCAGCTTGTGCACGGCCTGCAGCAGGCGCAGGTCGTTCTCGTTGGCGTCCTCGCGGGCCTCGGCGAGCGCGACACGCACCGACAGCTCGGTGATGTCGGGCAGGAACTCGTGCAGCGGCGGGTCGAGCAGGCGCACCGTGACCGGCAGCCCGTCCATGGCCTCGAACAGCTCGACGAAGTCGGCCTTCTGCAGCGGCAGCAGGGCGCCCAGCGCCTCGTCGCGCTCGGTGTCGGTGTCCGCCAGGATCAGGCGCTCGACCAGCTCGCGCCGCTCGCCGAGGAACATGTGCTCGGTGCGGCACAGGCCGATGCCCTGGGCGCCGAAGCGGCGGGCGCGCGAGGCGTCCTCGGCGTTGTCGGCGTTGGCCCGTACGCGCAGCCGGCGCATGCGGTCGGCGTAGGCCATCATCCGGTGCACGGCCTGGACCAGCTCGTCGGCGTCGTCGGCGCCCGCGTGCATGCGGCCCTCGAAATACTCCACGACCGGGGACGGCACGACCGGGACCTCGCCCAGGTAGACCTTGCCGGTGGAGCCGTCGATGGAGACGACGTCGCCCTCCTGGATGACGACCCCGCCCGGCGCGGTCATCTTGCGCTGCTTGGTGTCGACCTCCAGCTCCTCGGCGCCGCAGACACAGGTCTTGCCCATGCCGCGCGCGACGACGGCCGCGTGGGAGGTCTTGCCGCCGCGCGAGGTCAGGATGCCCTCGGAGGCGATCATGCCGTCGAGGTCGTCGGGGTTGGTCTCGCGGCGGATCAGGATGACCTTCTCGCCCGAGCGCGACCACTTCACGGCGGTGTACGAGTCGAAGACGGCCCGGCCGACGGCGGCGCCCGGCGAGGCGGCGATGCCCCGGCCCAGCAGGTCGGCCTTCGCCTTCTCGTCGAAGCGCGGGAACATCAGCTGCGCCAGCTGGGCGCCGGTGACGCGCTGCAGCGCCTCGGCCTCGTCGATCAGGCCCTGGTCCACCAGCTGCGTGGCGATGCGGAAGGCCGCACCGGCCGTGCGCTTGCCGACGCGGGTCTGCAGCATCCACAGCTTGCCGCGCTCGATGGTGAACTCGATGTCGCACAGGTCCTTGTAGTGCGTCTCCAGCGTCTCCATGATCTGCATCAGCTGGTCGTACGAGGCCTTGTCGAGCTGCTCGAGCTCGGCGAGCTGCATGGTGTTGCGGATGCCGGCGACGACGTCCTCGCCCTGGGCGTTCTGCAGGTAGTCGCCGTAGACGCCCTGGTGGCCGCTGGCGGGGTCGCGGGTGAAGGCGACGCCGGTGCCGGAGTCGGGGCCGAGGTTGCCGAAGACCATCGAGCAGATGTTGACGGCCGTGCCGAGGTCGCCGGGGATGCGCTCCTGGCGGCGGTAGAGCTTGGCCCGGTCGCCGTTCCAGGAGTCGAAGACCGCCCTTATGGCGAGGTCCATCTGCTCGCGCGGGGCCTGCGGGAAGTCCCGGCCGGTCGCCTTGGAGACGATGACCTTGAACTCCTCCACCAGGCGCTTGAGGTCGGCCGCGTCGAGGTCGACGTCCGTGGTGACGCCCTTGGCCCGCTTGGTCTCCTCCAGCGCCTCCTCGAAGAGCTCGCCGTCGACGCCCAGCACGGTCTTGCCGAACATCTGGATGAGGCGGCGGTAGGAGTCCCACGCGAACCGCTCGTCGCCGGCCTGGGTCGCGAGGCCGGTCACGGACTCGTCGGAGAGGCCGATGTTCAGGACGGTGTCCATCATGCCCGGCATGGAGAACTTGGCGCCGGAGCGCACCGAGACCAGCAGCGGGTCGTCGGCCTGGCCGAGCTTCTTGCCCATCCGCGCCTCGAGGGCCTCGAGGTGGGCGGTGACCTCGTCGCGCATCGACGACGGCTCCTGGCCGCCCTCGAGGTAGACCTTGCACGCCTCGGTGGTGATGGTGAAGCCCGGAGGGACGGGCAGACCGAGGTTGGTCATCTCGGCGAGGTTGGCACCCTTCCCGCCGAGCAGGTCCTTGAGGTCCTTGTTGCCCTCGGTGAAGTCGTAGACGAACTTCTGGCGATCTTCAGATACCGGCACGGGAATCGACTCCTCACTGGGGCCTCCCGGGACGCAGTTGGGGGTGGGCTGCCCTGACGGCGGGGAGCGTACCCAGATCGAAGGCATCTGAGGAGGTCCACTCCGCCATCTTGGGGGCGCAACCACCCATCCGCCAGCAGATCGAAAGTCGCGCGCTCATCTGAGGCTCGCACCCGCTTCCTTCACATAATGAAGGCAAGGTGACCGAAAATAATCGGTGCCTCACGGAGCGCCGAAAATTCCCGCCGTCTGCCGCCAAGGATTGAAGCCAAAAGGGGTGGCACCCAGTGCCACCCCTTCCAGAGGTGCACCCCCGATTTCAACGCTCATCTGAGCGGAGCCCCTATCAGAGGTGGCGAGAATCACGCGTCATCGCCGGGCGTTCACCCGCCCGAAGTGTCCAGTTCGGCCTCCGCGCCCACAGTTGCGCAGTCGTACGGGTCCTCCAGCCACCCCTCCGGAAGCACCACCCGGTTGCGACCCGAGGTCCGGCCGCGCGGCCCGTCCGCACCCAGGGGCCAGGGCTGATCCAGGTCCAGCTCGCTCAAAAGAGCGTCCAGTTCGTCCAGGGACGAGGCGATTGCCAGCTTCTTACGGAGCTCGGAGCCGATCGAGAAGCCCTTGGTGTACCAGGCGACGTGCTTACGGAAGTCGATCACGCCCCGCTCCTCGTTCTCCAGCCACTCGCCGAGCAGCTGCGCGTGGCGCAGCATGACCCGGGCGACCTCGCGCAGGGCGGGCTGGGCGTACGTGCCGTTCCCGCCCTCCTCGAAGGCGCTGACGAGGTCGCCGAAGAGCCAGGGCCGGCCCAGGCAGCCGCGGCCGACGACGACGCCGTCGCAGCCGGTCTCGCGCATCATCCGCACGGCGTCCTCGGCGGACCAGATGTCGCCGTTGCCGAGCACGGGGATCTCGGGGACGGTCTCCTTGAGGCGGGCGATGGCGTCCCAGTCGGCGGTGCCGCCGTAGTGCTGGGCGGCGGTGCGGCCGTGCAGGGCGATGGCGGTGACGCCCTCCTCGACCGCGATCCGGCCGGCGTCGAGGTAGGTGATGTGGTCGTCGTCGATGCCCTTGCGCATCTTCATGGTCACCGGGAGCGAGCCGGCGTTGCCGACGGCCTCACGGAGGATCGAGCGCAGCAGGTTCCGCTTGTACGGGAGGGCGGAGCCGCCGCCCTTGCGGGTGACCTTGGGGACCGGGCAGCCGAAGTTGAGGTCGATGTGGTCGGCCAGGTCCTCGTCCACGATCATGCGGACGGCCTTGCCGACGGTGACCGGGTCGACGCCGTAGAGCTGGATCGAGCGCGGCTTCTCGGTGCCGTCGAAGTGGATCAGCCGCATCGTCTTGGCGTCCCGCTCGACGAGCGCCCGGGTGGTGATCATCTCGCTGACGAAGAGCCCCTTGCCGCCGGAGAACTCACGGCACAGCGTGCGGAAGGGCGCGTTGGTGATCCCCGCCATGGGGGCCAGGACCACCGGCGGCTGCACCGAGTGCGGACCGATCTGGAGCGTCATGGAGCGGGCTTCCTCGAAGTCGTACGGGAACGGGCGGACCGTCCATTGTCCCTCATTCGGGGGAGCCGGATCCCGGGTCGGAGGTCCTGACGAGCGGGCGTCAGCGCACCGGCGCGGCCGTCGCACCGGTGTGCTCCAGCGCCTCCTCCGCCCGTACGAGCGCCAGCAGCCGCTCCAGCCGGGCTTGTGTCTCCTGGTCGGCGGGGGTGAAGGTCAGCAGCCGGGCGCCGGGGGTGGGGCCGGTCCACAGGCTGGTGTAGTCCAGGCGCAGCATGCCCACGCTGGGCTGCAGCAGGCTGCGGGTGCGGTAGGCGGTGAGCTCGGCCACCTCGTGCCGCGCCCACAGCTGCCGGAACTCCTCCGAGGCGTCCTGCAGCCGCTTGAGCAGGCACTTCCAGGCCGGCTCGGCGAGGTGCTCGGCCATGGCGGCCCGGAATTTCGCGACCATGGCGCGCGTGGCCTCTTCCCGGTCGGCGGTGCCGGCGCGCCAGTCGTCGTCGGTGAAGTACAGCCACAGGCAGTTGCGGTTCTCCGGCGCTATGGCGTCGAGGTCGCCGAGCAGGCGCCCGTAGGTGCGGTTGTAGGCGAGGATGTCGTACCGCGCGTTCTGGATGCACGCCGGGAAGGGCTCCAGCCCTTCCAGCATCGCGTGCAGCGCGGGGGTCACGCCCGGGCAGTCGGTCGGGGACAGCGGGTCGGTGGAGCCCGCCAGCGCGAAGAGGTGGACGCGCTCGCCCCGGTCGAGCATCAGGGCGCGGGCGATGGAGTCCAGCACCTGCGCCGAGACCTGGATGTCCCTGGCCTGCTCCAGCCACGTGTACCAGGTGACCCCGACGGCGGCGAGCTGGGCGACCTCCTCGCGGCGCAGCCCGGGGGTGCGGCGGCGGGGGCCGCGCGGGAGGCCGGCCTGTTCGGGGGAGATGCGCTCGCGGCGGGAGCGGAGGAAGGCGGCGAGTTCACTGCGGCGTACGTCGTCGGCCGTATGGGCTGCTACGGCAGGGCGCTCAAGTGTCATCGTCGTCATGGCTCCAGGGTGCGGGACCTCCCAGCCTGTTGCCAGGTACTCCTTGTACCAGGATAAGGACACTCTGGTACCCGGCTGCGCACACCGCCATCGTCGTATCCGTGAGTGAACCGCGAATAGCCAGTCCTGCCCCCGTCCCGACGACTCCGACGACCGCCGCGACCCCCGCCTCCCCCCTCCCCTCTCCGTCCTCTCCCCCGGCGGGCCTGACGCCGCTGGGGCTGGCGACCGTGCTGCTGGGGGCGGCGCTGCCGTTCCTGGACTTCTTCATCGTCAACGTCGCTCTGCCGACGATCGGGCGCGACCTGGACGCCGGCCCGGCGCTCCTGGAGATGGTCGTCGGCGGCTACGGCGTCGCCTACGCGGTGCTGCTGGTGCTCGGCGGGCGGCTGGGCGACATGGTGGGCCGGCGCCGGCTGTTCCTGTGGGGTACGGCCGCCTTCGGGGTGACGTCCGTGGCCTGCGGTCTGGCGCCGGACGCCTGGACGCTGGTGGTGGCGCGGGTGGCGCAGGGCGCGGCCTCCGCGCTGATGCTGCCGCAGGTGCTGGCGACGATCCAGGCGACGACCAGCGGCACCCGGCGCACCAAGGCGCTGAGCCTTTACAGCGGCACGGCCGGGGTGGTGAGCGCGGTCGGGCAGGTGCTCGGCGGGGTGTTGGTCTCGGTCGACCTGCTGGGCACGGGCTGGCGGTCGATCTTCCTGATCAACGCGCCGGTCGCGGTGGTGGCCCTGGTGCTGGCGGTGCGTTCGGTGCCGGAGACGCGCTCGGAGAACCCCACGCGGGTGGACTGGTGGGGCACGGTTCTGCTGTCGGTGTCCCTGGTGTCGCTGCTGGTGCCGCTGACGGAGGGCCGCTCCACGGGCTGGCCGCTGTGGTCGTGGGTGCTGCTGGCGGTGTTCCCGTGCGCGGCCGCCGCGTTCGTGCTGGTGGAGCTGCGCGAGGAGCGGGCGGGGCGGATGCCGCTGGTGCCGCCGTCGCTGCTGCGGGTGCACGCGGTGCGCAGCGGGCTGACGCTGATCGTGCCGTTCTCCATCGGCTGGGGCGGCTTCATGTTCGTCCTGGCGGTGGCGCTGCAGGAGGGGCTGCGGCTGGGCCCGATGGCGGCGGGGCTGGCCCTGGTGCCGATGTGTGTGACCTTCTTCGCCGGTTCGCTGGCCGGCCCCCGGCTGGCGGTGCGCTACGGGCGGCGGCTGGCGACGGCCGGGGCGCTGATCCAGGGGGCGGGGCTGGCCGTGGTGGCGGCGACCTTCTGGTTCGGCTGGAACGAGGGGCTGGGCGCGCTTGGCCTGGCGCCGGGGCTCGCGATCCAGGGGCTGGGCCAGGGAATCCTGATGCCGCTGACGATCCGGCTCGTGCTGAGCGAGGTGCCGGTGGACCGGGCCGGGGTGGGCAGCGGGGTGCTGGTGACCACGCAGCAGGCGTTCATGGCGCTGGGCGTGGCCACGCTCGGCTCGCTGTTCCTGTCGCTGGCGCCGGGGTCGGGGATGCGGGACGCGCTGGCGATCACGTTGGGGGTGCAGCTGGTGGCGGTGGCGGCGACCGTGCTGCTGACGTTCCGACTGCCGCGCGGGGTGCGCTAGAGCGAGGGAGGGGGACAAGCATGGAATGACAGATATTGAAATCTGTCATTCCATGTGGCATGGTTTTTGTGTACCCCCCCCGGCTCCCTCCCCTCCCCAAGGAGTTCCCGTGCTGCACCGCACCCTCGGCACCACCGGACCCCAGGTCTCCGCCCTCGGCCTCGGCTGCATGGGCATGTCCGCCCTCTACGGCGAGGCCGACCGCGCCGAGTCGATCGCCACCATCCACGCGGCGCTCGACGCCGGCGTCACGCTGCTGGACACCGGCGACTTCTACGCCATGGGCCACAACGAGATGCTCATCGGCGAGGCCCTGCGCTCGGCCCCGGCCGGGACGCGCGAGCAGGCGCTCACCAGCGTCAAGTTCGGCGCCCTGCGCGACCCGGACGGCGGCTGGTCCGGCTACGACGGCCGCCCCGCGGCCGTGAAGAACTTCGCCGCCTACTCGCTGCAGCGTCTCGGCGTCGACCACATCGACGTCTACCGCATCGCCCGCGTCGACCCCGGCGTCCCGATCGAGGAGACCGTCGGCGCCATCGCCGAGCTGGTCGAGGCCGGCCACGTCCGCCACATCGGCCTGTCCGAGGCCGGCGCGGACACCATCCGCCGGGCCGCGTCCGTCGCCCCGATCGTGGACCTGCAGATCGAGTACTCCCTGATCTCGCGCGGCATCGAGGAGCAGATCCTGCCGACCTGCCGTGAGCTGGGCATCGGCGTCACGGCGTACGGCGTGCTCTCGCGCGGCCTGATCAGCGGCCACTTCACCCGCGACCGGCAGCTCGCCGCGAACGACTTCCGCGGCATGAGCCCGCGCTTCCAGGGCGAGAACCTCCAGCGCAACCTCGACCTCGTCGACGCGCTGCGCAAGGTCGCCGAGGAGCGGGGCGCCAGCGTCGCCCAGACCGCGATCGCCTGGGTCCTCTCGCGCGGCGAGGACATCGTCCCCCTGGTCGGCGCCCGCCGCCGCGACCGCCTCTACGAGGCCCTCGGCGCCCTCGACCTCCACCTGGACGCCGACGCCCTGACCGCCATCGAAAAGGCCATCCCCGCCAACGCCGCAGCCGGCGCCCGCTACCCCGCAGACCAAATGGCCCACCTGGACAGCGAGCACTGAGAAAGGTTGTGGGCAGTCGTTCCGCAGGGCTGGGGGCACCTCCCAGCGGTAGCTGGGGGAGGGTGGGCACAACCCGACCACGGCCCGCACCCGGGTACGGTCGGTCATACAAACGACGCGTAGCCGCACCCGTACCGCCCTGGAAGGGACCCGCACCGCGATGCCCCCGGAACCGCTGACCCCAACCCGCATCCTCGAAGCCACCGAGGACGTGCTGCGCCGCTTCGGCCCCGCCAAGGCCACCGTGGTCGACGTCGCACGCGCGCTCGGCGTCAGCCACGGCAGCGTCTACCGCCACTTCGGCAGCAAGGCCGCCCTGCGGGAAGCCGTCACCGAGCGCTGGCTGGACCAGTCGCACGCCGAACTCTCCGCCCTGGCCGACGCACAGGGCCCGGCCGCGTCCCGGCTGCGCGACTGGCTCACCGCGCTCTTCGCCGCCAAGCGCCGCAAGGCGGGCGACGACCCCGAACTGTTCGCGACCTACATGGTCCTGGTCGGCGAGAACAGCGGCACCGTCGAGCGGCACATCGAGACGATGATCGGCCAGCTGGCCGGCATCGTGGCGGCCGGCGTGGACAGGGGCGAGTTCGCCGCGACCGACCCGGCGACGGCGGCCCGGGCCGTCTGGGACGCGACCAACCGCTTCCACGACCCCGCGTACGCGGCGGAGTGGTCGCAGCCCGGCATCGACGCGGCGTTCGACGCGGTGTGCGGCCTCGTGCTGCGGGGCCTGCGCGCCTAGGCGGTGGCCCCGGGCCCCGTCAGCCCACGCCCAGGAAGCGCAGGACCGCCAGCACCCGCCGGTGGTCCGCGTCCGCCTTCGGCAGGTCCAGCTTCGCCAGGATGCTGTTGATGTGCTTGGCGACGGCGCTCTCGCTGACGACCAGGTGCTGGGCGATCCCGGCGTTCGAGCGCCCCTCCGCCATCGAGGCCAGCACGTCGCGCTCACGCGGCGTCAGCCGGTCCAGCGGATCGCTGTGCCGGCGCATCAGCAGCTGCGAGACCACCTGCGGGTCGAGGGCCGTACCGCCCGCGGCGACCCGGCGCAGGGCGTCGATGAACTCCTCGACGTCGGCGACGCGTTGCTTGAGCAGATACCCGAAGCCGGCCGTGTCGCCGGTCAACAGGTCGGTGGCGTAGCGCTCCTCCACGTACTGCGAGAGCAGCAGCACCGCCACCTCCGGCCGGCGCGCCCGGAGGTCGAGCGCGGCCCGTACCCCCTCGTCCGTGTAGCCGGGCGGCATCCGGACGTCGAGCACGGCGAGGTCGGGGCGGTGCAGTTCGACCGCGGCCAGCAACGCCTCCGCGTCACCGGTCTCCGCGACCACCTCGAATCCGGCCGCCTCCAGGACCTTCACCAGGCCCACACGGAGCAGGACGGAATCCTCGGCGATCACGGCGCGCACGGCAGCTCCACGGTTACTACGGTCGGGCCCCCCACGGGGCTGCTGATCGAGAACGTGCCGTCGACCGACGCGACGCGCTTGGCGAGCCCCGCCAGCCCGGTACCGCCCGAGGGGTCGGCTCCGCCCACGCCGTCGTCGGAGACGACGAGGAGAAGTATCCCCCCGAAGCGTTCGACCGTGACATCGGCCCTCGACGCCTGTGCGTGCTTGACCACGTTGGCGAGCGCCTCGGAGACGACGAAGTAGGCCACCGCTTCGATCGTGGGCGCGGGCCGTGACGGCAGATCCACCGTCAGCCGCACCGGCAGCGGCGCCCGTTCGGCGATGCCCGACAGTGCGGCGTCGAGGCCGCGGTCCTCCAGCACCGCCGGGTGCAGGCCGCGCACGAGGTCCTGCAGCTCGGCGATGGCCTCCTTGGCCTCGCGGTGCGCCTCGTCGATCACCTTGCGGGCGTCGTCGGGCAGATCGGGCATCGTGACCTTGGCCAGTCCCAGGTTGACCGCCAGCGACACCAGCCGCTGCTGGGCGCCGTCGTGCAGGTCCCGTTCGATGCGCCGCCGCTCGGCGTCGGCCGCGTCCACGACGCCGGCGCGGCTCTCGGTGACCTCCTCCACCCGGCGCTCCAGCTGTTCGGCGCGGCTGGGCCCCAGGCGCCGGGTCGCGGCCCGGACGTCGATCCGGGCCAGCACGCCGGACAGCCATGCCGAGGCGTACAGCCCGGCGAGCCCGGCGGCGCTCACGTACGCGGCCTGCACCGCGTAGCCGGCCTGCCCCAGCCGCGTCTCGGGCGGCAGCGCCCACACCCATACGTAGACGGTCGCCGCCACCGCGGAGGCCGCCCCCAGCGTCAGTACGCACGCGGCCCCCAGGGCGACCGCCGGCCCCGCCGCCAGGTGGTACCCCAGCTGCCGCCAGGACCAGGCCCGCCCGGCCGCCGGTATCTCCACCCCGAGCCGCCCCAGGAACCGCGCCCGCTGCATCCGCGTCAGCACCGGACACCCCGCCCCGAGGACAGCACCCATCCCGACCACGGCCGCCACACAGCTCAGCGCCTTCGTCGGCCCCCCGTTCAGCCACGGCAGCGCCATGACGAGGAGAGCGCCGAGCTGGACGAGCACGCCGGTGGCGAGAAAGGCGATGGAACGGCCGAGACCGTCGAAGGGGCGCCGGAAGGGGGTGGGAATGTGCATGCCCACACGGTAAGCGCGCTGATCAGGGGCGCGGGATGGCGCTGGAGCCCGTCATTGGGGTGCAAGCAGCACCACCGGCCGGCAGACCCGAAAGCCGAAAGGCCCCGGCACCGCTGAAGCGGTGCCGGGGCCCTCGGTCAGGCGTCGGGCGTCAGCAGCCCAGCAGGCGGCTGGCCAGGTAGCCCTCGATCTGGTCGAGCGAAACCCGCTCCTGCTTCATCGTGTCGCGCTCGCGCACGGTCACCGCGTTGTCCTCGAGGGTGTCGAAGTCCACGGTGACGCAGAACGGCGTGCCGATCTCGTCCTGGCGACGGTAGCGGCGACCGATCGCACCGGCGTCGTCGAAGTCGATGTTCCAGTTCTTGCGCAGGTCCGCCGCCAGGCCCTTGGCCTTCGGCGACAGCTCCGGGTTGCGCGAGAGCGGCAGAACGGCGACCTTGACCGGGGCCAGGCGCGGGTCGAGGCGCAGCACCGTGCGCTTCTCCAGCTTGCCCTTGGCGTTGGGGGCCTCGTCCTCGACGTAGGCGTCGAGCAGGAAGGCGAGCATGGCGCGGCCGACACCGGCGGCGGGCTCGATGACGTAGGGGGTCCAGCGCTCGCCGGCCTCCTGGTCGAAGAACGACAGGTCCTGGCCGGAGGCCTTCGCGTGCGCGCCGAGGTCGTAGTCGGTGCGGTTCGCGACGCCCTCGAGCTCGCCCCACTCGTTGCCGCCGAACTGGAAGCGGTACTCGATGTCAGCGGTGCGCTTGGAGTAGTGGGAGAGCTTCTCCTTCGGGTGCTCGTACCACCGCATGTTCTCCTCGCGCAGGCCGAGACCGGTGTACCAGTTCCAGCGCTGCTCCATCCAGTACTCCTGCCACTGCTCGTCCTCGCCCGGCTTGACGAAGAACTCCATCTCCATCTGCTCGAACTCGCGGGTGCGGAAGATGAAGTTGCCCGGCGTGATCTCGTTGCGGAAGGACTTGCCCATCTGGGCGATGCCGAAGGGGGGCTTCTTCCGGGAGGTCTGCTGGACCTGGGCGAAGTTGGTGAAGATGCCCTGGGCGGTCTCGGGGCGCAGGTAGGCGACCGAGCCGGAGTCCTGGGTGGGGCCGAGGTGGGTGGAGAGCAGGCCGGAGAACTGCTTGGGCTCGGTGAACTGACCCTTGTTGCCGCAGTTGGGGCAGTTGATGTCGGCCAGGCCGTTCTCGGGCAGGCGGCCGTGCTTGGCCTCGTACGCCTCTTCCAGGTGGTCCGCGCGGTAGCGCTTGTGGCAGGAGGTGCACTCGGTCAGCGGGTCGCTGAAGGTGGCGACGTGACCGGAGGCCACCCAGACCTCGGAGGCCAGGATCACCGACGAGTCGATACCGACGACGTCCTCGCGCGAGGTGACCATGTAGCGCCACCACTGGCGCTTGAGGTTCTCCTTGAGCTCCACGCCCAGCGGTCCGTAATCCCAGGCGGCACGCTGGCCGCCGTAGATCTCACTGCACGGAAAAACAAAGCCACGGCGCTTGCTCAGGCTGACGATGGTGTCGATCTTGTCGGCGGCCACGGTGCTCTCTTCATTGCGACGACGAACAGCGAATGGTTCAGGTTACCGGCGCTGCACCCCCTCTCATCAAATCGGCTCTGGCCTTGGCTTGACCCTTCCAGCCAGACCAGGACGACCCGGGCCGCTGTTGACAATCGTTTCCACTTTTGTTGAAAATGAGTGTCATGAACGTACGTCCGATCCGTCCCCTTCGCCCCCGCCGCCGAATAACCACCGCCGCCGTGGCCCTCGCCGCGTCGCTGGGCCTGGTCACCCTCTCGGCCTGCTCCGCCGAGGGCGGCTCCGGCCGGACCAAGGACGGGAAGCTGCAGGTCGTGGCGTCGTTCTACCCCATGGAGTATCTGGCCAAGGAGATCGGCGGCGACCACGTCAAGGTCACCGGCCTGACCAAGCCGGGCGTCGAGCCGCACGACCTGGAGCTCACCCCCCGGCAGACCGGCTCGCTCGCCGACGCGGGCGCGATCGTCTACCTCAAGGGCCTCCAGCCCGCCGTGGACGAGGCGATCAAGCAGTCCGGAAACAAGCACGCCGTCGACGCGGCCTCCCTGACCGAGCTGGAGAAGCACGGCAACGAGGTCGGCGGGCACGAGCACGGCGAGGACGAGCACGGCCACGAGGGCCACGAGGGCCACAACCACGACGCGGCCGGCGGCGACCCCCACATCTGGCTGGACCCGGTGAAGTACGCCGAGGTCGCCAAGGGCGTCGCCAAGGCCTTCGCCGAGGCCGACCCCGAGCACAAGGGTGACTTCGAGAAGAACACCGACGCGCTGGTGACGAAGCTGGACGCGCTGCACCTGAAGTTCAAGGACGGGCTGAAGAACCGCGCCTCGGACACCTTCATCACCACCCACGCGGCCTTCGGCTACCTGGCCGAGCGCTACGGCCTGACCGAGGAGGCCATCGCCGGCCTCGACCCCGAGTCCGAGCCCAGCGCCGCCCGCATGAAGGACCTGCACAAGCTCGCCAAGGACCACCACGTCGGCACGGTCTTCTTCGAGACCCTCGCCAGCCCCGGCACGGCGAAGACGCTGGCCAAGGACCTGGACCTGAAGACGGACGTACTCGACCCCATCGAGGGCATCACGGACGACTCCAAGGGCCGCGACTACGTCGAGGTCATGGAGTCCAACCTCACCGCCCTGCGCAAGGCACTCGGCACCAAGTGAGCGCACCTGAGGAGGCAGACATGGAGCAGCCCGTCATATCCCTGCGCGGGGCCACGGCCTCGCTGGGCTCCCGCCCGGTGCTGCGCGGCGTCGACCTGAGCGTCCGGCGCGGCGAGGTCGTCGCCCTGCTGGGCGCCAACGGCTCCGGCAAGTCCACGGCCGTACGGGCCATCGTCGGACAGGTCCCGCTGACCGGCGGCGAGCTGGAGCTCTTCGGCTCCCCGCAGCGCCGCTTCCGCGACTGGGCCCGCGTCGGCTACGTACCGCAGCGCACCACCGCCGCCAGCGGGGTGCCCGCGACCGTCCGCGAGGTCGTCGCGGCCGGCCGGCTGGCCCGGACGAAGCTGGGCCCGACCCGCAAGGCGGACCGGGAGGCCGTGGTCGCGGCGCTGGAGCTGGTCGGCATGGCGGACCGGCTCAAGGACTCCGTGAGCGCCCTCTCCGGCGGCCAGCACCAGCGGGTGCTGATCGCCCGCGCGCTCGCCGTCGAGCCCGAACTGCTGATCATGGACGAGCCCATGGCGGGCGTGGACCTCGCCAGCCAGGAGGTCCTCGCCGCCGCCCTGCGCGAGCAGGTGGCCCGCGGTGTCACGGTCCTGCTCGTCCTGCACGAGCTGGGCCCGCTGGAGCCCCTCATCGACCGCGCGGTCGTGCTGCGCGACGGCTGCGTCGTCCACGACGGCGCCCCGCCCAAGGCCGTGGGCCAGCACGCGCTGCCCGGCCACGACCACGTACACCCGCACGCCGACCCGGCCGCGGAACCGATCCGAACGGGGCTGCTGAGCTGATGGAGATCCTCGAACTCGCCTTCATGCAGCGGGCGCTGCTCGCCGCGCTCCTCGTGGGCGTCACCGCCCCCGCCATCGGCATCTACCTCGTCCAGCGCCGCCAGGCGCTGATGGGCGACGGCATCGGCCACGTCGCCCTCACCGGCGTCGGCCTCGGCTTCCTCCTCAACACCAGCCCGGTGTGGGTGGCCACGGCCGTCTGCGTGATCGGCGCCGTGGCGATGGAGCTGATCCGCTCCTACGGCAAGGCGCGCGGCGACATCGCCCTCGCCATGCTCTTCTACGGCGGCATGGCCGGCGGCGTGATGCTGATGAGCCTGTCCCCCAACGGCTCCAACGCCAACCTCACCAGCTACCTCTTCGGGTCGATCGCCACGGTCTCCCAGGAGGACATCGTGGCGATCTGCCTGCTGGCGGCGTTCGTGATCCTGACCACGGTCGGCCTGCGGAAGCAGCTGTTCGCGATCTGCCAGGACGAGGAGTTCGCCCGCGTCACCGGCCTGCCGGTGCGGCTGCTGAACCTCCTGGTCGCCGTCACCGCCGCCGTGACCGTCACCGTCGCCATGCGCGTGGTCGGCCTGCTGCTGGTCAGCGCCCTGATGGTGATCCCCGTCGCGGCCTCCCAGCAGATCGCCCGCAGCTTCGCGACGACCTTCGCCATGGCGGTGACCGTCGGCGTGCTGGTGACCCTTTCGGGCACCGCCACGTCCTACTACGTGGACGTGCCCTCCGGTGCGACGATCGTGCTGATGGCCATCGGCGTCTTCATCGCCCTGACCCTGCTGGCCACGCCGCTGGCGAGGAAACGGGCGGACAGGGCGGCCGCCGCCGAGCGCTGCACCCTCGCCGAGCCGGACGCGCCCACGGCCGCCGACGACGTCCGGGTCTGACGGGCGGCCGGGCGGGCCCCGGCCGCCGGGCCTGGCACAATTGGCGTGGCAACACGTGAGTTAGGTGTTCAGGCGAGCTTGAGGAGGCAACTGTGGCGACCGCCGGTCCCCCGGTACGCGGCCGGGCCACCAAGCAGCGGGCCGCGGTCTCGGCCGCGCTCGACGAGGTGGACGAGTTCCGCAGCGCGCAGGAGCTCCACGACATGCTCAGGCACCGCGGTGCCTCGGTCGGTCTGACCACCGTCTACCGCACCCTGCAGTCCCTCGCCGACGCGGGCGAGGTCGACGTCCTGCGCACCAGCGAGGGCGAGGCGGTCTACCGCCGCTGCTCCAGCGGACACCACCACCATCTGGTGTGCCGCCTGTGCGGCAAGGCCGTCGAGGTGGAGGGCCCGGCCGTCGAGAAGTGGGCCGACTCCATCGCCGAGGAGCACGGCTTCGTCGACGTCGCCCACACCATCGAGATCTTCGGTACGTGCGGGGAGTGCGCGGCCAAGCGCTGACCCGATCACGTCACTGCCCCGGGAGCCGTCCGGCTCCCGGGGCAGTGACGTATGCGCGGCCCTAGACGCGGGCCAGATGCGCGTCCAGCAGCACGCGAAGGCGGTCGACGTCGCCGGGGGCGGCGAGCGCGCGCTTGGGCAGCAGGAACGAGCAGCGGGCGCGCCTGTCGCCGCTCAGCAGGACGAAGGCGTCCCGCTGCTCCGCGTAGCGGCCCAGGAGCGGTGAGTCCCATGCCAGGACCCGCCGGCCGCCGTTGCCGTGCACGGGCACACCGGTGACGCCCTCGGCGCCGACCTCCATGCGCTTCCGGCGCACCGCCGGAGGCGTCAGGAACATCTGTCCGGCGGGGAACTGCAGCACGAGGGCGAGCGTGACGATGCCCAGCAGCAGCCAGTCCTTGACGCCGACTCCGGCCACACCGTCCTGCCGGACCGTGAGGACCAGCCCGCACACGACCGCCGGGAAGGCGAACAGCAGCAGCCACAGCGGCAGCCGGGCGGCGCGCACCACGCGGCGCCGGACGTCGCGGATGGTGCGCAGATCGGCCGTGGTGAGCTCGTACACGACGGTCACGCCGGCGGCCGCCGCCGGTGGAGCGGTGTCGTTCACGCGGAGCCGGAATCCTTGGCGAGCTGCTCCTCGTTCGGGATCGCCCCGCCGAAGCGGCGGTCGCGCGAGGCGTACTCCAGGCAGGCGCGCCACAGGTCGCGGCGGTCGAAGTCCGGCCACAGGACGTCCTGGAAGACCATCTCGGCGTAGGCGCTCTGCCAGATCAGGTAGTTGGACGTGCGCTGCTCGCCGGAGGGGCGCAGGAAGAGGTCCACGTCCGGCATGTCCGGGTAGTAGAGGTACTTCGCGAACGTCTTCTCCGAGACCTTCGACGGGTCGAGCCGGCCCGCCTTCACATCGGCCGCCAGCGCCTGCGCCGCGTCCGCGATCTCCGCGCGCCCGCCGTAGTTCATGCAGAAGTACAGCGTGAGCTTGTCGTTGTCCTTGGTCTGCTCCTGGGCGATCTGGAGCTCCTTGGCCACCGACCGCCACAGCTTGGGCATGCGGCCCACCCAGCGGACCCGGATGCCGAGTTCGTCGAGCTGGTCGCGGGTCTTGCGGATGAAGTCGCGGTTGAAGTTCATCAGGAAGCGCACCTCGTCGGGCGAGCGCCGCCAGTTCTCGGTGGAGAAGGCGTAGAGGGCGATGCTGCCGACGCCCATCTCGATCGCGCCCTGCAGGACGTCCAGCACGCGCTCGGCGCCGACCTTGTGGCCCTCGGTGCGCGGCAGGCCGCGCTCCTTGGCCCAGCGGCCGTTGCCGTCCATGACGATCGCCACGTGGTTCGGGACGAGCTCACCGGGGATCTTGGGCGGCCGGGCGCCGGAGGGGTGCGGGTCGGGGGTGCGGTACTCGCGTCGGGAACGGCCCAGAATCCCGCGTACAGCCATGGGTGCCACTTCTCCTTGATCCCTGGTTTCGCTTACTTCTCGACGTACCGGAGCGAGCGAAGACCCCGCTCCAGATGCCAGTGCAGATACGCCGCCACGAGCGCGCTGCCCTCCCGGACGTACCGCGCCTCGCAGGCGTCCGCGGTCGCCCAGTCCCCGGTCAGCAGCGCGCTGAGGAGCCCGATCGACTCCGAGGAGGGTACGACGCTTCCGGGCACCCGGCACTCACCGCAGACCACACCGCCGGCGGCCGCCGAGAAGAACCGGTTCGGCCCGGGCATGCCGCACTTCGCACACGCGTCGAAACTGGGCGCGTAGCCGTTGACGGCGAGCGAGCGCAGCAGGAACGCGTCGAGGATGAGGTGCGGGGCGTGCTCCCCCGCGGCGAGCGTCCGCAGCCCGCCGACGAGCAGCAGGTACTGCTGCACGGCGGGCTCGCCCTCGTGGTCGGTGAACCGCTCGGCGGTCTCCAGCATGGCGGTGCCGGCGGTGTAGCGGGCGTAGTCGGTGACGATCCCGCCACCGTACGGAGCGATGGTCTCGCTCTGTGTGCACAGCGGCAGGCTGCGCCCGACCAGCTCGCTGCCGCGCGCGAAGAACTGCACGTCGACGTGCGAGAACGGCTCCAGCCGCGCCCCGAACTTCGACTTCGTGCGCCGCACCCCGCGCGCCACGGCACGCACGCGGCCGTGGCCGCGGGTGAGCAGGGTGATGATGCGGTCCGCCTCACCGAGCTTCTGGGTCCTCAGGACGATGCCGTCGTCGCGGAAGAGGCTCATCGCCCGCCCCCACGGGCGTCCGGCCGGGGGTACGGGGGTTGTCCCCCGGGAGAGTGCAGCATGATGCGGTCCGCTTCGCCCAGCTTCTGGGTGCGCAGCACGATGCCGTCGTCGCGGAACAGACTCATGGGGTCATTCTCGCGTACCCGCGGGACGGCGCGGACCGGCCTGTGGCAGGGGGGAACAACCGCCTCCGGACGCAGGCAGAATATGCGCCATGTCGATCACGCTTTCGCCTGTGAGATCCCGGTGAGCGCGCGCCGCCGTCGCCGGCCGCGCCGCACACGCTGGCCGGTCATCGCCACCGCCGCGCTGGGTGCCGTCCTGATCCTTGCCGCGGTGTTCCTGCTGTCCGTCACCGTGCCCGGCAAGCGCACCGACGCGCGGACCTTCGCGACGGCGGCCGCGTGCCTGCCGGACGAGACGCCCCGGGAGTGCCGCAAGCCGGTCGAGGTCGTCGTGAAGAAGAAGGCGACCGAGGCCGAGGGCAGGACGCAGCACCACTGGCTCACCCTCGCCGAGCCCGGCGGGGCCTCCCGCCGTGTCGACATGAACGGACCGTTGTCGGTCTTCGGGGCCGTCTCGCCCGGCGACCGGGTGACCGCGACGTACTGGCGGCTGGAGGTGCGCGCCGTCGACTTCCGCGGCAGGCAGCAGTTCACGGCGGACGAGCCGAAGGAGGCCTACCGCCTGCCGTTCGCCGCCGGCCTGGGGCTGCTCGCCCTGGGCGGAACGCTCCTGTGGACCTCCGTGCGGGCGGGCTTCCGCACCGGCCGCGGCCGGGCGCTGCGCTCCTGGGAGATCGCCCTTCCCGCGCTCGCGGGGGCCTGGCTGTCGGCCGTCGGCTTCGGGGCGCCCCTGCTGACGGACGCGGTGTCGACGGCCCTGGTGTTCGCCGCCGCCGGCGCGCTGCCCGTCGTGCTCGGCACCGTGTGGCGCGTCAAGGTACTGCGGCAGCGGCGGCCGGAGAGCAAGCGGAGGGCCGCCCGGGCCGCCGCCCAGGAGACCTCCGCCGCCTAAGGGCCGCCGCGGCCCCTACGACGGCATCCGGGCCGCCGCCAGCAGCCGGTCCGTGTCCTCGGGGCACAGCAGCAGCGCCCGCCCCACCGTGGCCAGCACCTCCCGCTCCGCGGGCCGGTAGGGGCCGTCCGCCAGGGCGATGCGGGCGCCCTGCAGCAGGATCGACTCCCGGCCCGCGGGGGCCAGGTGCGGGGCGAGGGGCTCCAAGGCCTCGTGGAGCTCGATGGCCAGGGCCGTGCCGCAGGGGTCGAAGCCGTCGCGGCCCACGGCCTCCGGCGGCGTCGCGTACCGCCCCGGAAGACGGCCCGTGTCCGCGGCGAGGGCCTCGATGAGGGTGACCAGCTGCTCCTCGCTGCAGTCGGCGAACCCGGCCGCCCGCACCGCCCCGACCGCGGCCCGGCGCACCGTACGGGCCTCCGTGCCGCCGGCGGCCAGGACCGCCAGGGCCACCGTGTGCACGGCGTCGCGGAGCATCGCGGAGAAACGGGTCGTGGTGGGGTGGTCGAGGACGTCCATCGCGAACCGGCCCCGGCAGGCCGTGCATTCGACGATGGGTCCCACCGGCCCGCGCGGCAGCAGAGGCACCCCGAAGGCGACCAGGCGTCGGCGGCCCGTGCGGCGGTGGTAGTTGCGGTCGCCGCCGCATCCCGGGCAGAAGAACTCGCCGTCCCCGACCGTGCGCCATACGGTGCGTACGCCCACCACGCACCGGTCCGGGCTGTGTCGGCCTTGCGCGTGCATCACGGCGCACCTCCATAACGCCACGGCCTGGTCGCCGCGTTGACGTGATGTTAGCCACATCGGTGATGCGGCGTCAGTACCCCGGGCGCCGAGTTCGGGCGGCTGCTGGCCCGCCGCGCCACCGAGCCCACCGGAAGCGGTGTTCTCGGTGGCGCGAAATTGACGGCGGTGCCGCCCGGGGCCCCCGAAGGGGCCGTCAGTCAGCCTCGGTACGCGCGGTTCACCGCCGACACGACCGCCTTGATCGAGGCGCGGGTCGTGTTGGCGTCGATACCGATGCCCCACAGCACCTTGCCGTCGATCACGCACTCGATGTACGACGCGGCCTGGGCGCTGGCGCCCTCGCTCATCGTGTGCTCGGTGTAGTCCAGCAGGCGGGCGTCGACCCCGGCGCCGGCGAGCGCGTCGAAGAAGGCCGAGATCGGACCGTTGCCGGTGCCCGTGAGGACCGTCTCGGTGCCGTCCACGGAGGCCTCGACGGTCAGCGCGTCGGTGCCCTCGCTGGTGGTGGAGGTCTGCGTGGAGCGCAGGATGATGCGGCCCCACGCGTTGTCGGGCGTGGGCAGGTACTCGTCCTGGAAGACCGACCAGATCTCCTGCGGGGTGACCTCGCCGCCCTCGGCGTCGGTCTTGGCCTGGATGATCTTCGAGAACTCGATCTGCATCCGGCGCGGCAGGTCCAGCTTGTGGTCGTTCTTCAGGACGTAGGCGATGCCGCCCTTGCCGGACTGCGAGTTGACGCGGATGACGGCTTCGTACGAACGGCCGACGTCCTTGGGGTCGATGGGCAGGTAGGGAACGGCCCACTCGATGTCGTCGACGGTCTTCCCGGCGGCGGCCGCCTCGGTCGCCATCGCCTCGAAGCCCTTCTTGATGGCGTCCTGGTGGGAGCCGGAGAAGGCGGTGTAGACCAGGTCGCCCGCGTAGGGGTGGCGCGGGTGGACCTCCATCTGGCTGCAGTACTCGGCGGTCCGGCGGACCTCGTCGATCTGCGAGAAGTCGATCTGCGGGTCGACACCCTGGGAGAAGAGGTTCATGCCCAGGGTGACCAGGTCGACGTTGCCGGTGCGCTCGCCCTGGCCGAACAGGCAGCCCTCGACGCGGTCGGCGCCGGCCATGACGGCCAGCTCGGCGGCGGCGACGGCGGTGCCCCGGTCGTTGTGCGGGTGGGCGGACAGGCAGACGAACTCGCGCCGCGACAGGTTCCGCGACATCCACTCGAAGCGGTCCGCGTGCGTGGAGGGGGTGGACCGCTCGACGGTGGCCGGCAGGTTCAGGATGATCTCGCGGCCGGCCTCGGGCTGCCAGACGTCCATGACGCCCTCGCAGACCTCCAGCGCGAAGTCCAGCTCGGTGTCGGTGAAGATCTCCGGGCTGTACTGGTAGCCGAAGACCGTGCCGTCGCCGAGGATCTTGTCGGCGTACTCCACGACCAGCCGCGTGCCGTCCACCGCGATCTGCTTGACCTGCTCGCGCGAGCCCCGGAAGACCACGCGGCGGAAGACGGGGGCCGTGGCGTTGTAGAGGTGGACCGTGGCCCGGTGCGCGCCCCGCAGGGACTCCACCGTGCGCTCGATCAGCTCCTCGCGCGCCTGGGTGAGGACGGAGATCGTCACGTCCTCGGGGATGGCGCCCTCTTCGATGATCGACCGCACGAAGTCGAAGTCGGTGGCCCCGGAGGAGGGGAAGCCGACCTCGATCTCCTTGTAGCCCATGCGCACCAGCAGGTCGAACATCTCGCGCTTGCGGGCGGGCGACATGGGGTCGATCAGCGCCTGGTTGCCGTCGCGCAGGTCGGTCGACAGCCAGCGGGGCGCGGCGGTGATGCGCTGGTCCGGCCAGGTGCGGTCGGCCAGGTCCACGGCGTCGTACGGGCGGTACTTGTGGACCGGCATTCCGGACGGCCGCTGGGTGACGGTGGCCGCGGTGACGGGCGTGGGACGGCCTACGGAGGGGTGGATCTCGGGCATCTGCGGAGGGCTCCTCGGTGATCCGCGCGATACGGCCGACGGGCTTCTTTCCTGGCGTTGGGCAACACCGAACTCCGCGGGGAGGGGGTCGGCCTACGTCTACAGGCCCTCGCCGCGGCAGCTAAGAAGAAGCAGCACGTCACGCATGATGCACAGCAGACTACGCGAGGCCAGGGAGGGGCTGTAGGGGCGTTCCAGCATGCGGGATGGGGGCGCCGCCCGGCGGTGGCCGGTAAAGGAACCTCGCCACTCGTTTGTGTTAATCACTGCACCGGGCCATGACAAGGCGGGGGGCCGGTGCCAGATTGCCGCCATGGACGACGCAATGAAGTCAGAGAAGACGGTTTTCTGCACGATCGTGCCGCCGCACGTGCTGGACAAGCTCGCCCAGGCCGAGGACCCCCGCTTCAACGAGCCGGCCCGCCGCACGCTGGAGCACGACGGCGCGCTGCGCACCCGGCGGCGCATCACCTCGGTCCGTTCGGTGTACGCGGACTCGTCCGCCACCACGCCTTCCGACACTGCGCAGCGCACGATCTACGACGCCCAGCACCGGGAGACGCTGCCGGGCAAGAAGGTGCACGCCGAGGGCGACGCCCCCGCCAAGGACGCGACGGTCAACCGCGCCCACGCCGGGCTCGGAGCCACCTTCGACCTCTTCTTCAAGGTCTTCGGCCGGCGCTCGATCGACGACTGCGGGCTGCCGCTGGACGCCACCGTCCACTACGGGGAGGGCTACTGCAACGCCTTCTGGGACGGCGAGCGGATGGTCTTCGGCGACGGGGACAACGACACGTTCGTCGACTTCACCGTCGCCGTGGACGTCATCGGCCACGAGCTGACCCACGGCGTCGTCCAGCACACCGCGAACCTCGAGTACTACGGCCAGTCCGGCGCGCTCAACGAGTCCTGCGCGGACGTCTTCGGCTCGCTGATCAAGCAGTACGCGCTCGGGCAGAGCGCCGACCAGGCCGACTGGCTGATCGGGCAGGGGCTGCTGGGCCCGGGCGTGGACAAGGGAACGGCGCTGCGCTCGATGAAGGCGCCGGGCACCGCCTACGACGACGACGTCCTCGGCAAGGACCCCCAGCCCGCCACCATGGAGCACTACGTCCGCACCAACCGCGACAACGGCGGCGTGCACATCAACTCCGGCATCCCCAACCACGCCTTCTACCTGCTGGCCACCGACCTCGGCGGCAACGCCTGGGAGCGCGCCGGGAAGATCTGGTACGCCACGCTCACCGGCGGCGAGCTGTCCTCGGACGCCGACTTCGCCGAGTTCGCCCGGCTGACGGTGGCCTCGGCACGCGCGCTGTTCGGCGAGGGGGACGAACTCCAGGCCGTCCTCAAGGCGTGGAGCCAGGTGGGGGTCCCCACCACGTAGGGACCCGTAGTCCGCAGCCGACAGGGTAGGGATGACGCCATGCGTATCGTCATCACCCGAACCGGCGGTTTCGCCGGCATCGAGCGCCGGGCCGAGCTGGAGACCTGCGGCCGGCCCGACGCCACGCACCTGGAGGCCCTGGCCCACCGCGCCCTCGCGCCGGGCCGGGAGACTCCGGCGAGGGGCGTGCCGGACGGCTTCCACTACGAGATCAAGGTGGACGGCCGCGCGGTCCACGCGGCGGACCCGCACCTCACCGAGGACCAGCGCGAACTGATCCGGACCGTCCTGAAGGAAGGCGCGTAGAGGGGCAGCCGCAGGGGGTCAGAACCCGAGCTTGCGCAGCTGCTTCGGGTCGCGCTGCCAGTCCTTGGCGACCTTCACGTGCAGGTCGAGGTAGACCGGGGTACCGAGCAGGGCCTCGATGTGCTTGCGGGACTTCATGCCGACCTCCTTCAGGCGGGCGCCCTTGGGGCCGATGATGATGCCCTTCTGGCTGGGCCGCTCGATGTAGACGTTGGCGTGGATGTCCAGCAGCGGCTTGTCCTTGGGCCGGTCCTCGCGCGGCAGCATCTCCTCGACCACGACCGCGATCGAGTGGGGCAGCTCGTCGCGGACGCCCTCCAGCGCCGCCTCGCGGATCAGCTCGGCGACCATGACCTGCTCGGGCTCGTCGGTGAGGTCGCCCTCGGGGTACAGCGGCGGGCTCTCGGGCAGCAGCGGGGCGATCAGGTCGGCCAGCAGGGAGACCTGCTTGTCGCCGACGGCCGAGACCGGGACGATCTGCGCCCACTGGATGCCGAGCTCCTCGCCCAACTGCTGGATGGCGATCAGCTGCTCGGCGAGCTGCTTGGAGTCGACCAGGTCCGTCTTGGTGACGATCGCGATCTTCGGGGTCTTCTTGATCCCCGCGAGTTCCTTGGCGATGAACTTGTCACCCGGGCCGAGCTTCTGGTCGGCCGGCAGGCAGAAGCCGATCACGTCGACCTCGGCCCAGGTGGTGCGCACGACGTCGTTGAGCCGCTCGCCCAGCAGGGTGCGCGGCTTGTGCAGACCGGGGGTGTCCACCAGGACGAGCTGGGCGTCCGGGCGGTGCACGATGCCGCGCACGGTGTGGCGGGTGGTCTGCGGACGGTTGGAGGTGATCGCGACCTTCGTCCCCACCAGTGCGTTGGTCAGGGTCGACTTGCCCGCGTTGGGGCGGCCGACGAAGCACGCGAAGCCCGCGCGGTGGGGGGCCTGGGAGGGGGAGGAGGCGTTGTCCATGCCTCATATTCTCCCCGATCGTCCGGCCCCCGCCGACCAGCGGCTTCAGCCAGCGGTGACGACCGGGCCCGGGGTGCCGTCCGGGCCCGCGAGCAGCACGGGGGTGTCCGGGCCGCCCAGGTCCCGTACGGCCGCGCGGTCCGCGTCGGGCACAGCCGTCTCCGCGGAGACCACGGCCGCCGCCTCCAGGGACTTCGCGCCGCTGGCCACGGCCATCGCCACGGCCGTCCGCAGGGCGCTCAGCCGCAGCGAGTCGAGCGCCACGGTCCCGGCGACGTACGTACGGCCCGTCTCGTCGCGGACCGCCGCGCCCTCGGGGACGGCGTTGCGGGCCCGGGCGGCCCGGGCGAGGGTGATGAGCTTGCGGTCTTCGGGGTCCAGCGTCTCCGTCATACCGGGAGCATAGGTGCGGCCGCGCCGGGCCCCCGAGGGCACCCGTGCGGCCTTCATGCGGCCGTCACACCGCCGTCATGTACGGGCCTCAGCCGGACGCCCGCTCCAGCAGACCCCCGAGGGAGTACATGCTGCCGCGGCGGCCCTCCGGCGTGGCGAGCCAGCGCACCTTCGCGGCCGTGCCCGTCTCCGGCACCGGGTTGTGCAGCACGATCGTCAGGTCCGGCCGGGCCGGCACGCGCAGCTGGGTGCTCTCCAGGTACAGGGTGCCGACCAGCGGGTGCGCGAACTCCTTGACCAGCAGGCCGCCGGGGCTCACGTCACCGCGCGCCCACAGCTCGACGAACTCCGGGCTGGCCGCGGACACCTCGGCCACGACCTCCTTGAAGCCGTCGTCGTCGGGGCGCTCCGAGCAGGCGGCGCGGTAGGTGGCGACGACGCGGTGGGCGTTCTGCTCCCAGTTCGCGGCGCGGGCGCGGTAGACGGGGTCGGTGAAGAAGTCGATCAGGCAGTTCTGCCGGATCTCCGGCCGGAAGCCGAGGACGTGGCCGGCCGCCTCGTTGTACGCGACGAGGTTCCAGTACGGGTCCATGATGTGCGCCGGGGACGGCAGCCAGCCGTCGATCAGCCGGCGCAGCCCGTCGCACAGGTACTCCGCGTCGTGCACGGACTCGGGCAGCGGCGGGTTCAGGCCGGCCAGGACGTACAGATGGCGGCGCTCGGGGCCGTCCAGCCTCAGCACGCCGGCGACGGCGTCGATGACCTGCGGCGAGACGGTGATCTGGCGCCCCTGCTCCAGCCACTGGTACCAGCTGGCGCCCACCCCGGCGAGGACCGCGACCTCCTCGCGGCGCAGTCCCGGCGTGCGGCGGCGGGCCCCGCCGTCCGGCAGCCCCGCCTCGGCCGGCGAGACCCGGGCCCGACGGCTCATCAGGAACTCGCGCAGCTCCTCGCGCCGACGCGGCCTGTCCCGGCCCTCGTGCGGTGCAACGGTCACCATTCCCCCTCGTCCGGCCTCGCCCACCCGGGCCCCCTGCCTGGTGGTGCGACCACCACCATAAGCGCGCTCTCCCCACGGCTATTCCGCACGCCCGAGGGTGATCGCATGGCGATCGACTCCCTGCCCCGAACATCCGGCCCCGACACCTCCCCGGCCCCGGCCGGCGCCCGTATGACCACCCGCGCGAAGCTGATCCTGCTGGTGCTGTGCGCCGCGCAGTTCATCGTCGCGCTCGACTTCTCCATCCTCAACGTCGCCCTGCCCGCCCTCGGGGACGACCTGGGCATGGGCCAGGCCGACCTGCAGTGGGCGGTCACGGCCTTCGCCCTGCCCTCGGGCGGCTTCCTGCTGTTCTTCGGCCGGCTCGCCGACCTCTACGGGCGGCGGAAGCTGTTCCTGACGGGGCTGGCCCTGTTCACGGTGGCCTCCGTGCTGGCCACGCTGGCCTGGGACCCGGCGTCCTTCCTGGCCGGGCGGGCGCTGCAGGGGCTGGGCGCGGCCGTGATCGTGCCGACCGGGATGTCGCTGCTGACCACGACCTTCGCCGAGGGCCCGCAGCGCGAGCGGGCGCTGGGCATCAGCAGCACGCTGATGTCCCTGGGCTTCACCATCGGCATGCTGCTGGGCGGCGTGATGACCGACTGGCTGGGCTGGCGCTCCACGATGGGGCTGCTCGCGGTGGCGGGCGTCGGCGTGCTGCTGGCGGCGCCGGGCCTGCTGACCGAATCCCGGCGTGCCGACCGGCCGCGCCTGGACGTGCCGGGCGCGGTGACCGTGACCGGTGGCCTGCTGGCGCTGATCTACGCGCTGTCGACGGCGGCGCAGCGGGGCTTCGGCGGCGTGGACGTCCTCGTCACGCTGGTCGCCGGAGTGGTGCTGCTCGTGGCCTTCGTGGTGGTGGAGTCCCGGGCCGCCGAGCCGCTGGTGTCCCTGCCGATGCTGCGGCGGCGGACGGTGGCCTGGGGGAACCTGGCCGGGCTGACCACCTTCGCGATGATGACCACGGTCATCTTCCTCCTCACCCTGTACCTGCAGGAGGTGCTGGGGCTGTCGACGGTCCGCACCGGCCTGATCTTCGGCGCGCTGGGCATCTGCGCGGCCCTCTCCGGCATGACGGCCCCCAGGATCATCGCCCGCTTCGGCACCCGTGCCACGCTGGTGACGGGCATGCTGGTCCAGGCCGGCTTCACGGCCTCCCTGCTGTTCCTGGGCACGGCCTCGGGCGCCTGGCTGGCCCTGGTGGGCGCGTCGCTGGCCTGCGTCGGTCACATGTGGGCGATCGTGGCGTACGGCGTCACGGCCACGTCGGGGCTCCCGGACGGGGAGCAGGGCCTGGCCACGGGCCTGGTGACCAGCTCCCAGCAGGTGGGCATCACGATCGGCATCCCGCTGCTGAGCGCCCTGGCGTCGGCGGACATCGCGGCGCGACGCGATGCGGGGGCCGGCTTCGGGGAGGCGACGCTGGGCGGAATCAAGCTGGCGCTGGCAGTGGACACCGGTGTGGTGGCGTTGGTGGCCGTACTGGTGGCCGTTGGCCTGCGGCGTGGAAAATCCAGCCCGTCCGGCGTTTGAGGACAAGCCTCAGCCACAGTGGCGCCGCCCCCCGCGTGGCCGATCGGCGACAGCAATCAGCAGCCCACCCAGAATCGACATGTTGCTGAAGAAGGCCACCCGGTGCTGCATCCGCTTGCCCGGATCCTCCTCCGCCCAGTACGCATGACCCGCCAGGGTCGTCGGCACCAGGCTGGCCGCCAGCGCCAGCGCACACGCGCGGGGCAGGATGCCGAAGGCGAGCAGCGTGCCTGCCCCCAAGTGCACCGCGCCGTTCAGGCGCACCAGCGCCCGCGCGTCCCGCGGCAGCCCCGGCACCCACTGCGCGATGGCGAGCGCCACGGGCGCGGCCGTGGCCGCCAGCGCCTCGGGGTGCTGGACGGTCTGAAGGCCGCTGCTGACGAACGCCGAGGCCAGCAGGGGACGGGCGATCCTTCTGACTAGTGCCACCTGGCGTACGTTCCCGGCCGGCGCCGGGGGGAACCCCGGCGCCGGGGACATTCACTCCGCCGGGTCGGCCTCGGCCCGCACCGGCTCGACCAGCACGGTGACGATGCGGTTGCGCCGCCCCGCCGCGGCCTCGGCGGTCAGCCGCAGGGCCGTCAGGTCCGGGTCCTTGCCCCGCTCGGTGAGCTCGACGTCGGCCGTCGCACCGGCGATCGGCACCCGGCCCAGGGACTTGGCGAGCAGGCCGCCGACGGTCTCGACGTCCTCGTCGTCGAACTCCTCCAGGCCGTACAGCTGGCCCAGGTCGCCGATGTCGAGGCGGGCCGTGACCCGGTAGCGGCCGTCGCCGAGCTCCTCGACGGGCGGCAGCTCGCGGTCGTACTCGTCGGTGATCTCGCCGACGATCTCCTCGAGGATGTCCTCGATCGTGACGATGCCCGCCGTGCCGCCGTACTCGTCGATGACGACGGCGCAGTGGTTGCGCTGCTGCTGCATCTCGCGCAGCAGGTCGCCCGCGTTCTTGGTGTCGGGGACGAAGACCGCCGGCCGCATGGCCGTCGAGACCAGCTCGGACTCGGCGTCACGGCTGATGTGCGTCTTGCGGACGAGGTCCTTGAGGTAGACGACCCCCACCACGTCGTCCTCGTTCTCGCCGGTCACCGGGATGCGGGAGAAGCCGGAGCGCAGGGCGAGGGTGAGGGCCTGGCGGATGGTCTTGCCGCGTTCTATGACGACGAGGTCCGTCCGGGGCACCATCACCTCGCGGACGAGGGTGTCGCCGAGCTCGAAGACGGAGTGCACCATGCGGCGCTCCTCGTCCTCGATCAGCGACTCCTTCTCCGCCAGGTCGACCGCGGCCCGCAGCTCCGCCTCGGAGGCGAAGGGGCCCATGCGGAAGCCCTTGCCGGGGGTGAGGGCGTTGCCGAGGAGGATCAGCAGCCGGGGCACCGGGCCCAGGACACGGGCCAGCGGCAGCAGGACGTACGCCGCCGCGGTGGCGGTGCCGATCGGGTGCTGCCGGCCGATGGTGCGCGGGGAGACGCCGACGGCCACGTACGAGACGAGGACCATCACGCCCACGGCGACCGTCAGCGCCTGCCAGGTGGCGTCGAACTCCTCCAGGCAGACGTAGGTGACGAAGACGCCCGCCGCCATTTCGCAGGCGACGCGCACCAGCAGCGCCAGGTTGAGGTAGCGGGTGGGGTCGGCGGCGACGGCCATGAGCCGGGCGCTGCCCCGCCGCCCCGCCCGTACGGCCTCCTCGGCCCGGAACCTGGTGGTCCGGGCGAGGCCGGCCTCGGCGCAGGCGGCGAGCCAGGCGACGACGATCAGCAGGACCGCGGCGGCGATCAGCTGGCCGGTCACGTGAAGGTGGGGGCCGGCGAGGGCCCCTCGATGCCGCGCTCGGCGCGCCAGCCGTCGATGATCGCGGCCTGGAGGCCGAACATCTCGGCCTTCTCGTCGGGCTCCTCGTGGTCGTAGCCGAGGAGGTGGAGGACGCCGTGGACGGTCAGGAGCTGGAGCTCCTCGTCCATGGAGTGGCCGGTCGGGGCGTCCTCGCCCTGCTTCTTGGCGACCTCGGGGCACAGGACGATGTCGCCGAGGAGGCCCTGCGGCGGCTCGTCGTCGTCCTTGGCCGGCGGGCGCAGCTCGTCCATGGGGAAGGACATCACGTCGGTGGGCCCGGGGAGGTCCATCCACTGGATGTGGAGCTGCTCCATGGCATCGGCGTCGACAACGATGACCGAGAGTTCGGAGAGCGGGTGGATACGCATCCGGGTGAGGGCGTAGCGGGCGACATCGAGGATCGCCTGCTCGTCGACCTCCGTGCCGGATTCGTTGTTGACGTCGATTGCCATCGTTACCGGGTCTTCTCGCTTCTCAGGATCTACTTGCCGTTGCGGCTGTCGTACTGCTCGTACGCGTCGACAATACGGCCGACCAGCTTGTGCCGGACGACGTCCTGGCTGGTGAGCATGGAGAAGTGGACGTCCTGGACGCCGTCGAGGATCTCCCGCACCTGGCGCAGGCCGCTCTTGGTGCCGCCGGGCAGGTCGATCTGGGTGATGTCACCCGTGATCACGATCTTGGAGTCGAAGCCGAGCCGGGTGAGGAACATCTTCATCTGCTCGGGGCTGGTGTTCTGCGCCTCGTCGAGGATGATGAACGCGTCGTTGAGCGTCCGGCCGCGCATGTACGCCAGCGGCGCGACCTCGATCGTCCCGGCGGCCATCAGGCGCGGGATGGAGTCGGGGTCGAGCATGTCGTGCAGCGCGTCGTAGAGCGGCCGCAGATACGGGTCGATCTTCTCGTAGAGCGTGCCGGGCAGGAAGCCCAGCCGCTCGCCGGCCTCGACGGCGGGCCGGGTCAGGATGATCCGGTTGACCTGCTTGGACTGCAGGGCCTGGACCGCCTTGGCCATGGCCAGGTAGGTCTTGCCGGTGCCGGCGGGGCCGATGCCGAAGACGACCGTGTGCTTGTCGATCGCGTCGACATAGCGCTTCTGGTTGAGCGTCTTGGGGCGGATGGTGCGGCCGCGGCTGGAGAGGATGTTCTGGGTGAGGACCTCGGCGGGGGTCTCGGCCCCCTTCTCCTCGTCCTTGAGCATGGCGATCGAGCGTTCCACCGCGTCCTCCGTCATCGGCGCCCCCGTGCGGAGCACCAGCATCATTTCGGCGAAGAGGCGCTGGACGAGGGCCACTTCCCGCTCGTCGCCCGTCGCGCTGACTTCATTTCCCCGTACGTGGATGTCCGTCGAGGGGAAGGCGTTCTCGATGACCCTCAGGAGCGAGTCCCCGGAGCCCAGGACCGTCACCATGGGGTGCTTGGCCGGGACGGTGAACCGGGTGGTCGCCTGCGGTCGTGTGGGTGTCTGAGTCATGGGCCGGCTCTGAAGGCCTGCTCATCCCCTTCTTTCCTGCGTTCCTGCATCCGAAGAACCTTGGAATACCAAGGGTACGACGGTGTCCCCGGGAGCCCGAAGGCTTTTACGGACGGCGGAATCCCAGCGTGGGCACGGCCCGGCGCAGTGGCCAGGGGCGGCAGGCGGCGGGCAGCAGGCCGTCGAGGAAGGCGTAGCGGCGCAGGGTGGCCCGGGACTGGTCGTCGAAGGACTTCACGTGCTGCCACCAGGCGGCGATCTCCACCCAGCCGGGCGCGGAGAGCGAGCCGCCGAATTCCTGCACGGACAGGGCCGAGGTCAGCCCGGCGAAGGCGAGCCGGTCCGCCAGCGGCCAGCCGGCGAGGGTGCCGGTGACGAAGCCGGCCACGAAGACGTCCCCGGCGCCGGTCGGGTCGAGGGCCTCGACGACGATCGCGGGGACCTCGGCGCTCTCGCCGGTGCGCCCGTCCACGGCGTAGGCGCCCCGCTCCCCCATCGTCACCACCGCCAGCGGCACCTTGTCCGCCAGGGCCCGGGCGGCGGCGCGGGGGCAGTCGGTGCGGGTGTAGCGCATGGCCTCCTCGGCGTTGGGCAGGAACGCCTCGCAGTGCTCGAGGTCGGCCAGGTCGGCGGGGTCCCAGCGGCCGGTGTCGTCCCAGCCGACGTCGGCGAAGACCCGGCTGCCCCGGCGGGCCGCCCGTCCGATCCACTCCTCCTGGCGGCCCGGTACGAGCAGGGCCACGCAGGCGCGGGCGGCGGGCGGGCACTCGGGGGCGGGCTCCTCCGGGGGCGGGGCCTCGTGCCCGTGGGAGACCATCGTCCGCTCGCCCTCGTAGGCCATGGAGACGGTGACCGGGGAGTGCCAGCCGGGCACGGTGCGCGACAGGCCCAGGTCGATGCCCTCGCCGCGCGAGAGCGCCTCCCAGCAGTATTCGCCGTACATGTCGTCGCCGAAGGCCGCGGCCAGCGAGGTGCGCAGGCCCAGCCGGGCCAGGGCGGTGGCCATGTTGGCGATGCCGCCGGGGCTGGAGCCCATGCCGCGCGCCCAGGACTCGGTGCCGCGCACGGGGGCCGAGTCCAGGCCGGTGAAGATGATGTCGAGGAAGACCGGTCCGGTCAGATAGACGTCGGTCGCCGGGTCGCCCTCGCGGCGGACCTCGGCGAGGGGGTCGAGGACCGGCGCCGCGCCCTCGAACCGCTCGTCCCGGATGCGCTCGCCCTGGCTGCCTGCCTGCGGTGTCACGTGCGACGAAGAGACCGACATGCTCGCTCGTTGCTCCTCTCAGGGGTGCACGGGTGCGGGTCCGGACAGTCTGCCCGATCCTGCGGTACGTTCCGGACTATGAGGCTGACGATTCTCGGCGGCGGCGGCTTTCGCGTGCCTCTCGTGCACCGAGCCCTGTTGGACGACGCCCGGCGCGAGGCACCGGGACGCTGCACGGAACTCGTGCTGTACGACACCGACTCGAAGCGGTTGAGAGTGATCGCTTCGGTGCTGGCCGCGCAGGCCGCCGGGGTGCCGGGCGCCCCTGTCGTGCGCATCGCCGACGACCTGGACCGGGCCCTGGAGGACACCGACTTCGTCTTCTCCGCGATCCGGGTGGGCGGCACCGCCGGGCGGGTGCTGGACGAACGGATCCCGCTGAGCGAGGGCGTGTTGGGGCAGGAGACGGTCGGCGCGGGCGGGGTGCTGTACGGGCTCCGTACGGTGCTGGTCGCGCTGGAGATCGCGGAGCGGGTCGCGGAGCTCGCCCCCAACGCGTGGGTCATCAACTTCACCAACCCCGCGGGGCTGGTGACCGAGGCGATGTCCTCCGTGCTGGGCGAACGGGTGATCGGCATCTGCGACTCGCCGGTGGGCCTGGCGCGGCGGGCCGCGCAGGCGGTGCACGCCGACCCGGAAAGAGTGATCTACGACTACGTGGGCCTCAATCATTTGGGGTGGCTGCGCTCGTTGACCCTCGACGGCGAGGACCTGCTGCCGCGGCTGCTGCGGGACGACGAGGCCCTGCGCACGCTCGAGGAGGGCAAGCTCTTCGGCGGCGAGTGGCTGCGGGCCCTGGGCGCGCTGCCCAACGAATACCTGCACTACTACTACTTCCGCCGCGAGACGCTCCGCTCGGTGCAGGAGGCCACGGAGACGCGCGGGGAGTTCCTCGACCAGCAGCAGAACGACTTCTTCGCCGAGGCGGCGGCCGCGCCGCACCGTTCGTACGAACTGTGGGAGCGGACCCGGCTGCAGCGCGAGGAGACCTACGGGGCCGCGAGCCGGGCCGCGTCCGGCGGCTGGCAGCGCGACAGCTGCGACCTGGACGGCGGCGGCTACGAACGGGTGGCGCTGGCCTTCATGCGCGGGGTGGCCGCGAACGAGGGCGCCCGGCTGATCCTCAACGTCCGCAACGGCACGACCGTGCCGGCGCTGAGCGCCGACGCGATCATCGAGACGGTGTGCGTGGTGGACGCCAAGGGGGCGCGCCCGATGCCGTGCGCGCCCCTGCGCGAGGACCAGCTGGGGCTGATGCTGCAGCTCAAGGCCGTCGAGCGGGCCACGATCCAGGCGGCCGTCCACGAGGACCACGACGCCGCGCTGCGCGCGCTCGCGCTGCACCCCCTGGTCGACTCCCCGGCGGTCGCGGCCCGCATCCTCGCCCGGGCCCAGGGGGCGCGCAGCTGACGATCAGAAGACGACCACCGAGCGCAGCACGTCGCCCGCGTGCATGCGCTCGAACGCCTTCTCCACGTCGCCCAGCCCGATCGTCTCCGTGACGAACGCGCCGAGGTCGAGCCGCCCCTGCTGGTGCAGGTCGATGAGCATGGGGAAGTCGCGCGAGGGCAGGCAGTCGCCGTACCAGGAGGACTTGAGGGCGCCGCCGCGGCCGAAGACGTCCAGGAGCGGCAGCTCCAGCTTCATGTCGGGGGTGGGCACGCCGACCAGGACGACCGTGCCGGCCAGGTCGCGGGCGTAGAACGCCTGCTCGTACGTCTCGGGGCGGCCGACCGCCTCGATGACGACGTCCGCGCCGAAGCCGCCGGTCAGCTCGCGGATCGCCTCGACGGGGTCGGTCGAGCGGGAGTTGACGGTGTGCGTGGCGCCCATGCGCAGGGCGGTCTCGAGCTTGCGGTCGTCGATGTCGACGGCGATGATCCGGGCCGCGCCCGCGAGCCGGGAGCCGGCGATCGCCGCGTCGCCGACGCCGCCGCAGCCGATGACGGCGACGGAGTCGCCGCGCCCGACCTGGCCGGTGTTGATCGCGGCGCCGATGCCCGCCATGACGCCGCAGCCGAGCAGCCCGGCCACCGCCGGGGAGACGCCGGGGTCGACCTTGGTGCACTGGCCGGCCGCGACGAGCGTCTTCTCGGCGAACGCGCCGATGCCCAGCGCCGGCGAGAGCTCGGTGCCGTCGGCGAGCGTCATCTTCTGCTTCGCGTTGTGCGTGTTGAAGCAGTACTGCGGACGACCGCGCAGACAGGAGCGGCACTGGCCGCAGACGGCCCGCCAGTTGAGGACGACGAAGTCGCCGGGGGCCACCTCGCTCACGCCCTCGCCGACGGCCTCCACCACGCCCGCCGCCTCATGGCCGAGGAGGAAGGGGAAGTCGTCGTTGATGCCGCCCTGCTTGTAGTGCAGGTCGGTGTGGCAGACGCCGCACGCCTGGACCTTCACCACGGCCTCGCCCGGTCCCGGGTCCGGCACCAGGATGGTCTCCACCCGGACCGGCTCGTTCTTGCCCGGTGCGATGACTCCGCGTACTTCCTGCGCCATGGTCAGCGCCCCACCCTTCTCGTCGCTGCGATGTCCGACATGGTCACGGTACGCCCAAGGATCTTTCTCCGCGCGTAGAGGACCCTTGACCGGCACGTGTCGAGCGCCTTAGCTTCGCGCTGCACCTTCCTTGTTACCCAGGAGTCACTAAAGTGTCGCTCTCCCTGAAGTCCCCCCGCGTGCGCATCGCCGCCGCCACCGCCGCCCTCGCCGTCGGCGCCGGCCTCTACACCGCGGGCGCGGCCACCGCCGACCACGCGGTGCCCCGCACGGACAAGGAGATCCCGAACCTCACGCAGGTCCAGGACAAGATCAAGGCGTTCTACGGCGACACCGTCGACAAGAACGGCCAGCACTACGCGTCGCCGGACAGCAACTACGCCAAGCAGGTCGCCGACATCGAGAAGAAGGCCAAGGCCCACCTCGAGAAGGTCGTCAAGAACCAGGCCCACGGCAAGAAGGGCGCCAAGCCGGCCATCGTCCTCGACCTGGACGACACCACGCTGCTGACCTACAACTACGAGCTCCAGGTGGGCTTCCACTTCACGCCCGAGTCGCAGGACGCCTATCTGAAGTCCACCGACATGGCGCCCGTCTTCGGCATGCCCCAGCTCGTCAACTGGGCGAAGTCCAAGGGCATCGAGGTCTTCTACGTCACCGGCCGCGGCGAGCACCAGCGCGAGTGGAGCGCCCGCAACCTCAAGAACGTCGGCTACAAGCCCGTCGCCGACACGGCGCACTTCTTCCTGAAGAACAAGCAGAACCCGCCCGCCTACCTCGCGTGCGGCGCGAAGTGCACCACCGTCGAGTACAAGTCGGGCACCCGCAAGTACATCGAGTCGCGCGGCTACGACATCGTCGCCAACTTCGGCGACCAGCACAGCGACCTGCAGGGCGGCTACGCCGACCGCACCTACAAGCTGCCGAACCCGATGTACTACCTGCCGTAAGGCCCTGGGGCCCTTGAGGCCCTACGCCCGCCGCTTCGGCAGCGGTACGCGCATCAGGTCCCGGGCGACGGTCAGCTCTCCGTCGAAGCCGGCCGCCCGGGCCTGGCGCTCGAAGACGGACGGGTCGTCGTAGCGCTGCGAGAAGTGCGTGAGCACCAGGTGCCGCACGCCCGCCCGCGCCGCGACCCGGCCGGCCTGGCCCGCCGTCAGATGTCCGTGCTCGGTGGCGAGGGACTCGTCCTCGTCGAGGAAGGTCGACTCGATGACGAGCATGTCGCAGCCCTCGGCGAGGGCGTCGACGCCCTCGCACAGCCGGGTGTCCATGACGAACGCGAAGCGCTGTCCGCGCCGGACCTCGCTCACCTCGTCCAGGGTGACGCCGCCGACGGAGCCCTCGCGCTGCAGCCGGCCCACGTCCGGTCCGCTGATGCCGTGCGCGGCCAGCAGCTCGGGCAGCATGCGCCGCCCGTCGGGTTCGATCAGGCGGTAGCCGTAGGACTCGACGGGGTGCGAGAGCTTGCGCGCCTCCAGGACGAACGCCTTGGTGTCGGCGAGGACCGCGCCGGTGCCGGCCACGGGCTCCTGGACCAGCTTGACCGTCTCGCGGTAGGCCGTGGCGTACCGCAGCCGTTCGAAGAAGCGCTGCCCGCTGGCCGGGTAGTGCGCGGTGACCCGGTGCGGCACCCGGTCGAGGTTGATGCGCTGGATCACCCCGGCCAGGCCGAGGGAGTGGTCGCCATGGAAGTGCGTGACGCAGATCCGGTTGAGGTCGTGGGCGGCCACCCCGGCGCGCAGCATCTGCCGCTGGGTGCCCTCTCCGGGGTCGAAGAGCAGGCCCTCGCCGTCCCAGAGCAGGACGTAGCCGTTGTGGTTGCGGTGCCGGGTGGGCACCTGGCTGGCGGTGCCGAGGACGACGAGTTCGCGTACGGACATACGGCTTAGCCGGGCGGCCAGTTGAAGCCGCGGCCGCCGAGGACGTGGGCGTGCGCGTGGAAGACGGTCTGCCCGGCGCCGGCGCCGGTGTTGAAGACGATGCGGAAGCCCTGGTCCCCGTTCTCCTGCAGGGCGACCTCGCCGGCCTCGCGCAGCACGTCGGCGGCGATCTTCGGCTCGGCGGCCGCGAGGGAGGCGGCGTCGGGGTAGTGCACCTTGGGGATCACCAGGCAGTGCACGGGCGCCTGGGGGTTGATGTCGCGGAAGGCGAGGGTCGTCTCGGTCTCCTTGACGACCGTCGCGGGCACCTCCCCTGCCGCGATCTTGCAGAACAGGCAGTCGGCCTGCGGTTCTCCCGCCACCGGTGGCTCCTCCCGGGTCGTCGGCTCGTACGGTCCGGATGTTACCGGTCCGTCCGTACGGCCGTGGCGACCCTCCCCGCTACTTGCCCTGCTGGTGGTGGCCCTGATCGCCGGGCTTGTCGGTGCAGTCGGCGGAGGAGGTGGGCTTGGACGGCGGGCTCGGGGGCGTGCCGCCGGCCGTGCGGGAGCAGTCGCCGAGGACGCTGACGGAGAAGACTGTCCTGCCGTCGACCTTGGCGGTCAGCAGGCCGCGCACGCACGCCTGGCCGCTGATGCCGGTGACCCGGCCGAAGACGATGATCTTCTTGCCGTTCTCGGTGCGCCCCTCGCAGTCGACGCCGACGGCGTACACCGGCTGGGTGGCGCCGCTCGCGTCCTTGCCGCCGCCCTCGGCCTTGCCCGTGCACTTCAGCCAGGCGACCTTGACGCCCTCGTGCTCGAGCGCCCCACTGGCCTGCCGCTGTGTGGTGACGGCGACGGTCGCCGAATCGAGCCCGCCGGCCGGGTCGCAGCCGGCGAGCACCATCACTGCCGCCCCGGCGAGGGCCGCGGCACCCGCCGCGTGCCGCACCCGGGGACGGACACGCATGCGCCCCAACGCACCCATGACGGCGAGTCTCCCACCGGCCCGGGCCGTGCGGAAGAACGCCCGTGGGCCACGAGCTGACGCTCCGTCGGCCGCCGCTCCGCCCCCGTCCGCCGGAATGGTCTGTGCCAACATGACAGGATCAACTCCGAGTTCGTTCGGAAACACAGGATTTATCGTTTCCGCACCCGAGTTTCACCTTCCCCCCTTACTCTCTCCCGCAGGGAGACACACACGCGCCCGGGGAGGCGCGTGAGGGGGAAGATCCAAGCGATGCCACGGCGCCTTCGTGGCGCTTTTCAGGGGGGACTTCTTTGCTCGCTTCCGTCTTCGTCTGCGCGGTCTCGCTCGCCCTCTTCTGGATGGCGGGCTTCACGCTGTGGTGGCAGATGCACGCCTGGCGCACGCCCGAGACGCTCGCGGGCACCCGCTTCGAGCCGGCCGGCGACGAAGGCGCCCTGTCCTTCTCGCTGCTGGTGCCCGCCCGGCACGAGCAGGCCGTGCTGGAGCACACCGTCACCCGGCTGCTGACGTCCACGCACGGGCGCTTCGAGGTCCTCGTCATCGTCGGCCACGACGACCCGGAGACCGCCGGGGTCGCCGAGAAGGTGGCGGCCGCCGCCCCGGACCGGGTGCGGGTGATCGTGGACACCCACGAGAAGAAGAACAAGCCCAAGGCCCTCAACACCGCGCTCCCCCACTGCCTGGGCGAGGTCGTCGGCGTCTTCGACGCCGAGGACCAGGTCCACCCCGAGCTGCTCACCCACGTCGACCACGCCTTCCGGGCGACCGGCGCGGACGTGGTGCAGGGCGGCGTCCAGCTGATCAACTTCCACTCCAGCTGGTACAGCCTGCGCAACTGCCTGGAGTACTTCTTCTGGTTCCGCAGCCGCCTCCACCTCCATGCGGAGAAAGGTTTCATCCCGCTGGGCGGCAACACCGTCTTCGTCCGCACCGACGTGCTGCGCGAGGCCGACGGCTGGGACCCGGAGTGCCTGGCCGAGGACTGCGACCTGGGCGTGCGGCTCTCCAGCCGGGGCAAGCGCGTCGTCGTCGCCTACGACTCGGAGATGGTCACCCGCGAGGAGACCCCCGGCACCCTGATGAGCCTGCTCAAGCAGCGCACCCGCTGGAACCAGGGCTTCCTGCAGGTCTACCGCAAGAAGGACTGGCGGCAACTGCCCACCGTCGCCCAGCGCCTGCTCGCCCGCTACACCCTGATGACGCCCTTCTTCCAGGCCTTCACCGGGCTGATCATCCCGCTGAACATAGCGATAGCGCTCTTCCTCGACGTCCCCGCCGGCGTCGCCGTGGTGACCTTCCTGCCGGCCGTCACCATGCTGGTCACCTTCATGTTCGAGATCGTCGGACTGCACGACTTCGGCACGCAGTACGGCCTGCGCGTGCGGTTCGTCCACTACCTCAAGCTCATCCTCGGCGGCCCCTTCTACCAGCTGATGCTCGCCGGGGCCGCGGTCCGCGCGGTCTGGCGGGAGCAGCGGGGCCGCAGCGACTGGGAGCTCACCCGACACGTCGGCGCGCACCTCACCCGAGAGGACGTCACTTCGTGACCGCGACACTCCCCACCGCCGAGGCGGCCCCGCCCGCCGTCCGGCGCCCGGCACCCGTCTCCCCCGGCCCCCTCAGACCCGTGCTGCGGCTGCGCAGCTCCCGCCCGGACCTGCTGGTGTGCGGGGCCCTGCTGGCGGCGATCCTGCTGGTGCAGGGCTGGAACATCACCGGCTTCCCGGCCCTCAGCGACGACGAGGGCACCTACCTCGCCCAGGCGTGGGCCGTCCAGGAGGGCAAGGGCCTGGCCCACTACACCTACTGGTACGACCACCCGCCGCTGGGCTGGATCCAGTTGGCCCTGCTCACCTGGATACCGGCGGCCCTGTCCCCCGACGCGATGTCGGTCGCCCCCATGCGTTGCGCGATGCTGCTGATCTCGGCCGTCAGCGCGGTGCTGGTGTACGTGCTCGGGCGGCGGCTGGGGCTGCAGCGCTGGGCGGCGGGGCTGGCCATGGCCCTGTTCGGGCTCTCCCCGCTGGCGGTGGTCCTGCAGCGGGAGATCTTCCTCGACAACATCGCCGTGATGTGGATCCTGCTGGCCTTCTGCCTGGCCGCCTCCCCCCGGCGACACCTGTGGCACCACTTCGGGGCCGGGCTGGCGGCGGCCGTCGCCGTGCTGTCCAAGGAGACGATGCTCGTCATCCTGCCCGCCCTGCTGCTGACCATGTGGCGGCACAGCCACCGCGACACCCGCAAGTTCGCCGTGACGGGCGCGGTCACCGCCTGCGGGCTGATCGGCCTGGCGTATCCGCTGTTCGCCCTGCTCAACCACGAGCTCTTCCCCGGCCCCGGCCATGTGTCGCTGATCGACGGCATCAAATACCAGATGAGCCGCCCCGGTTCGGGGTTCGTGCTCGACCCCGGGTCCGGCTCGCACGGCGTGCTGCACTCCTGGCTGTACTACGACCGCGTCCTGCCGCTGTGCGGACTGACCGCCGCGGTGGTGCTGCTAGCCGCCGCCCGCTGGTCCCGCACGGGCCGTGCCCTGGCCGGCCCCACCGCCGCGGCCGTCATCCTCGCGCTGGTCGCGCTGCGCCCCTCGGGCTATCTGCCGGCGATGTACGTCATCCAGGTCCTGCCCTTCCTCGCGCTGGCCCTCGCGGGCGCGGCCGCCTCCGTGGCCGGCGCCCTGCTGCGCACCCGCCCGCACCAGGGGCCCCGCCGGCGGGCGCTGCGCCGCTCGGCGGTCGCCCTGCTGGCCGTGGCCGCCGCCGTGCTCGTCGTACCGCGCTGGTACGACGGCAACCGCGCGGCCCTGACCGTCGACGCCAACGCGCCCTACCGCTCGGCCGCCGACTGGCTGGGCGACCGGGACAACGTCGCCGACCCGGCCCGTACGCGCGTCCTGGCCGACGACGGGATCTGGCTCGACCTCGTGCACGCCGGCTACCGGCCCGGTACCGGGGCCGTCTGGTTCTACAAGGCCGACCTCGACCCCGCGGTCGGCAAGACCATGCCGAGGGGCTGGCGCGACGTGGACTACGTGGTCTCCTCGCCGACCGTCCGCCGTGACGCCACGACGCTGCCGCTGGTGAAGGCCGCGCTGGAGAACTCCGAGGCCGTGGCCTCCTTCGGCGAGGGCCCGGCCCGGATCGAGATCCGCCGTATAAGGGCCGGCGCCCGGTGACGGGCAGCGAGACCACGGCCACCGAGCCGTTACCCCGCCCGGGGGCCACCGCGCCCCCGGGCCCTTCCGGCATCCGCCGCCGCACGGCCCGCACCCTGGCGTCCGTGCCCACGTCCTCGCCCCTGGCCCGCGTGGTCGCCTTCGGCCTCATCGGCCTGACGGGCTTCCTGCCGAACCTCCTCGGGCTGAAGCTGCTGACCGGCGCGGGCCTGCACTACCTCCAGGCCGAGATCGTCGCCAACCAGTTCGGCGTCGTATGGAACTTCGCCCTCGCCGAGACGCTGCTCTTCCGCCACCGCCGCGGCCACCGGCACTGGGCGGACCGCCTCGCCCGTGTCGCCCTCCTGGCCAACGCCGACCTGGTGCTGCGCATCCCGCTCATCGCCCTGTTCGTCGGCGGCCTCGGCCTGGGCGTCCTGCCCGCGACCGCGCTCGCGCTGCTCACCACGTTCGTCCTGCGCTACGCCGCCACCGAGGCGCTGGTCTACCTGCCGCGCCCCCGGCGCCGCCTCCGCCCGAGCCGCGGCGGAGGCGCACACCGCCGAGACCGCCGTCGAAGAAGGGACAAGTGATGGCATGGCATTGAGAGTCACCGCAGGCAGACGCACCCGCGTCCCCGGACGCAGGAGACGCACCCGGGCGGCCGCGGCGCTGCTCCTGGCCTCGAGCGCGTCCTTCGGGCTGCTGCTGGCCGCGCCCGGCCCGGCGGAGGCCGGCTCCAACATGGTCGTCAACCCCGGCTTCGAGTCCGTACGGTCCTCCGACGCCCTGCCGACCTGCTGGGAGAAGTCCGGCTGGGGCGACAACGACTTCACCGTCACCACGACCGACCAGTCGCACAGCGGCGGCAAGGCCCTGTCCGTCACCGTCACGCGCCGCGTCGACGGCGACCGCAAGGCCCTGATGGTCGAGGACACCTCCTGCGCGCCGAACGTGACGCCGGCCCATCAGTACGACCTCTCCCTCTGGTACAAGAGCACCACCCCGGACGCGACCATCACCGTCTTCCGCCATGACGTGAAGGCCGGCTGGCAGTACTGGACCGACCTCAAGACGCTGCCGGTCAGCGCCGACTACACGCGCGCCTCCGTCCGTACGCCCGTCGTCCCGCCCGGCACCGACCAGATCACCTGGGGCGTCTCCGTCCACGGCACGGGCACGGTCGTCTCCGACGACTACGACATGGAGGACGCCACCCAGCCCGCGGTCGGCGACACCTGCACCGCCGGCGACGCCTGCACCAAGGGCACCTGGGCGGTCATGCCGTTCAAGAACCCGGTGCGCAGCATGCACTCGGTCGTCCTGCACAACGGCAAGGTGCTGCTGGTCGCCGGCTCCGGCAACGACCCCGACATGTTCAAGGCCGGCACGTTCACGTCGGCGGTCTACGACCCGAAGACCGGCACCACGAAGACGATCCCGACCCCGGTCGACATGTTCTGCGCCGGCCATGTGCAGCTCTCCGACGGCCGCGTCCTCATCATGAGCGGCAACAAGGCCTATCCGGCGGCCGACGGCAGCCACGGCTACGAGGGCTTCAAGGACAGCTACATCTTCGACCCGGCGGCGGAGAAGTACGTCAGGACCAACGACATGAACGAGGGCCACTGGTACCCCTCGGCGACGATCCTCGGCAACGGCGACGTCATCAGCTTCGGCGGCCTCAAGGAGGACTCGACCGGCAGCGTCACCGCCGAGAAGTTCTCGCAGGCGCAGCAGAAGTGGCTGCCGCGCAACGAGGTCAACCAGACGTGGTCGTACTGGGGCCTGTACCCGTCCATGATCCTCATGCAGGACGGCCGGCTCTTCTACTCCGGCAGCCATGTCTTCGGCGACGGCACGCCCGGCACGGGCGCCTCGGTCTACGACTACGGCGCCAACAAGATCACCGACGTGCCGGGGCTGCAGGACAAGGACAACCGCGACCAGTCGATGAGCGTGCTGCTCCCGCCCGCGCAGGACCAGCGCGTGCTGACCATGGGCGGCGGCAACGTCAACCGCAACCCGGAGGCGAGCCGCCTCACGGACCTCATCGACCTCAAGCAGCCCAACCCCGTCTACAAGCCCGCGCCGCTGCTGCCGCAGGGCACGGTCGACCAGGGCCAGGGGCCCAAGCCGCAGACGGGCGGGCAGGGCAAGATGTACGTCTCGGCGGTGCTGATGCCGGACGGCAAGGTCCTGGAGACCGGCGGCGGCCTCCACGACCGGGCGGACCCGGTGTACGAGGCGAGCTTCTTCAACCCGCAGACCAACACCTTCCAGGACGGTCTGGCGACGGACCCGATCCCGCGCACGTACCACTCCTCGGCCTTCCTGCTGCCGGACGGCCGTGTGATGGCGGTGGGCGACAACCCCGGCAACGGCACGTTCGACGACCACGTGTCGATCTACACGCCGCCGTACCTCTACAAGGGCGCGCGGCCGCAGATCACGTCGGTGGCGAACAACAAGTGGCAGTACGCCAGCACGCAGCGCGTGACGGTGGACCGTCCGGTGGTCAAGGCCGAGCTGATCCGCCCGGCGGCGGTGACGCACTCCTCCGACCCGAACCAGCGCTTCGTCGACCTGCCGATGACGGTCGGCGCGGACGGCACCACGATCGACCTCAACGTGACGAGCAACCCCAACCTGGCGCCGCCGGGCTGGTACATGCTCTTCGCCGTCGACGCGGCCGGCGTCCCGTCGGTGGCCTCCTGGGTCCACCTGGGCGGCCCTGAGGCCCTGGCCACCCCGATGGTGCACGACTTCGCGGGCAAGATGCGGCACGACGCGAAGGCGTCCGTCCCGGAGCCGGCGAAGAAGTCCCACCCGGTCTCCCCGCAGATCGCGGGCTGCGACCGTCACTACGGGGCGGAGAACGTGTGCGTCCCGACGGTCTTCCCGAAGACGGTCGCGGCGACGACGGCGGCCCGCTGCGAGTGGCTCACGGCGCACGACTACAAGGCGCTGCGACTGAACGGCAAGGACGATCCGCTGAAGCTGGACCCGGACCGGAACGGCCGGGCGTGTGACTGAGCAAGGCTGACGGCGAGCACCGTGTGCCCCCGCGTCCGAACCGGGCGCGGGGGCACGTGCGTTCGTGCCGCCCGGCCTCGTGGTGGGATCATGCGTGTTCCGACCGCTTCTGGATCACTGGAGCCACCGTGAAACACCTGGGCATTCTCGCGCACAGCGCGGAAGGGGCCGCCCTGTGCTTCCGCACCTTCTGCCGGCAGGGCTTCGCCGAGCTCGGCCCCCACGAACACCCCGACGTCACCCTCGACTTCATCGCGCTGGCCCGCAGCATGCCCGCGTGGGACGCGGGCGACCACGACACGATCCGCGCCACGCTGGCCGAGAGCGCCGACCGGCTGGCCCGCGCGGGCGCGGACTTCTTCGTCTGCCCGGACAACACCGCCCACATGGCATTCGAACGCCCCGGCCCCGACCTCGCCCTCCCGGGCCTGCACATCGCCGAGGTCGTCGCCGCCCAGGCGGCCCGCGAGGGCCGCAAGCGCGTGGCCGTACTGGGCACGAAGTACCTGATGGACGGCCCGGTCTACCCCGAGGCGCTCGCCCGTCGCGGCATCGCGGCGGAGGTGCCGGACGCGGACGACCGCCGCATCGTCAACGACGTCATCTTCGAGGAGCTGCTCAACGGCATCCTCTCCGAGAGCTCACGCCGGGAGTACGTACGGATCATCGCCGGCCTGGCCGCCCGCGGCTGCGACGCGGTGGCCCTGGTCTGCACCGAGATCCCCCTCCTGGTGACCCCGGACGTCTCCCCCCTCCCCACGCTCGACTCGACCCGCCTCCTGGCCGGCGCCGCGTTCGAGGTGGCCGTGGGCCGCGCGGAGCTCCCGTCCTGGCGCGGGGGCCCGGTCACGCCCTGACCGGCTACGGCAGCTCGCGCCGCACCAGAGCCCGGTCGAACGGCTCGCCCGTGGCGCGGGCGTACGCCAGCCGCTCCCGTACCTCCCTGAGGGTGCGCGGGCGGTAGCCGGGCCCCTTGAAGCAGCAGTCCTTGTGGAAGCGCACCCCTGCGTGCAGCAGCACCGACAGCGCCCGCCAGCCGGCGACGTCCCGCCGGCGTGGCGGCGCGAAGGCGGACCCGACGTGGATCAGCTCCCCGGCGCACCGCGGGCAGTTGCGCTCACGGTTGTCGCGTCCGGGGTGGGGCTGTTTGTACGAGGCCCGGCAGGGGAGGCAGACGTACGCGGTCTTGGCGGGCGGCATGCGCCGAGGCTAACAAGGCCGCGGGATTGTTCAGCAGCTGTAGTGCTGAGTCACGCCGCCGATGTCGTTGTACTCGCGCTCATCGAAGATGAACACCCTCGACCAGCGGTACTCGGGGGGTGGATTCCCGTCGTCCATCTCCGGGCTGTCGAAGGTTCCCACCTGGAAGAGCGTCAGCCCGGTCGAGTTCTTGACCGAGAACCGCGCATGCCAGATGTCTCCGGTGCCCGTCGAATACGTCTTGGTGACGCAGCTCCACAGCCCCGAGCCGTCCGAATTGAATTCGATCCTGCCGTCCCGCTGTTCGCAGTCCCCGACGTGGAGCTCGCCCCAGACGAACACCTTGGAAGCGAGCTCCGGCCCCCCTTCCTGGAGGCTGCCGTCCGTACTGGTTTCGACGCAACCGGCCATTTCCCGTCCCCTCTCCCCTGATCACCGTCCCCTTCAAGGGGAGATGACACTTCGCAGCGTACGCGGGACGCCCGAAACGGGAAGAGAGCGTACGAAAGTGTGCTGATGCCACTTATGGCCCGATCGGGGCCGGACCCGGCGCATCGCCTCCCCCACCCGCCCGGCGGCAGCCCGGTCCGCCGCACGCCGCGCGGGCCCGTCCGGCACCACCGCGTGCGGCAACCCCGACGGCCGCAGCGCCCCGTAGTCCGAGAACCGCCGGGCCCCGCACACCTCACAACACGCCTCACCGCCGGTATGCCGCCAGCCTTGGCGGTGCGCGCAACGGTCCGCGATCCGGCCCCTCACCGGGCCGCACCCCGTCGCGGCAGCAGGTGCGCGTGCCGGAAGTGACTCCGGACGGCGATCGCGGCGTCCTCGGCGTGGACCGTGTCACCGGCGGCGACGGCCGCCCGCCGCGCGGCCTCGAGTGCGGCGCACTCGCCGCAGTTCACGGGTGACTTGTACGTACCGGTGCGCGGGCCGGCCATCGGTCGTTTCGGGTGGGCGAGTTCGAACCACAGCATCTTGCCGAAGCGGCGCTTGTCGTACGTACGGCTCCCCCAGCTGTCGGCACACATGCGCAGGAGCACGAGCCCGCAACCGGCTTCGCTGACGGGGCCATGGTCTGTGGCGGTTCCCCCGCCGAAGGGGGGCGGTACGACGGGGCTGGTGTCCCAGACGCCGACGCGGAGTTGTTGGCCGGGCAGGCCGCGCAGGCTGAGGGAGCAGGGGCCGTCGGTGTGGAGGTAGGCGTTGGTGACGAGCTCGCAGGTCAACAGGGTTGCGTCGGGGGCGATTTCGGTCATGCCGTGGCTGTCGAGGACGGCTCGGGTGGTGACTCTGGCGATACCGGGCGCACGGGGGTCGCGCGGCAGTTCGAGGATGTAGGACCAGGGGGGCGTGGGGGATACGGTGGCCATGAAGGTCTCCTGGCGGGTACCGGTTGAGTGGCTTGGCTCACACCGTAGCGAGCTTGATGGACTACATTCCCCGTAATCCGTGAGCTGCAGCCCACTAGACCTGATCGAGTGACGGCAGCGCACTGGAGTGCGAGCACAGAGGAGCACGATGCCCCCGAGCACACCTCTACCGACCGTACGTAGGCGTCGACTTGGCGCCGAGCTGCGCAGACTGCGCGAGCGCGCCGATCTGTCCGCCACGGAAGCCGCTGCCCGCTTCGGCATCACCCAGTCACGCATCAGCAATATCGAGGCGGGCCGTTACGGGGTCAGCGCGGAGAGAGTGCGTGCCCTGGCCCGCATCTACGACTGTTCGGACGAGGCGCTGATCAGCGCACTCGCCGCGATGACGGGAGAGCGTAAACGCGGCTGGTGGGAGGAGTACCGCGAGTACCTGCCGACAAGCCTGATCGACCTTGCCGAACTGGAACACCACGCGACCGCTCTGCGCGTTGCCCAGGTCATCAACATCCCCGGCCTGCTCCAAACCCCTGAACACGCACGCTCAGTCTTCCGCGAGGGGGTGCCGCAGCTCGCACCCCACGAGATCGAATATCGGGTCAGCCACAGGGTCAAACGACAAGCAATCCTCTACCGTGAGGCCCCGCCTCCTTACACCGCGATCATCCATGAGGCCGCCCTGCGCATGCAGTTCGGCGGCACCGCGACAGCGAAGGCCCAACTCGACCATGTTCTCGACATGAGCGAGCGGGACAACGTCACCATCCTGGTCATCCCCTTCGACGGCACCGCCTTTCCCAGCGCCGGTCACGGCATCGACTACTTCCACGGCCCCGTGCCACACGTAGACACCGCGCTTCTCGATACCGCCCACAATGGCGCTCTCATCGACGCCTCGGCGCAACTCGAGAGATGCCGTCTGATCCTGGACCGGATGGAGAGCGTCACCCTCAAACCGACTCCGTCGCGCGATCTCGTCCACCGCATCGCACAGGCCATCTGAGAGGACCCCCGTGAACGCCCTCAACTGGCAGAAGTCCTCGTACAGCGAGTACGGGTCTTCCTGCGTCTACCTCGCCGCCTCCCCCGCCGGATCGATCCACCTCTGCGAGAGCGACACCCCCCACGCCGTCCTCAGCACCATCCCGGACAGACTCCACCCCCTCATATCCGGCATCAAGGCCGGCCGTTTCGACCGCGCGGCAGCGCTGGTCTCCTGAACAGCCCAGCACGGGCGCCCGGTCTGCCCAACATCGCATCGCAAGTCCGCATGAAAGGCGGCGATATGCCCCAGCCACACTGGCAGAAGTCCTCGTACAGCGAGGAGGCGTCGTCTTGCCTCTACCTCGCCGCTTCCCCATCCGGACCGGTCCACCTCCGCGAAAGCGACGCGCCGCAGACCGTACTGGTCACCGCCCGCAGGAGATTGAGCCCCCTCATATCCGGCATAAAAGCCGGAAACTTCGACCGGGCAGGGGCGCTGGCACCGTAAATGGGGCGCGCGGAACGCAAAACGCGCCCCCAAATGGCTGCAAGCTCTGGCCTTCACGTCGCAAGAAGAAGACGGTGGCGGTCGGAAATCGAAGGGGTTCGGGATAATGAGTGCGGCCTGCAGCACCAATCCCTATCAGAGGTAATCGAAAACCCCCGAAGAAGGTGCAATGCCCGACATCAAGAGCGGCTCTAAAAAGCAGGACGCGCTCATCCTCGTATTCACCGTCCTGCCTGCCGGCGCGGTGCCGATCATCACCTGGATAGCCAAGGCGACGGACGGGGCGGCGCAGATCGCCCTGATCATCCTTGTCGCCGTCCTGGCCACGGCACCCCCGCTCTGGGCGTTCTGCCAGCAGAAGAAGACGCGCGTCCAGGAAAGAACCCGCCGCGAGGCACTCCTGGCACCGATCATCGATTACATCGGCGAAAGCATCACCAAACCGCATGAAGCGCCCGCGAAGGTGGCGCAGATCCATGAGCGCCTGGCCCCGCTCCTGGCGGAGAGCCTGGGCGGCGGCGCACGGTGCACGTTCTACTCGTACGACAGGAAGAACGAACGGTTCGTCAAGGAAGTGGCCTCGGGTGGACCGAACGGCACGCCTGACGAGATCGGGAACCGTTCCGAGAAATATGCCAGCCTGAGGCATGTGATGGAACAAAAAGTCGCGGTGTACACAAAAGACATTCTCGACCCCGATGCGCAATTGAACTTCACCCTGGGCAGCGGCTACAGGTCGATCCTCGCTCACGGCGCCTGGGCGGGGGACGAAGTGCAGGGGGTCCTGATTGTCGACGCACCGAATCCCGGCGATCTTTCAAGGGTCAAGGTGCCGGAAACCTACGTATGGGTCTTCGCTTCTTTGTTCGGCGCTTCAAACGCTCTCGGAATGGACCCGACCGGGTGACGGAACGCCGGACAGCGGGTAAAACAGTGAAGATGCTCCAAACCGAGCGGAGACCGCTCGCGGCTCACTAGAGTCGATGCGCATCGAGAGACAGGTTGGGGGAACCGTCATGCCTGAGCGTGAATCGGCGATCATCGCATCCGGGCATCGGTGGATGGACGGCAAGGAATCCACCGATGCCTACATCACTAAAGTGCTGCAGTCGGCGGCCACAACTCCTGGCCAGGAGTTGTTCCGCTGGATAAGGTCCAGGCTGGCCGTCGTGCTGCAGGCACATCACAAGCCATAGCGGGCCCGGGAGCCGCCCCGCCGTCAGCCACCGCAGGTGAGCCGCGCGGGCATCTCGGCACTGATCAGATACTCGGTCTCCCGCTCCCGCGCGCAGGCGGAGTTGAAGTACGAGACGTGGCCGTTCACGTCGGTGACCAGCAGCCGGCTGTCGGCGATCTGGTGGTGGAGCCGCCGGGCACCCGGCAGCGGCGTGGCCGGGTCGTGGGTGTTGGCGGCGATCAGGATCGGCGGTGCGCCGCGCACCGGAGTCGGCTGCCACGGGTTGGTCGCCTCGACGGGCCAGTCCGCGCAGGAGGCGGACATGACCCAGCCTTCCGCGGCCGCGCCGGTGCGCGGAGCGACCGCACGGGCCTGGCGCAGACGGTCGGCCGCGTCCGCGTGGCCGGTGAATTGCGGCGGGAAGTCCAGGCAGGACACGGCGGTGTACGGGCTGTCCTGCTTGCCGACGTAGCTTCCGCCCTGGACCAGAGTTGATGCGTCATTGTGCCGGTCGGCGGCGGCCAGCCCCTGCGCGAGGTTCACCCAGGCGTTCGTACGGACGATGTCCTCAATGAGGCGTACGCGCAGCAGTTGTACGGGCAGGGCCATGCGGATCCGGTCACCGTTGACGGTGAGGTCCTTCTGTCCGGGCACCGGAATCGGGGAGCGGTCGGCGCGGGCGACGACACGGTCGTACACCGCGCCCGCGTCCTCGCCGTGCAGGGCACAGGCGGTGTCCTCGGCGCACCAGGCGACGAAGCGGTTGAACTCACGCTCCATCTCGGCGGCTTCCTCGCGCAGGAAGCGGGCGGGACCCGAGGCGTGGTCGATGGGGCCGTCCAGCACCATGGCACGGATCCGCTGCGGGAAGAGCCGGGCGTAGGTGGCGCCGAGGTGGGTGCCGTAGGAGACGCCGAGGTAGTTGAGGCGCTGCTCGCCCAGCGCGGCACGGAAGGCGTCCATGTCGCGGGCGACCGAGACGGTGTCGATGTTCCGGACGAGGTCGCCGTGACGGGCGAGGCACCGCTCGCCGCGAGCCCGGCTGCTGCGCTTCATGTCCTCGTATTCGTCGGCGTTCTTGGGGAAGACCACCTGGCCCGGGTCGAGCACCGGCCCGCAGTCCAGGCCCTGGCTGCCGCCGGTGCCGCGGGGGTCGAGGCTGACGACGTCGAAGCGGTCCCGCAGTTTGCCCGGGAACAGCAGGTCCGCCTGCCCGTAGGCGAGCATCGTCGCGCCCTGCCCGCCGGGGCCGCCGGGGTTGAAGAACAGCGTGCCGACGCGGTGCGCCTGGTCGCGCGCAGGGACGCGGGCGACTTTGACGTCGATCTTCTTGCCCGTGGGGTCCTTCCAGTCGAGCGGGACGCGTAAGGAGCCGCATTGGACGGCGGCGGTGGGCCCCTCACTGCAGGGCTTCCACGCCACCGGGGGCGCCGGAGTGGCCGCGTGGGCGGCGGGAGCGAGCGTTGCCGCCAGGAGTGTCAGGGCGACCGGTAAGCCATGGCGTCGCATCGTCATTCCCCCGCCAACTTCTTGAAGAAGTAGACGTCCGCGTGCCCGCCGGGCATGCCCGGTACGCGGCCGACCTCGGCGTATCCATGACGCTGGTAGAAGCCCGGGGCCTGGAAGGTGTACGAGGAAACCGTGATGCGGTCACAGCCGCGCCGCACGGCCTCCGCTTCGGCCGCCCGCAGCAGCTTCGCGCCCCAGCCGCCGGCGCGGCTGTCCTCGCGCACCCACAGCAGCTCGATCGCGCAGAGACCGCCCCAGGTCGAGGCCGTCAGGCCGCCGATCAGCTGACCGCCCTCGTCCGTCACCTTGACCGACAGTTCCTCGCGCTCGGCGTAGTCGGTGGCCGCGTCGTTGAAGGCGTCGAGTTCGTGCTCCAGGCGCTCGGTGAGCGCGGCGTCGCTCCCGCCGACAGCCGGCACCGGCTTCTCTTCAGCAGTCATGAGCCGCAGTATGCGCACAACTCCCCCCGAACACCATCGAGTTTCAAGTGGTCGGGGCAAGCCGCACATTCGGCCATGCGCATCCTCGCCCGATCAGGCCGCCGACACGCGCGGCGGGCCCCGGCGGGGATGTCCGAAAGTCGGACGCCCGGCCTCGGGCAGAGCGGCGATGCCACGACTGCGCCAGGGTGGCGCGTTCCGCCGCTCACCCCGCCCAGCCTGCTGAACCGGCCGGAATTTCCTGCCCAGGCGCAGATCGGATTAAGGCCAGGCCAGGACCGGCTGTTTTTGCGGGCTTGCCCGCGCGGGGGAGGCGCGGGAATACGGCCAGGTTGAACCTTCGATATTTGAGGGGGACTCTGTCCCGAATGCCCCTGGCCGCACGGTGACGGCGGCACCTAGGTTCGCGGTCGGGACGAAAGTCCCCCGGTGAATTCCTGCACTGCGAAACCCGAGGAAGGGAAAGCAGCATGAGGAAAATCCAGAAGACCGCCGTCGCACTGTCCACGGCCGCACTGCTCGGCGGCGGCGTACTGGCCTCCGGAGCCCCGGCGGCGGCCGCGCCCACGGCAGACGTGTGGTACCAGTTCCAGAACATGGCCACCGACCGCAACTTCGATTCGTACAGGTCAGACGTGCTGTACGCGTACTCCCCGGACGGAAGCAATTCGCAGGAGTTCAGACTGCAGTCCGGCAAGCTTCCGGGCTATCAGATCGTCGATCGCCGGCACGGCAAGTGCGTCACGGCAAAGGGCCTCAACAAGAACATCGCACTGGAGAGCTGTAACACCAATCTCCAGTCGCAGTACTGGGACTTCAACGTGAGCGACCAGGGCTCGGCCTTCCAGAGCCGCAAATACTCCCACGGCTGCATCCAGGACAGCGGCCAGAACCAACCGATGACCCTCAAGACCTGCTCACGCGGCCCGATCCAGCAGTACCTGCCACTCGCGGAGGGCGGAAGGAAGGCACGCAGCTAACCAACGCGGAAAGGGCACGGATGAGCCCGGCGACAAAAATCGCCGGGCTCATCGCCGGTTATGGACGACGTGCGGTTCTCCGCCCGTCCCCGCCGCTCCCCCTCAGCTCCACCGCCCCGTCCGCCCCAGCAGCAGCGCGGCCGCCGCCGTGCCCGCCGTCGAGGTGCGCAGGACGCTCGGGCCGAGGCGGTACGGGTGGGCGCCCGCGGCTGCGAAGGTGGTGAGTTCTTCGGGGGAGACGCCGCCCTCGGGGCCCACCACCAGGACGATGTCGCCCGTCGGGGGGAGGTCGGCCGTGGCGAGGGGGGTGCTGCCCTCCTCGTGGAGGACCGCGGCGAAGGCCGCGCCAGAGAGGAGGTCGGCGACCTGGCGGGTCGTCATGAGGTCGGCCACGGAGGGGAAGCGGAGGCGGCGGGACTGCTTGCCGGCCTCGCGGGCGGTCGCGCGCCACTTGCCGAGGGACTTCAGGCCCCGGTCGCCCTTCCACTGCGTCACACAGCGGGAGGCCGCCCACGGCACGATCGCGTCGACGCCGGTCTCCGTCATCGTCTCGACCGCCAGCTCGCCGCGGTCGCCCTTCGGCAGGGCCTGGACGACCGTGATGCGCGGCTGCGGTTCGGGCTCGGAACGGACGGAGGTGACCGAGACGTCGAGGTGGTCCTTGCCCTCCACCGCGGCCACGATGCCATGGGCGCCCGTGCCGTGCCCGTCCGTCAGGACGATCTCCTCGCCCACCCGCAGCCGGCGGACGGAGACCGCGTGCCGGCCCTCGGGCCCGTCGAGGGGGAAGACGGTGCCGGGGAAGACACCGGTGAGGGCGTCCTCTTCGACCAGGAAGACCGGCGCTGTCATGACGTACTCGCTCTCTCGCTGCAATGACTCGGCGGTCCCGGCAATCGGACCGCCCGGTGGTTCAGTGGCTCGACGTCGCCCGGGCCGCGGCCAGTTCGGCCGCCAGCACGCCCACCAGCTCCGCCGCCGGGAGCTTCCGCGCCAGGCGGTGGCCCTGACCGGCCCACAGGGCCATGGCCTGCGGGTCGCCGGCCGCCGCGGAGGCCTTGCGCAGGCCGGACGTCATGTGGTGGATCTGGGGGTACGCGGCCGGGGCGTACGGGCCGTGCTCCCGGATGAAACGGTTCACCAGGCCCCTGGCCGGACGGCCCGAGAAGGCCCGGGTCAGTTCGGTCCGTACGTAGCGGGGATCGGTGAGGGCCTGCTTGTGCAGGGCGTGCGCGCCGGATTCCGGGCAGGGCAGGAACGCCGTGCCGAGCTGCGCCGCGCAGGCACCCGCGGCGAGGACGGCGGCTATCTGCGCCCCGCGCATCAGCCCGCCCGCCGCGACGACCGGCAGCGGCACGCTCTCGCGGACCTCGGCCAGGAGCGCCAGCAGGCCCAATCCCGCACCCGCGCCGTCCATGTGCGGATCGTCGCGGTGCGTGCCCTGGTGGCCACCGGCCTCGACGCCCTGGACGCACACCGCGTCCGCGCCCGCCTCCGCCGCGGCCTGCGCCTCGGCGACGGACGTCACCGTCACGACGGTCACCGTGCCGGCCCGGGCCAGCGCGTCCACCGCCGTACGGGCGGGACACCCGAAAGTGAAGGAGACGACCGGTACCGGGTCGTCGAGGAGGATGGCGAGCTTGGCGTCGTACGCGTCGTCACAGGCCTGGTCCGTCTCCCCCAGCGGGGTCCGGTACCAGGCGGCCTCGCCCGCGAGCTGCTCGGCGTAGACCTCCACGGCCGCCGGATCGGCGGCGGGCGGCTGCGGCATGAACAGGTTCACTCCGAACGGCCGGGCCGTCCGGGCACGGAGCTGCTTGATCTCCTCGTACATGGCCGCCGGCGTCTTGTACCCCGCGGCCAGGAAGCCCAGGCCACCGGCGTCGGAGACGGCCGCGGCGAGCGAGGGGCAGGATCCGCCGCCCGCCATGGGGGCTTGCACGATCGGGTGCTCGAACAGTCCGGTGAACGGAGCCATGAGCACATCGTGTCACAAGCCCACCGGACCACCGGTGAGGCCGAACGCGAACGCCGGGCGGGCCGGAGGAATCCGGCCCGCCCGGCGTTCGGGAACGTCATCGCCCACGCGGCTAACGCCCGTTGAACGCGTCCTTCAGCCGCGAGAACAGCCCCTGCTGCCCCGGCTTGAACTCGCCCATCGGGCGCTCCTCGCCGCGGATCTTCGCCAGCTGGCGCAGCAGATCCTCCTGCTGCGGGTCCAGCTTCGACGGGGTGGTCACCTCGACGTGCACGATGAGGTCGCCACGGCCGCCGCCGCGCAGGTGCGTGACGCCGCGCTGGTGCAGCGGGATCGACTGACCGGACTGCGTGCCCGGGCGGATGTCGATCTCCTCGACGCCGTCGAGCGTCTCCAGCGGCACCTTCGTGCCGAGGGCGGCGGCGGTCATCGGGATGGTGACCGTGCAGTGCAGGTCGTCGCCGCGGCGCTGGAAGACCGGGTGCGGGGTCTCGTGGATCTCCACGTAGAGGTCGCCGGCGGGGCCGCCGCCGGGGCCGACCTCGCCCTCGCCCGCGAGCTGGATGCGGGTGCCGTTGTCGACACCGGCGGGGATCTTCACGGTCAGGGTCCGCCGCGACCGGACGCGGCCGTCGCCGGCGCACTCCGGGCACGGAGTCGGCACCACGGTGCCGAAGCCCTGGCACTGCGGGCAGGGGCGGGAGGTCATGACCTGGCCCAGGAAGGACCGGGTGACCTGCGAGACCTCGCCACGGCCGCGGCACATGTCACAGGTCTGCGCGGACGTACCCGGAGCCGCGCCCTCGCCGCTGCAGGTCGTACAGACGACGGCCGTGTCGACCTGGATTTCCTTGGTCGTGCCGAAGGTCGCCTCGTTCAGGGTGACTTCGAGCCGGATCATGGCGTCCTGGCCGCGGCGCGTGCGCGAGCGCGGACCGCGCTGCGAGGCCTGGCCGAAGAAGGCGTCCATGATGTCGGAGAAGTTGCCGAAGCCGGCGCCGAAGCCACCGGCGCCCGCACCCGCGCCGCCCGAGGCGGACAGGGGGTCGCCACCGAGGTCGTAGACCTGCTTCTTCTGCGGGTCCGAGAGCACCTCGTAAGCGGCGTTGATCTCCTTGAACCGCTCCTGCGTCTTCGGGTCCGGGTTGACGTCCGGGTGCAGCTCGCGCGCGAGACGGCGGAAGGCCTTCTTGATCTCGTCCTGCGAGGCATCACGCCGTACGCCCAGGACCGCGTAGTAGTCCGTGGCCACTTACGACTCCGCCAGGATCTGTCCGACGTAACGTGCCACTGCGCGTACCGCTCCCATCGTTCCGGGGTAGTCCATGCGGGTCGGTCCGACCACGCCGAGTTTGGCGACCGCCTCGTCGCCCGAACCGTAGCCGACCGCGACGACGGATGTGGAGTTCAGTCCCTCGTGGGCGATCTCGTGACCGATGCGCACGGTCATCTCCGAGTCCTTCGCCTCGCCGAGCAGCTTCAGCAGCACGACCTGCTCCTCCAACGCCTCCAGCACGGGCCGGATCGTCAGCGGGAAGTCATGACCGAAACGAGTGAGATTGGCGGTACCGCCGATCATCAACCGCTCCTCGGTCTCCTCGACCAGCGTGTCGAGCAGGGTGGCGAGAACCGTAGAAACGGTTCCGCGATCGTCCTGCTCGAAGGAGTCGGGGAGGTCCTGCACCAGCTTCGGCACATCGGCGAAGCGACGGCCCACGACACGGCTGTTCAGCCGCGCCCGCAGATCCGCCAGCGAGGTCTCGCCGAACGGCGCCGGACAGTCGACCATCCGCTGCTCGACCCGGCCGGTGTCCGTGATCAGCACGAGCATCAGGCGGGCCGGGGCCAGCGCGAGCAGCTCCACGTGGCGCACGGTCGAACGGGTCAGCGAGGGGTACTGCACCACCGCGACCTGACGGGTCAGCTGCGCCAGCAGCCGCACCGTACGGGCCACCACGTCGTCCAGGTCGACGGCGCCGTCCAGGAAGTTCTGGATGGCACGCCGCTCCGGCGTCGACAGGGGCTTGACGCCCGCGAGCTTGTCGACGAAGAGGCGGTAGCCCTTGTCGGTCGGGATACGGCCGGCGCTCGTGTGGGGCTGGGCGATGAAGCCCTCTTCCTCCAGCGCGGCCATGTCGTTGCGCACCGTGGCCGGGGAGACGCCCAGCCGGTGCCGCTCGGTGAGGGCCTTGGAGCCGACCGGCTCCTCGGTGCCCACGTAGTCCTGAACGATGGCGCGCAATACTTCGAGCCTGCGTTCGCTCAGCATCGCGCGCACCTCCAGTCAGTGGTCCAGCCGTCTTACGGTCCTGCGGGGTCTCACAGGGTCTTCACCCTTGGCACTCAATGGTCACGAGTGCCAGAACCCTTCAGCCAGTGTACGGCCGGGCCCCACGGCCAGGGCAAGGGCCGTCCCCGCCGCGAGCCTCCGGCGCCCCTCCGGGCAGGCAACGGTACCGCTCTGCGGCTAGCGTCGCGGTATGGAGAATCACGGGGACTCCCCCGCCGCGGGGGCGCGCTGGGAGCGGCTCGCGCCGGGTGTCGTACGCCGCAGGCTGCCGGGCTGGGACGCGACGGTGGGCGCGATCGCGGGCACCACGGGCGTCCTGGTCGTCGACACGGGCTCCTCCCTGCACGAGGGGGTGGAGATCCGCCGCGAGCTGCAGGACCTCTTCGCGCTGCCCGTGACGCACATCGCACTCACCCACCCGCACTTCGACCACGTGCTGGGCACCGCCGCCTTCGCGGGCGTGCAGGTGTACGGGGCGGTGGGCGTCGCCGAGCTGCTGCTGCGCGAGCGCGACGAGCTGCGGTGGGACGCGGTACGGCACGGGGTGGAGCCCGACGTCGCCGCGGAGGCCGTCGAGCTGCTCGTACGCCCCCACCACCCGGTCTCCGGCGAGCTGACGGTCGACCTGGGCGGCGGGCGGCGGGTGCTGCTCGCGAACGTCGGGCCGGGGCACACGGCGCACGACCTCGCCGTGCTCGTCGCGGGCACGGGCGGGGCGCCGGAGGTCGTCTTCTGCGGCGACCTCGTCGAGGAGTCCGGCGAACCGCAGGCCGGCCCGGACGCCCTGCCGCACGCCTGGCCGGGCGCCCTCGACCGGCTGCTCGCCCTGGGCGGCGACGACGCGCTGTACGTGCCGGGGCACGGCGCGGTGGTGGACGCCGCCTTCGTGCGCGCGCAACGCGACGCGCTGGCGGGGCGCTTCGGCGTGTCGTGAACGGTGAACCGGATCACCGTCGTGATCCACAATGGCCCGCATGCGCAGCAGCAGACAGTACGGCCCCGATCTGACTCCCCCGTGGAAGCGGAACACGCCCGCTCCCGAGGTGCCGGCCGAAGTGGACCTCGTGGTGGAGGAGGTCACGACGGGCTTCTGCGGCGCCGTGATCCGCTGCGAGAAGACGGCCCAGGGCCCGACGGTCACGCTCGAGGACCGCTTCGGCAAGCACCGCGTCTTCCCCATGGAGCCCCGCGGCTTCCTCCTGGAGGGGCGCGTCGTCACCCTCGTACGCCCGACCCCCACCTCCCGCGCCCCGCAGGCCCCCGCTCGCACGGCCTCCGGGTCCATCGCCGTCCCCGGAGCGCGGGCGCGCGTGGCACGCGCCGGGCGCATCTACGTCGAGGGGCGCCACGACGCGGAGCTCGTGGAACGCGTCTGGGGCGACGACCTGCGCATCGAGGGCGTCGTCGTGGAGTACCTCGAGGGCATCGACGACCTGCCGGCCATCGTCTCGTCCTTCGCCCCCGGCCCGGACGCCCGCCTGGGCGTGCTGGTCGACCACCTCGTCCCGGGCTCGAAGGAGTCCCGCATCGCCGCCGAGGTCACCGGTGACCACGTGCTGGTGGTGGGCCACCCCTACATCGACGTCTGGGAGGCCGTGAAACCGTCCTCCGTGGGCATCCCGTCCTGGCCGCGGGTGCCGCGGGGCCAGGACTGGAAGACGGGCGTCTGCCGGGGGCTGGGCTGGCCGGAGAACACGGGGGCCGCGTGGCAGCGGATTCTGGGGTCGGTGCACAGTTACAAGGACCTGGAGCCGGCACTGCTGGGCGCAGTGGAACGGCTCATCGACTTCGTGACGGTACCGGTGGACTGACCAGGGGTTTTCTCCCCGCCCCGCCCCTTCCCGTAACCGGGGCTCCGCCCCGGACCCCGGTCCTCAAACGCCGGACGGGCTGATTTTGTCGCCCGGAACCGGCGGAAAATCCA
>NZ_JBFADG010000021.1:0-108420 GCF_040641275.1 Streptomyces sp. NPDC021096 | reverse complement strand
TGCCGCTGACCACGAACGGCAAGCTGGACCGCAGGGCGCTGCCCGCGCCGGACTTCGCCCGGCTCAGCACAGCCCGCACCCCCCGCAACCCCCGCGAAGAAACCCTCTGCGGTCTCTTCGCCGAGGTCCTCGGCCTGGAGGCCGTCGGTATCGACGACAGCTTCTTCGACCTCGGCGGGCACTCCCTCCTCGCCACCCGCCTCATCAGCCGCATCCGCACCACCCTCGGCACGGAAATCGGCATCCGGGCGCTCTTCGAGACCCCGACCGTCGCCGGCCTCGCCAACCTCGCCGACCAGCTCACCGACACCACTCCCGTGCGGCCCGAACTCGTCCCCGCCGACCGGCCCGAGAAACTGCCGCTGTCGTTCGCGCAGCGCCGGTTGTGGTTCATCAGCCAGCTCGAAGGCCCCAACGCCACCTACAACATGCCCCTCGCCGTCCGCCTCACCGGCACCCTCGACGAGCAGGCACTCCAAACAGCCCTCCACGACGTCGTCACCCGCCACGAGAGCCTGCGCACCGTCTTCCCCGAGAACACCGACGGACAGCCCTACCAGCGCATCCTCGACGTGGTGGAACCGGGCGGGATCCTGAGTGTCGTCCCGGCCGACGCCGCCGGACTTCCCGCTCTGCTCGCCGCCGAGGCCAGCCGCGCATTCGACCTCGCCAGCGACCTTCCCCTCCGCGCACGCCTCTTCACCACCGGCCCGGACGAGCGCGTACTCCTGCTCGTCATGCACCACATCGCCGGAGACGGCTGGTCGACGGCACCCCTGATGCGGGATCTGTCGCAGGCCTACGCGGAACGCTGCCGGGGACTGTCCCCCGAGTGGAACGAACTGGCGGTGCAGTACGCGGACTACGCCCTGTGGCAGCGTGAGCTCCTCGGTGCCGAGGACGACGACCGCAGCCTGGTCGCCCAGCAGGTCGCGTACTGGCAGGAGCAGCTCACCGGCCTTCCCGAGGAGTTGCAGCTCCCGGCCGACCGGGCCCGCCCGGCCGTGGCGTCCTATCGAGGCGGTTCGGTGCCGCTGGTTCTCGACGCGCAGTTGCACCAGCGGGTCGTCGACCTCGCGCGCGCTCAGGGCACGAGCGTGTTCATGGTCATGCAGGCCGCCCTCGCCGCCCTGCTCACCCGCCTCGGCGCCGGCAACGACATCCCCATCGGCTCACCCATAGCCGGCCGTACCGACGACGCACTCGACGACCTCGTCGGCTTCTTCGTCAACACCCTCGTCCTGCGCACCGACACCACAGGCAACCCGACGTTCCGGGAGCTGCTGGAGCGGGTCCGGGAGACGGACCTCGCGGCCTACGCCCACCAGGACCTGCCGTTCGAGCGGCTCGTGGAGCTCGTCAACCCCGTCCGGTCCATGGCCCGGCACCCGCTGTTCCAGGTCATGCTGGCCTTCCAGAACAACACCGCCGCCGGCCTCGACCTGGTCGGTGTCGACGCCGACGTCGAGCCTCTCGACCAGGTCACCGCGAAGTTCGACCTGGGATTCACCCTGGCGGAACGTTTCGGCGCCGACGGAAGCCCGTCCGGCATCGAGGGTCAGGTCGAGTTCGCCGCAGACCTTTTCGACGCGACCACCGTGGAGCTGGTGGCGAAGCGGCTCGTGCGGCTGCTCGACGCTGTCGTGGCTGATCCCGAGCGGACCGTCGGGCGGGTGGAGATCCTCTCCGGCGAGGAGCGACAGCGACTGCTCACCGAGTGGAACGACACGTTCCATGAGGTCCCGGAGACCACTCTGCCCGACCTCATCGAGCAGCAGGCAGCCCGCACTCCTGACGCCACTGCCGTGGTCTTCGAGGGCGAGGAACTCACCTACGCCGAGCTCAACAACCGGGCCAACGAGCTCGCCCACCGCCTCATCAGCACGGGCACCGGTCCCGAGCACATCGTCGCCATCTCGCTGCCCCGATCCGTCGAGCTCATCGTCTCGCTCGTGGCGGTCCTCAAGACCGGGGCGGCCTACCTCCCCGTCGACCCGGACTACCCGGCCGACCGCATCACCTACATGCTCGGCGACGCTGCACCCACCTGCGTCATCACCGACACGCAGACCCTGCCCGTCGTCGAGTCCGCAACCACTCCCGTGATCGTCCTCGACGGCCCCGGGACCATCACCGAGCTCACGGGCAACCCCGACAGGACTCTGCGTCCCGGTCAGCCCGCCTACGTCATCTACACCTCCGGTTCCACCGGCCGGCCCAAGGGCGTGGTCGTCCCGCACAGCGGAATCGTCAACCGTCTGTTGTGGATGCAGTCGCGTTACGAACTCACCGCCGACGACCGCGTCCTGCAGAAGACGCCCTCCAGCTTCGACGTCTCGGTCTGGGAGTTCTTCTGGCCCCTGATCACCGGCGCCCGCCTCGTCGTCGCCAAGCCCGACGGCCACAAGGACCCCGCCTACCTCACCGGCCTCATACGTAAGCAGCAGGTCACGGTCACCCACTTCGTGCCGTCCATGCTCCAGACCTTCCTGGCCCACCCGGACGCCGGCCGCTGCACCACGCTCCGCCACGTCTTCGCCAGCGGCGAAGCACTCCCCCACGCAGTCCAGACCCAGTTCCACCGGGCCCTGGCCACCACCCCGCTGCACAACCTCTACGGCCCCACCGAAGCATCCGTAGACGTGACGGAATGGGAATGCCGCAACGAGGACGGAAACACCACCGTCCCCATCGGCGCACCCATCTGGAACACGAGCGCCTACGTCCTCGACGACCGCCTCCAGCCCGTCCCGCCCGGCACCCCCGGCGAGCTCTACCTCGCCGGCGCCGGACTCGCACGCGGCTACCTCAACCGGCCCGCCCTCACCGCGGAACGCTTCGTAGCCGACCCCTTCACCGGCACCGGCGCACGCATGTACCGCACCGGCGACCTCGTACGCCACCGCACCGACGGAACCCTCGAATACCTCGGCCGCACCGACCACCAGGTCAAACTCCGAGGCTTCCGCATCGAACTCGGCGAAATCGAAGCCGCCCTCACCACCCACCCCCACGTCGCCCAGGCGGTCGTGCTGGTGCGTGAGGACCAGCCCGGCGACAAGCGACTGGTCGCCTACGTCGTCGCCGAGAGCGCAAACCTGTCGACGGACACCCTCCGAGCAGCCCTCGCCGGACGCCTCCCCGACTACATGGTCCCCAGCACCGTCCTCACCCTCGACGCCCTCCCCCTCACCCCCAACGGCAAGCTCGACCGCGCCTCCCTCCCCGCACCCGACTACACGGCCCTCACCACCAACCGCACACCCCGCAACCCCCACGAAGAGACCCTCTGCGCTCTCTTCGCCGAAGTCCTCGGCCTCGACACCGTCGGCATCGACGACAACTTCTTCGAACTCGGCGGCCACTCCCTCCTCGCCACCCGCCTCATCAGCCGCATCCGCACCACCCTCGGCACCGAACTCGCCATCCGCACCCTCTTCGAAACCCCCACCGCCGCCGGCCTCGCCGACCAACTCACCGGCACCACATCCACACGACCCGAGCTGGTCCCGGCAGTCCGCCCCAACCGCTTGCCGCTGTCCTTCGCGCAGCGCCGTCTGTGGCTCATCAGCCGGCTCGAAGGCGCGAACGCCACCTACAACATCCCCATGGCGGTCCGCCTCACCGGCACCCTCGACGAGCAGGCACTCCAAGCAGCCCTCCGCGACGTCGTCACCCGTCACGAGAGCCTGCGCACCGTCTTCCCCGACGACGCGGACGGTCAGCCGTACCAGCAGGTGCTGCAGCCCGGCCGGGCCGTCGAGCTGCTCGCGTTCACCGAGGCCGAGGTCACCGGCGAGGCCGAGCTGTCCGCCGCCCTCCACGAGCACGCGGGCTGCGGGTTCGACCTGGCCGTCGATCTGCCGCTGCGGGCCTGGCTCTTCACCACCGGCCCCGACCAGCACGTACTCCTTCTCGTCATGCACCACATCGCGGGCGACGGCTGGTCCCTGGCCCCCCTCGCCCACGACCTTTCCGTTTCGTACACCGCACGCCTTCAGGGCTCTGCCCCCGCCTGGACGGCACTGCCCGTGCAGTACGCCGACTACACGCTCTGGCAGCGCGAGCTCCTCGGCGACGAGAACGACCCCGAGAGCGTCATCACCGGCCAGGCCGCGTACTGGAAGCAGACCCTCGCCGGGATTCCCGAGGAGCTGGAGCTGCCGTTCGACCGGGCGCGTCCTGCCGTCGCCTCCCACAAGGGCGGTTCGGTGCCGCTGGTTCTCGACGCGCAGTTGCACCAGCGGGTCGTCGAGCTCGCGCGTGCCCAGGGCACGAGCGTGTTCATGGTCATGCAGGCCGCCCTCGCCGCCCTGCTCACCCGCCTCGGCGCCGGCAACGACATCCCCATCGGCTCCCCGATCGCGGGCCGCACCGACGACGCGCTCGACGACCTCGTCGGCTTCTTCGTCAACACCCTCGTCCTGCGCACCGACACCACAGGCAACCCCACCTTCGAAGAGCTCCTCCAGCGCGTCCGCGACACCGACCTCGCCGCCTACGCCCACCAGGACCTGCCCTTCGAACGCCTCGTGGAACTCCTCAACCCCGTCCGCTCCATGGCCCGCCACCCCCTCTTCCAGATCATGCTGACCCTGCAGAACAACACGGAGGCCGGTCTCGACCTCCCGGGCGTCGACTTCGGCCTCGAGCCCCTCGATCTCACCACCGCCAAGTTCGACCTCGGTCTCACGCTGACGGAGCGCTTCACTCCGGACGGCGCCCCGGCGGGCATGGACGGCTGCACCGATTACGCGACGGACCTTTTCGACCGCTCCACCGTCGAGCTGCTCTCGCAGCGACTGGTCCGACTGCTCGAAGCCGTCGTCACCGACCCCACCACCACCGTCGGACAGCTGGAGATCCTCTCCGACCAGGAGCGACACCAGCTCCTCACCGGATGGAACGACACCCGCCGCGACATTCCGCGGACCTCCATCCCCGAGCTGTTCGAGCAGCAGGCGGCCCGTACTCCCGACGCCACCGCCGTGCTCTTCGAGGGCAAGGCCCTCACCTACGCCCGGCTCAACGCCCGCGCCAACCAGCTCGCCCATCACCTCATCAGCACGGGCACCGGCCCCGAGCACATCGTCGCCGTCGCTCTGCCCCGCTCGCCCGAGATGCTCGTCGCGCTCATGGCCGTGCTCAAGGCCGGGGCGGCGTACCTGCCCGTCGACCCGGACTACCCGGCCGACCGCATCACCTACATGCTCGGCGACGCGGCACCCACCTGCGTCATCACCGACACACAGACCCTGCCCGTCGTCGGGTCCACCACCGCTCCCGTGATCGTCCTCGACGACCCCGGCACCGCCGCCGGACTCGCGGCCCGTACCGACAGCGACCCCGAACGGACCGCGCACCCCGACCACCCCGCCTACGTCATCTACACCTCCGGCTCCACCGGCCGGCCCAAGGGCGTGGTGATCCCGCAGAGCGGAATCGTCAACCGCCTGCTGGCGATGCAGGCGCGGTACGAACTCACCACCGACGACCGGGTGCTCCAGCAGTTGCCGTCGAGCTTCGACGGCTCGGTGCGCGAGCTGTTCTGGCCGCTGATCACCGGGGCGGTGACGGTGCTCGCCAAGCCGGACGGGCACAAGGACCCGGCGTACATCAGTGCGTTGATCCGCGACAGCAAGGTGACGATCGCGGGCTTCCCGGCCTCGATGCTGCAGGCGTTCCTCACCGCCCGGGGCGTCGGCGAATGCACCTCGCTGCGCCACGTCTTCGTGGGTGCCGAGGCGGTCCCCTCCTCGCTGCAGACGGATTTCTTCAAGGCGCTCGACGTTCCGCTGCACAACGTCTACGGCCCGACCGAGACGACGGTCGACATGACGGAATGGGAGTGCCGGGACGAGGGCCGGGCCGACGTCTCGGTCCCGATCGGCGTCCCCGTCTGGAACACGCGGGTGTACGTGCTCGACGGCGGGCTGCGTCCGGTGCCCGTGGGCGTGGCGGGTGAGCTGTACATCGCGGGAGTGGGCCTGGCGCGCGGCTACCTCAAGCGCCCCGCCCTGACCGCGGACCGCTTCGTGGCCGACCCGTTCGGGGACCCGGGCGAGCGGATGTACCGGACCGGTGACGTGGTGCGCCGACGCGCCGACGGAAACCTGGAGTACGTCGGCCGGGCCGACGACCAGGTCAAGATCCGGGGCTTCCGCATCGAACTGGGCGAGATCGAGGCCGTCCTCGCCGCGCAGCCGCAGGTCGCCCACGCGGCCGTCGTCGCACGCGAGGACCGGCCGGGCGACAAGCGGCTCGTCGCCTACGTCGTGCCTGCCGGCGACGCCCGTCCGGCGCCGGCCGAGCTGCGCGCGGCGGTGGCCGGACGACTGCCGGAGTACATGGTTCCGGCCGCGGTCATGGTTTTGCCCGCCCTGCCGTTGTCGCCGAGCGGCAAGCTGGACCGCAAGGCCCTGCCCGCTCCCGACTTCGAGGCCCTCTCCACCGGGCGCCGTCCGCGCACGCCGCAGGAGGAGATCCTGTGCGGGCTGTTCGCCGAGGTGCTCGGCCTGGAGCGGGTCGGCATCGACGACAGCTTCTTCGACCTCGGCGGGCACTCACTGCTCGCCACGCGCCTCGTCAGCCAGGTGCGGGCGGCCCTCGGTGTGGAACTGCAGATCCGTGAACTGTTCGAGGCGCCGACAGTGGCCGGTCTGGCCGGGCGGCTCCCGGCGTCCGGCCAGGCCCGTCGCCCGGCACTGCGGCGGATGCGCAGGCCCGACTGACGCAGCGAAGACCGACAAAAGCAGTGGTTCGTTCCGTGTGCCGGCAGAACGGCACCAAGCCTGTTCGCCGTTTTGTACCGCCCTTTGGGCCCACGCGCGATGTGGGTTCAAAAATGAAGGAGATGACATGATTCCTTTGTCGTTCGCGCAGCGGCGGCTGTGGTTCATCAGCCGACTGGAAGGCCCGAGCGCCACGTACAACGGACCGCTCGCGGTGCGTATGTCCGGTGCGCTGGACCACGACGCCCTGCAGGCGGCCCTGGGTGATGTCGTCGACCGGCACGAGAGCCTGCGGACCGTCTTCCCCGAGGGGCCGGAGGGGGAGCCGTACCAGCGGATCCTGGGGCAGGCCGAGGCGGCCGGGCTGCTGGCGTTCGTCAGGGCGGAGGTCGCCGACGAGCAGGAGCTGACGTCGGCGCTGGAGCGCGCGGCACGCTGCGAGTTCGACCTGGCGCACGACCTGCCCCTGCGCGCGTGGCTGTTCGCCAAGGGTCCGGACGAGCACGTCCTGCTGCTGGTGCTGCACCACATCGCCGCGGACGGCTGGTCCATGGCGCCCCTGGCCCGGGACCTGTCCTCGGCGTACGCGGCGCGGACCGGGGGCCTGGCCCCCTCATGGGACGAACTGCCGGTGCAGTACGCGGACTACACGCTCTGGCAGCGTGAACTCCTCGGCGAAGAGGACGACCCCGAGAGCGTCGTCTCCAACCAGGTCACGTATTGGCGGAAGACTCTGGAGGGCGTTCCGGAGGAGCTGCGGCTCCCCTTCGACCGGCCCCGCCCGGCCGTCGCCTCGCACAAGGGCGGCTCGGTGCCGCTGGGGCTGGACGCGGAGCTGCACGGGCGGATCGCGGCACTCGCACGTGCCCAGGGCACGAGCGTGTTCATGGTGATGCAGGCCGGCCTCGCCGCCCTGCTGACCCGCCTCGGCGCGGGCACGGACATCCCCATCGGCTCGCCCATCGCCGGCCGTACCGACGTGGCGCTGGACGATCTCGTCGGCTTCTTCGTCAACACCCTCGTCCTGCGCACGGACACCTCGGGCGACCCGACGTTCCGGGAGCTGCTGGAGCGGGTCCGGGAGACCGACCTCGCGGCCTACGCCCACCAGGACCTGCCCTTCGAGCGGCTCGTCGAGGTCCTCAACCCGACCCGGTCCATGGCCCGGCACCCGCTGTTCCAGGTCATGCTGGCCTTCCAGAACAACACCGCCGCCGGCCTCGACCTGCCCGGCATCGACGTCGGCCTCGAACCGCTGGAGATGGTGGCCGCCAAGTTCGACCTCGGGTTCCACCTCGGTGAGTCCTTCGCCGCGGACGGCAGCCCGGCGGGTGTCGAGGGGCATGTGGAATACGCCGCGGACGTCTTCGACGCGGCCACCGTGGAGCTGGTGGCGAAGCGGCTCGTGCGGCTGCTCGACGCCGTCGTCGCCGACCCCGAGCGGCCCATCGGACGAGTGGAGATCCTCTCCGGCGAGGAGCGGCAGCAGCTGCTCACCGAGTGGAACGACACGTTCCATGAGGTCCCGGAGACCACTCTGCCCGACCTCATCGAGCAGCAGGCAGCCCGTACCCCTGACGCCACTGCCGTGGTCTTCGAGGGCGAGGAACTCACCTACGCCGAGCTCAACAGCCGGGCCAACGAGCTCGCCCATCGCCTCATCGGCACGGGCACCGGCCCGGAACAGATCGTCGCGATCGCGCTGCCCCGCTCCGTCGAGCTGATCGTCTCGCTCGTGGCCGTGCTCAAGGCCGGTGCGGCGTACCTGCCCGTCGACCCGGACTACCCGGCCGACCGCATCGCCTACATGCTCGGCGACGCTGCACCTGCCTGCGTCATCACCGACACGCAGACCCTGCCGGTGATCCCCCGGTCCGATGTCCCCGTGATCGTCCTCGACGACCACGCCGGCACCACCACGGCCGACACCGTCGACAACCCCGACCGGTCCCTGCGTCCTGGTCAGCCCGCCTACGTCATCTACACCTCCGGCTCCACCGGCCGCCCCAAGGGCGTGGTCGTCCCCCACAGCGGAATCGTCAACCGTCTGTTGTGGATGCAGTCGCGTTACGAACTCACCGCCGACGACCGAGTCCTGCAGAAGACGCCCTCCAGCTTCGACGTCTCGGTCTGGGAGTTCTTCTGGCCCCTGATCACCGGCGCCCGCCTCGTCGTCGCCAAGCCCGACGGCCACAAGGACCCCGCCTACCTCACCGGCCTCATACGTAAGCAGCAGGTCACGGTCACGCACTTCGTGCCGTCCATGCTCCAGACCTTCCTGGCCCACCCGGACGCCGGCCGCTGCACCACGCTCCGCCACGTCTTCGCCAGCGGCGAAGCACTCCCCGGCCCCGTGCAGGCCCAGTTCCGCAACACCCTCGCCACCACCCCGCTCCACAACCTCTACGGCCCCACCGAAGCATCCGTAGACGTCACCGAATGGGAATGCCGCACCGAAGACAGCAGCACCACCACCGTCCCCATCGGCGCACCCATCTGGAACACAAGCACCTACGTCCTCGACGACCGCCTCCAGCCCGTCCCGCCCGGCACCCCCGGCGAGCTCTACCTCGCCGGCACCGGACTCGCACGCGGCTACCTCAACCGGGCCGCCCTCACCGCGGAACGGTTCATAGCGGATCCCTTCACCGGCGCACGCATGTACCGCACCGGCGACCTCGTACGCCACCGCACCGACGGAACCCTCGAATACCTCGGCCGCACCGACCACCAGGTCAAACTCCGGGGCTTCCGCATCGAACTCGGCGAAATCGAAGCCGCCCTCACCGCCCACCCCCACGTCGCCCAGGCGGTCGTGCTGGTGCGTGAGGACCTGCCGGGTGACCAGCGGCTGGTCGCCTACGTCGTCCCGGACGAGGGTGCGGAGCCGACCTCCGATGCTCTCCGCTCGGCCATAGCCGGGCGTCTCCCCGACTACATGGTCCCCGGCACCGTCCTCACCCTCGACGCCCTCCCCCTCACCCCCAACGGCAAGCTCGACCGCGCCTCCCTCCCCGCACCCGACTACGCCGCCCTCACCACCAACCGCACACCCCGCAACCCCCACGAAGAAGCCCTCTGCGCTCTCTTCGCCGAAGTCCTCGGCCTCGACACCGTCGGCATCGACGACAACTTCTTCGAACTCGGCGGCCACTCCCTCCTCGCCACCCGCCTCATCAGCCGCATCCGCACCACCCTCGGCACCGAACTCGCCATCCGCACCCTCTTCGAAACCCCCACCGCCGCCGGCCTCGCCGACCAACTCACCGAAGGCTCGGAGGCGGCACACCCGGCGCTGATGCCGGCGGAAGTCCGCCCCGAGCGCCTGCCGTTGTCGTTCGCGCAGCGCCGGTTGTGGTTCATCAGCCAGCTCGAGGGGCCGAACGCCACCTACAACATGCCGCTCGCCGTCCGCCTCACCGGCACCCTCGACGAGCAGGCACTGCAGGCAGCCCTCCACGATGTGGTCACCCGGCACGAGAGCCTGCGCACCGTCTTCCCCGAGGACACCGACGGACAGCCCTACCAGCGCATCCTCGACGCCAGCGACCTCGGCCCCGTCCTCGGCATCGCCCCGGTCGACGCCGCCGAGCTCCCCGCGCTGCTCGCCGCCGAGGCCACCCGCGGATTCGACCTCGCCACCGACCTCCCCCTCCGCGCCCGCCTCTTCACCACCGGCCCCGACCAGCACGTACTCCTGCTCGTCATGCACCACATCGCCGGAGACGGCTGGTCCATGGCGCCCCTGGCCAAGGACCTTTCCGCCGCGTACGCCGCGCGCCTTCACGGCCGTGCGCCCGCCTGGGCACCGCTGCCCGTGCAGTACGCGGACTACACGCTCTGGCAGCGTGAACTCCTCGGCGACGAGAACGACCCCGAGAGCCTGATCGCCCGACAGCTCGCCCACTGGCAGCAGGCCCTCGCCGGTGCCCCCGAGGAGCTTCAGCTTCCGGCCGACCGGCCGCGTCCCGCCGTGGCGTCGTACGAGGGCGGTACGGCCTCCTTCACGGTCGACGCCGCCGTTCACCAGGGGCTGCTGGACCTGGCGGCGGAGCACCGGTCCACGGTGTTCATGGTGATGCAGGCCGCCCTCGCGGCGCTGCTCACCCGCCTCGGCGCGGGTGAGGACATCCCGATCGGCTCGCCGGTCGCCGGCCGGACCGACGACGGGCTCGACGACCTCGTCGGCTTCTTCTCGAACACGCTGGTGTTCCGCGTCGACACGTCCGGCAGGCCGAGCTTCGCCGATCTGCTGGAGCGGGTCCGTCAGGTGGACCTGGCCGCCTTCGCGCATCAGCACGTCCCGTTCGAGCACGTGGTGGAGGCGCTCAACCCCACGCGCTCGATGGCCCGGCACCCTCTCTTCCAGGTGATGTTCGGGTTCGAGAACAACGCCGAGGCGGTGCTGGAGCTGCCGGGGCTGAGCGTCGGCATGGAGCACGTGGCCGCCATCCGGTCCAAGTTCGACCTCGGTGTGCACGTCAGTGAGCAGCGGGGCGCCGACGGTGCCGCGACGGGGCTCTCGGGGACCTTCGACTTCGCGAAGGACCTGTTCGACCAGGGCACGGTGGAGACGATGGCGCGCCGCTTCGAGCGGCTGCTGGCGGCGGTGGTCGCCGATCCGCACGCGCCGCTGAGCCGGGTGGAGGTGCTGTCCGAGGACGAGCGCCACCGGCTGCTGGTGGAGTGGAACGACACCCGGCACGAGGTGCCGGCGGCGACGGTTCCGGCGTTGTTCGAGGAGCAGGTGGCCCGTACGCCCGATGCGCCGGCGCTCGTGTTCGAGGACACGGTGCTGAGCTACGCCGAGGCGAACGAGCAGGCGAACCGGCTGGCGCGGCTGCTGGTCGGCATGGGCATCGGTCCGGAGCGGGTGGTGGCGCTGGCCTTCCCCCGCTCGGAGAAGATGGTCGTGGCGCTGCTGGCCGTGCTGAAGGCCGGGGCCGCCTATCTGCCCATCGATCCTGAGTATCCGGCGGAGCGCGTGGCGTTCATGCTGGAGGACGCGGCTCCGGCGTGTGTGCTGACGGTTCGCGGGGCGGCGGGGCTGCTGCCCGCCGACGGTCCCCGGCAGGTCGTGCTGGACGACCCGGCGACCGTGGCGAGCCTGGCCTCGCTCGCCGGTACGGATGTGACCGACGCGGAGCGCACGGCGCCGTTGTCGCTGTCCCACCCGGCGTACCTCATCTACACGTCCGGCTCGACGGGCCTGCCCAAGGGCGTCGTGGTCGAGCACCACAGCCTGACGAACTACACGGTGCGGTGCTGGAGCGCGTACCCGGGTGTGAAGGGCACCGTGCTTCTGCACGCCTCGTTCGCGTTCGGGGCGATCGTGACGACGCTGCACGCCGTGCTCACCGTCGGCGGCTGTGTCCGTGTGTCGGCGATCGAGAACGTCGCGGCGGAGGATTTCGGGGACTTCACGTTCCTCAAGGTCACGCCCAGCCATCTGCCGCTGCTGGCCGACAGGTTGTCGGGGTCGTGGGCGGGGCAGCTCATGATCGGCGGCGAGGGCATCTCGGTGGAGCGGCTCCAGGCCTGGCGCGCCGCCCATCCGGACGCCGCCGTGGTCAATCACTACGGTTCGACCGAGGTGACCGTGGGCTGCCTGGACAATCCGATCGAGGTCGGGCGGCCGCTCGACGTCACGGGTCCGGTGCCGATCGGCCGGCCCATGTGGAACACCCGCGTCTATGTGCTCGACGACGGGCTGCGGCCGGTGCCGCCGGGCATGGCGGGTGAGCTGTACGTCGCGGGCGCCCAGGTGGGGCGCGGGTACATCGGGCGTCCGGGGCTGTCCGCGGAGCGGTTCGTGGCGGATCCGTTCGGCGGTCCGGGTGAGCGGATGTACCGGACCGGGGACGTCGCCCGGTGGACGGCCGACGGCCTGCTGCAGTGCCTGGGCCGTGCGGACGACCAGGTGAAGGTGCGCGGCTTCCGGATCGAGCTCGGCGAGATCGAGTCGGTGCTGGCGCAGCATCCGGGGGTCTCCCGTGCCGTGGCGCGGGTCCGCGAGGACGTCCCGGGCGACCAGCGGCTGATCGCCTACGCGGTGCCCGCGCCGGCGGCCGGCGCGGATTCGGGTGCGGTCCCGCTCGACGCGCGGGAGCTGCGGGCCTATCTGATGGACCGGTTCCCCGCGTACATGGTCCCGGCCGCCGTGGTGGTGCTGGACGCGCTGCCGTTGAACCCGAACGGCAAGCTCGACCGCGCTGCCCTGCCCGCGCCGGACTTCGACGCGCTGGCCGGGGGCCGTGAGGCGCGGACGCCGCGGGAGGAGGTGCTGTGCGGGCTGTTCGCCGAGGTGCTGGGCGTGGAGCGGGTCGGCATCGACGACAGCTTCTTCGAGCTCGGCGGGCACTCGCTGCTCGCCACGCGTCTGATCAGCCGGGTCCGTTCGGCGCTGGGCGCTGAGCTCGGCATCCGGGTGCTGTTCGAGGCGCCGACCGTCGCGGGCCTGGCCGGCCGGCTGGCCGAGGGCGGGGGCGAGGTCGTACGGCCGTCGCTGCTGCCGGCGGTCCGGCCCGGGCGGCTGCCGTTGTCGTTCGCGCAGCGCCGGCTGTGGCTCATCGGCCGGCTCGAGGGCCCGAGCGCCACCTACAACGTGCCCATGGCGCTCCGCCTCTCCGGGCCGCTCGACGTAGCGGCCCTCAGGGCGGCCCTGGGCGATGTCGTCGCCCGGCACGAGAGCCTGCGGACGGTCTTCCCCGAGGACGCCGACGCCCAGCCGTACCAGCGGGTGCTGGAGCCGGGCGAGGCCGCCGGGCTGCTGTCGTTCACCGAGACCGCGGTTTCCGGCGGGCAGGACCTGGGCGTGCTGCTGCGGAGGGACGCGGGCTTCGCGTTCGATCTGGGCGCCGACCTGCCGCTGCGGCTGTCGCTGTTCGCCACCGGCCCGGACGAGCACGTCCTGCTGCTGGTCATGCACCACATCGCCGGGGACGGCTGGTCCATGGCGCCCCTGGCCCGGGACCTGTCGACGGCCTACGCCGCACGGATCGAGGGGGCGGCGCCCGGCTGGGCGGCGCTGCCGGTGCAGTACGCCGACTACACGCTCTGGCAGCGTGAACTCCTGGGCGACGAGAACGACTCCGGGAGCCTGGTCGCCCGGCAGCTGGCCCACTGGCAGCAGACGCTGGCCGGCGTTCCCGAGGAGCTGCCGCTGCCCTTCGACCGCGGCCGGCCGGCCGTGGCGTCGCACGAGGGCGGCTCCGTGTTCTTCGGTGTCGACGCCGCACTGCACGGGCGGGTCGTCGACCTCGCGCGTGCCCAGGGCACGAGTGTGTTCATGGTGATGCAGGCGGCCCTGGCCGCTCTGCTGACCCGCCTCGGCGCGGGTACGGACATCCCGATCGGCTCCCCGGTCGCGGGCCGTACCGACGACGCGCTCGACGACCTGGTCGGCTTCTTCGTCAACACCCTCGTCCTGCGCACGGACACCTCGGGCGACCCGACGTTCCGGGAGCTGCTGGAGCGGGTCCGGGAGACGGACCTCGCGGCCTTCGCCCACCAGGACGTGCCGTTCGAGCGGCTGGTGGAGGTGCTGAGCCCGGTCCGTTCGATGGCGCGGCACCCGCTGTTCCAGGTCGTCCTGACCCTGCAGAACAACGCGGCGGCCACGCTCGGCCTCCCCGGCGTCGACGTCGCCGTCGAGCCGCTGGGGCCGGGCGCCGCCAAGTTCGACCTGGGATTCACCCTGGCGGAACGCTTCGCCGCCGACGGAAGCCCGTCCGGCATCGAGGGGCAGGCCGACTACGCGACCGAACTGTTCGACCGTTCCACGGTGGAGCTGCTGTCGCAGCGATTGGTGCGTCTGCTCGAAGCCGTCGTCGCCGACCCCGAGCGGACCGTCGGGGAGGTGGAAGTCCTCTCCGACCGGGAGCGGCACCAGATCCTGACCGAGTGGAACGACACCTCCCACTCCCCCGAGGTCCCCGCGGTCACGATCCCCGAGCTGTTCGAGCGGCAGGCGGCCCGCACGCCCGATGCCACCGCCGTGGTGTTCGAGGGTGAGGAGCTCAGCTACGCCGAGCTCAACAGCCGGGCCAACCGGCTCGCCCACCACCTCGTGGACCGGGGCACCGGCCCCGAGCAGATCGTCGCGATCGCGCTGCCCCGCTCCGCCGAGCTGGTCGTCGCCGTCCTGGCCGTGCTCAAGGCCGGGGCCGCCTACCTGCCCATCGACCCCGACTACCCCACCGACCGCATCGCGTACACGCTCGCGGACGCCCGGCCCGTGCGCGTGCTGACCGACGCGCGGACCGCGTCCCGCCTGCCGGGGAGCGGTCCCGACCGGGTGGTGCTGGACGATCCCGCGACCGGGGCGCTCCTGCGCGGCCTGCCGCACACCGACCCCGGCCGGGGCGATTCCCTGCGGCCCGGCCACCCCGCGTACGTCATCTACACCTCCGGCTCCACCGGCCGGCCCAAGGGCGTGGTCGTCCCGCACCGGAACGTGGTGCGGCTCTTCGGCGCCACCCAGGACACGTTCCGCTTCACGGGCGACGACGTGTGGACGCTGTTCCACTCCTTCGCCTTCGACTTCTCCGTCTGGGAGCTGTGGGGCCCCCTGCTGCACGGCGGCCGTCTCGTGGTCGTCCCGCACCGGACCTCCCGCACCCCGGCCGACTTCCTCGAGCTGCTGGTCCGGGAGAAGGTCACCGTCCTCAACCAGACGCCGACCGCGTTCCACCAGCTGGCGCAGGCCGACGCCGAGAACCCGGCGCTCGGCCGGGACCTGGCGCTGCGCCTGGTCGTCTTCGGCGGCGAGGCGCTCGAACCGGGCCACCTCAAGGGCTGGTACGAGCGGCACGCCGACGACGCGCCCGCGCTGGTGAACATGTACGGCATCACCGAGACCACCGTGCACGTCACGTGGAAGACCCTCACCCGTGAGTCGGCCGCCGCCGGGTCGGGCAGCCTGATCGGGCAGCGGATCGCCGACCTGACGACGTACGTCCTCGACGACAGGCTGCGGCCGGCTCCCCTCGGGGTCCCCGGCGAGCTCTACGTCGCCGGTGCCGGTCTCGCCCGCGGCTACCTCGACCGGCCCGCCCTCACGGCGGAGCGGTTCGTGGCCGATCCCCACAGCGCCACGGGTGCGCGCATGTACCGCACCGGTGACGTCGTACGCCGCCGGGCAGACGGGAGCCTGGAGTACCTGGGCCGGGCCGACGACCAGGTCAAGATCCGGGGCTTCCGCATCGAACTCGGCGAGATCGAGGCCGCCCTGGCCGCACAGCCGAACGTGGCCCACGCCGCCGCCGTCGTCCGCGAGGACCGGCCCGGCGACAAGCGGCTGGTCGCCTACGTCGTCGCCGAGAGCGCGGAGCTGTCGACGGACGCCCTCCGGGCGGCCCTCGCCGGACGCCTCCCCGACTACATGGTGCCCAGCACCGTCCTCACCCTGGAGGCCCTCCCCCTCACCCCCAACGGGAAGCTCGACCGCAAGGCCCTGCCCGCACCCGACTACACGGCCCTCACCACCGGCCGCAGGCCCCGCACGCCCCAGGAAGAGGTCTTCTGCGGCCTCTTCGCCGAGGTCCTCGGCCTGGAGACGGTCGGCATCGACGACAACTTCTTCGAGCTCGGCGGCGACAGCATCCTGTCGATCCAGCTGGTGAGCCGGGCCCGGAAGGCCGGTCTGGTCGTCTCGCCCGCGGACGTGTTCCGCTGCAAGACCGTCGAGGCGCTGTCCGCGGTCGCCGTCACCGCCGAGGCGGACGGGGCCGTGGCGGAGGATCCGCTGGAGGGGACCGGTCCCCTCCAGCCGACGCCGATCGTGCACTGGCTGCGTGAGCGCGGCGGCCCGATGGAGGGGTTCAACCAGTCCGTGCTGCTGAGCGTGCCGGCCACCCTGGGCCAGGTCCGGCTGACCGCGGCCGTGCAGGCGCTGCTGGACCACCACGACGCCCTGCGCATGCGGCTGTCCCGGACGGCCGGCGACGGCCGGTGGGAGCTGGAGATCGCGGAGCGGGGCGCGGTGCGCGCCGACGCGTGCGTCCGCCGGGTCGACGTGGCCGGTACGGACGAGGAGGCGCGGCGCGCGGTGACGGCCGAGGAGGCCCTGGCCGCGCGGGACCGACTCGCTCCCGACGACGGGGCGATGGTCCAGGCCGTGTGGTTCGACGCGGGTCCGCGCGAGTCCGGGCGGCTGCTGCTGGTGCTGCACCACCTGGTGGTCGACGGTGTGTCGTGGCGGATCCTGCTGACCGACCTGGAAGCGGCGTGGGCGGAGCTGGCGGCGGGCCGCAGGCCCGCTCCGGAGCCGACCGGTACGTCGCTGCGCCGCTGGGCCGACGGGCTGACCGCCCTCGCGCGCAGCTCGGCGCGGGCGGCGGAGCTGACGACCTGGCAGGGCGTCCTGGAGGGCGACGACCCGCTGCTGGGCGGCCGGGCGTTCGACCCGCGGGTCGATGTGGTCGGCTCGGCCCGTTCGGTCACCATGTCACTGCCGGTGGAGGAGACCGAGGCCCTGCTCACGCGGGTGCCGGCGGCCTTCCACGCCGGGGTCAACGACGTGCTGCTGACGGGCCTGGCCCTGGCGGTCGCCGACCGGCGCCGGCGGCTGGGGCGGGGCGGCGACTCCTCGGTGCTGCTGCACCTGGAGGGGCACGGCCGCGAGGAGGCCGTGGTCGGGGCCGATCTGTCGCGGACGGTGGGCTGGTTCACCAGCATCTATCCGGTGCGCCTGGATACGGCCGTCGGCGACTGGGACGAGGTGTGGGCCGCCGGGCCGGCCGTGGGCGATGCGCTCAAGCGGGTCAAGGAGCAGTTGCGGGCGCTGCCCGACAACGGGGTGGGCTACGGCCTGCTGCGCCACCTCAACCCGGAGACGGGCCCGGTGCTGGCCGCTCTGGCGCAGCCTCAGATCGGCTTCAACTACCTCGGCCGGTTCGCGGTGGGCGAGCGGGCCGGGCACGGGGCCGGAAGCGGTGTCCCGGGTGCCGGGGACTGGCGTCCGGTCGCCGAGGACACCGGTCTGACGGGCGCCGACCCGCGCATGCCGCTGCCGCACGCGCTGTCGGTCAACGCCATGACCGAGGACCACGCGGACGGTCCGAGGCTGACGGTGACGTGGTCGTGGCCCGGGGAGCTGCTGGCCGAGGCCGACATGCGTGATCTGGCCGAGGCGTGGTTCCGGGCGCTGCGGGTGCTGATCGAGCACACCCGTGATCCGGAGGCCGGCGGGCACACCCCGTCCGACGTGCCCCTGGTGTCCCTCTCCCAAGCCGACCTTGATCTGGTCCAGAAGATGTGGAGGTCGTCCAAGTGACGCCGCAGTACGGTGGCAGCGCCACTCTCCCCCAGCTCACCGGCGATCTCGCCGCGCTCGTCGCGGCGGTGCGCGAGGCCGTGGTGGGCGCGTCGGCGCCGGCGCAGGCCGCGGACCGGGTGGCGGAGCGGCTGCGGCCGTTCCTCACCCGTCCCGGGCTGCTGGCGCAGCCGCAGTGCGAGGGCGACCCGGCGGGGTACCGCCAGCACGTCCTGCACACGGAGCCGGACGGGAGCTTCTCCGTCGTCGCCCTGGTCTGGCTGCCGGGTCAGGAGACCCCGGTGCACGATCACGTCTCGTGGTGCGTGACCGGGGTGCACGAGGGCGAGGAGACCGAGCACCGCTACCGCGTCGTCGGCGGTGACGGCGGCGAGCGGCTGCTGGCCACCGAGGTGATCGTCAATTCCGCCGGCGAGGTCGGTGGGTTCGCGCCCCCCGGCGACATCCATCTCGTGCGCAATTCGGGCTCCACGCGCGCGATCTCCCTTCATGTCTACGGGGCGGACGTCGGCCGGCTGGGCTCGAGCATCCGGCGCGTCTACCCACAACCGCGCGTCAGCGCCCAGTCGTGAAAACTCCCCGCTCCGGCGGGGATCTCTGCAGGAGGTACGTCATTAATTCCGGTGATCACTACTCGCTCGTCTGCACGCGATGCGGAGCGCGGGTGGCCGATGACGGTATGAGATCGGGCTGTGCGCTGTGCGGCGACGATTCGATGCTCCGTACGGAGTACGAGGCCGAGGGCTTCGGCGTCGATCCCGGCGCGTCCGGTGTGTTCCGCTACCGCCAGTGGCTGCCCGTGCGGCGCGAGGTGGCCGGTTCCGGCAGGCCCGCGGTGTTCCGGAGCGAGGGCCTGGGCGGCGCGCTCGGGCTGCGGGATCTGTGGATCTCCTTCAGCGGCTACTGGCCCGAGCGGAACTGCGGCATGCGCTCGGGCACGTTCAAGGAGCTGGAGGCGTACACGGTCCTGGGGCGCGTCCCCGAGGATGCCGGGGTGATGGTCGTGGCTTCCGCGGGCAATACGGCGGCGGCCTTCGCGGCCGCCTGCCGGGACTACGCGTTCCCGTGCCTGCTGGTGATTCCCGAGCGGGCCGTCGCGGGCCTGGCGGTCGCCGGGGAGGTCGGGGAGCACGTGAAGGTGGTGGCGCTGGAGGGTGCCACGTACAACCAGGCGATCGCCTACAGCCGCCGGCTCGTCGCGTCCTCACCCGAGTTCTTCGCCGAGGGCGGCGTCCGCAACGTCGGCCGCCGGGACGGGCTGGCCGTGGTGGCGCTGACCGCGTACGAGGAGACGGGCCGGCTGCCGGACTTCTACTTCCAGGGGGTCGGCAGCGGGGCCGGGGCGATCGCGACGTACGAGGCGGCCGGCCGCATCATCCGTGCGTCGGCGTCGTCCGGCGGGGATGAGGCGATGCCCCGCCTGTTCCTCTGCCAGAACGCGGAGTTCGCCCCGCTCCACGAGGCGTGGACCGGGGCGGAGGGTGCGCATCCGGACGGCCAGCGCCAGGTGCTCGCACCGGAACTGGTCAACGCCGCGCCGCCGTTCTCCCTGGCCGGCGGGGTGCGGGACATCCTGACGCACAGTGCGGGCGAGATGCTCGTCGCGGACCGGACCTCCGCGCTGGCCGCGTCGGCGATGTTCGAGGAACTGGAGGGCGTGGACATCGAGCCGGCCGCTGCCGTGGCCGTCGCCTGTCTGCGCGACGCCGTTCTCGACGGCCGTGTGCCGAAGGACGCCCGGATCCTGCTCAATGTGACGGGCGGCGGGCGGCGCCGCTCCTTCGCGGAGCTGGACGGCGCATCCCACCGTCCCGACCTGCGGACGGCGCATCCCGACAGCGCACCCGAAGCCATCTCGTCCGACATCCTCAATTCCTTCTCGAAGGGGGCCCGACGTGTCCAGCTCATCTGAGAACCTGCTGCAGATCATGGATCTGCACGGTTCGCTGGGATCACCGGTCAGCGAATCCATGAACTTCCTCAACGAGGTGGCCCAGCGCTACCCCGATGCCGTCTCACTGGCGGCCGGGCGCCCGTTCGAGGGGTACTTCGACCTCGACGCGATCCCGCACTACCTCGACACCTTCCGCCGGCACCTGACGTCCGAACTGGGCGGTGACGAGGCGGCGGTGACCCGCACGATCCTGCAGTACGGGCGGACCAAGGGCATCATCCACGGCCTGATCGCCGAGAACCTGCGGGTCGACGAGGGCATCGTCGCCGACCCGGAGTCGATCGTGGTGACGGTCGGCTGCCAGGAGGCCCTGTACCTGACGCTGCGCGCCCTGCGCCGCACCGAGAAGGACGTGCTGCTGGCGGTGACGCCCACCTACGTGGGGGCGCACGGGGCGGCGCAGCTCGTGGACATGCCGGTCCTGCCCGTCCGGGAGTCGGGCGCGGGCATCGACCTGGACGATCTGGTGGCCGTCGTGGAGCGGGCCAGGGCGGCGGGGCTGAATCCCCGTGCGCTGTATGTGATCCCGGACTTCGCGAACCCCAGCGGTGCCAGCCTGAGCCGGCAGACGCGCCTGGATCTGCTGCGGATCGCGCAGGAGCACGACTTCCTCGTCCTCGAGGACAATCCGTACGGTCTCTTCGGTGACGGTGCCGGGCTGCCGACGCTGAAGTCGCTGGACAGCGACGAACGCGTGGTCTATCTGGGCTCGTTCGCCAAGACGGGCATTCCCGGTGCGCGGGTGGGCTTCGCCGTGGCCGGTCAGCGGGTGGCCGTGGCGGGCGGCGGGACGGAGAGCCTCGCCGACCAGCTCGCGAAGGTCAAGAGCATGCTCACCGTGAACACCTCGCCCATCGCGCAGGCGGTCATCGGCGGCAAGCTGCTGGAGAACGGCTGCAGCCTGCGCACGGCGAACGAGCGGGAGATCCGCACGTACCAGGACAACCTCCGCCGGATGCTGAAGGGGCTCTCCGAGCGCTTCGGCCAGGACGGGGCCCCGCAGGTCTCCTGGAACACGCCGGGCGGCGGCTTCTTCCTCGTCGTCACCGTGCCCTTCCCGGCCGGTGACGACCTGCTGGAGCTCAGCGCACAGCGCCACCGGGTGCTGTGGACCCCCATGCACCACTTCTACGCCGACTCCCGGCCCCGCAACCAGATCCGGCTGTCCTTCAGCCATCTGCTGGCGCCGGAGATCGAGGAGGGTCTGGACCGGCTCGCGGACTTCGTCCGTGAGCAGTCCGCCGGCCGTTAGTTCCCGACACACCACCGAGAGCGCGACACCAGCGCGACGCGATCAAGAGGAGCCATGGAACACTACATTCCGGTAATCCGGAGCAAGCGCAGGTCGTGGGGATGGACCTACCGATGACCATGACCGCCGACCTGCCCACCCCCCTGTCCGCCACCGCGGGCCTTCCGCACCCCGGTGCGCTGGCCACCGCCCCGCACACCGCACTCGACGTGCCCGGCGTGGCCCGCGTCGTCGGGGTGGGGACCGCCGTGCCCCCCACCTCGTACTCCCAGCAGGACCTGCTCGACATCTTCCGGATCGAGGATCCGCGGATCCGCTCGATCTTCCTCAACAGCGCGATCGACCGGCGCTTCCTCACCCTGCCCCCGCAGGGCGAGGACGGCACCCGCGTGCTGGAGAAGCAGGGCGAACTGCTCGCCAAGCACAAGGCGCAGGGCATCGACATGGGCGTCCGGGCCGTCGAGGAGTGCCTCAAGGACGCCGGCGCCGAGCTGTCCGACATCGGCTACCTGTGCTGCGTGACGTCCACGGGCTTCCTCACCCCGGGGCTGAGCGCGCTGCTCATCCGCGAACTCGGCATCAGCCGCCACTGCAGCCGGATCGACATCGTCGGGATGGGCTGCAACGCCGGGCTCAACGCCCTGAACGCGGTGAACGGCTGGGCCAGGGCGCACCCCGGCCAGCTGGCGGTCATGGTGTGCATCGAGTCGTGCTCCGCCGCGTACGTCTTCGACGGCACCATGCGCACGTCCGTCGTCAACAGCCTCTTCGGCGACGGCTCGGCCGCGGTGGCCCTGGTCGCCGGCGAGTGGGACGGCCGCGACGAGCCGCCGGCCGCACTGCCCGCGGTGGCCGCGGAGCCGGTCCCCGAGCCGCGCATCCTGAAGTTCGCCAGCTGCGTCATCACCGACGCCGTCGACGCGATGCGCTACGACTGGGACGCGGAGCAGGACCGGTTCAGCTTCTACCTCGACCCCCACGTGCCGTACGTGGTGGGAGCGCACGCCGAGATCGTCGTGGACCGGCTGCTCGAAGGCGCCGGGCTGCGCCGCAGCGACATCGCCCACTGGCTGGTGCACTCCGGCGGCAAGAAGGTCATCGACGCCGTCATGGTCAACCTCGGCCTGACGCGCTACGACCTGCGGCACACCACGGGTGTGCTGCGCGACTACGGGAATCTTTCCAGCGGTTCCTTCCTCTTCTCCTACGAACGGCTGCTCAAAGAGGGCGTCGCCCGGCCGGGCGAGTACTGCGTGCTGATGACGATGGGACCCGGCTCGACGATCGAGACCGCCCTGGTCCGCTGGTGACGATGTGACCGAGCAGAGAGGCAATGAGAAGTTGAACCCCACCGGTATTTCCCCCCGGCCCGCCGAGGACTTCACGATCCGCGTCGACGGCGCCCGGCCCCTGACGGTGGCGACGGTCGCCGAGCTGACCGCCCTCGCCGACCGCGTCGAGGACTCCGGCGCCCCGCAGGTCGCCGTCCTGCACGTCACCGGCGCCCCCGAGGACTCCTGGACCCGGGAGGTGAGCCTGCCCCTGGTCAACAAGTGGGAGCGGGCCCTGCGCAGGCTGGAGCGACTGGACGCCGCCACGGTCGCCGTGGCCACGGGCGACTGCGGCGGCGTGGCGTTCGAGGCGCTGCTCGCCACCGACTACCGCATAGCCGGCGCCGACGCCCGGCTGACGGTGCCCTCCGACGTCAACGGCGTCTGGCCCGGCATGGCCCTCTACCGCCTGGCCAACCAGATCGGCATCGGCCCGACCCGCCGCACGGTGCTCTTCGGCCTCCCCCTCCCCGCGAGCGAGGCCCTGGGCCTGCACCTGGTCGACGAGGTCGCGGACGACACCGAGGCCGCGCTGGCGAGGACGGTCGCCCTCCTCGGCTCCAGGACCGGCCAGGGCCTGGGCGTACGACGGCAGCTCATGCTGGACGCGACGACCACCCGCTTCGAGGACGCCCTGGGCAGCCACCTCGCCGCCTGCGACCGGGTGCTGCGCCGGGTGCCCGCCGAGGTCGCACCGTGACCGCGCCGGCCGGCCTCGCCGAGGCCCGCCAGGCCCTGGCACAGGAGGCCGCCGGCATCGACGAGCTGCTGGCGTCGCTCCCCGAGCCCGCGGACCGCTCCCCGGAGCAGCGCGCCCTGGCCGCCGAGGCCAAGAACCGCGGCCGGGCGCTGCGCAGCCGGTTCATGCGGACGCACGGCGAGGCGGTGTACGACGAGCTGACGCAGCGACGCACGGTCCATCTGCGCCTCGCGGAGCTGGTCGAAGCCGCCGCGGCGGCCTTTCCCGGGCTGGTGCCCACCGCCGGGCGGATGGCGGCCGAGCGGGCCCGTCCGCAGGCCGGCAAGGAAGGGCACGAGATCGACCAGGGCATCTTCCTGAGCCAGGTGCTGGGTTCGCCGGTCTCCGGTCCCCACCTCATGGACGCGATGCTCAGGCCCACGCCGCGGGCCCTGGGCCTGCTGGCTGAGTTCGAGCGCACGGGGAGCGTGGACCTGGGCTCCGTCCTGCTCGAACGGCGGGACGGCGCCGCGCATCTGACGATGTGCCGGGACGACTGCCTCAACGCCGAGGACAACCGGCAGGTCGAGGACATGGAGACGGCCGTCGACCTGGCGCTGCTGGACCCGGCGGTGCGCGTCGCGCTGGTGCGCGGCGGCGTCATGACCCACCCCCGCTACCGGGGCAGGCGCGTCTTCAGTGCGGGCATCAACCTCAAGAGCCTGCACGCCGGGGAGATCTCCCTGGTCGACTTCCTGCTGCGTCGGGAACTGGGCTACATCCACAAGATCATCCGCGGGGTGCTGACCGACCACGACCGGTCGTGGCAGTCCCGCACGATCGAGAAGCCGTGGGTGGCGGCGGTGGACGGGTTCGCCATCGGCGGCGGGGCCCAGCTGCTCATGGTCTTCGACCGGGTCCTGGCCGGCGCCGACACCTACTTCAGTCTGCCGGCGGCGCAGGAGGGCATCGTGCCCGGCGCCGGCAATCTGCGGCTGGGCCGGCTGGCCGGCGGGCGGATCTCCCGCCAGGTGGTGCTGTGGGGCCGCCTGATCCGGGCCACCGAGCCGGACGCCGGGTTCCTCTTCGACGAGGTGGTGGAGCCGCAGGAGCTGGACGCGGCGGTGGAGGACGCCCTGCGGCGCCTCGACAGCCCGGCGGTGGTCACCAACCGGCGGATGGTCAACCTGGCCGAGGAACCGCCGGAGGCGTTCCGGCAGTACATGGCCGAGTTCGCCCTGCAGCAGTCGCTGCGGCTGTACAGCGAGGACGTGATCGGCAAGGTCGGCCGTTTCACCGCGGCCTCCGCCGCCCGTAGCTGACGCGGAACGACCGGCCGCGGACACCCCTTCCCGTGAGGGGGTGTCCGCGGCCGGTTCCGCGGGGGCGTTCCGTGGCCCCCTGCAGCACCGCCTACAGCACCGCGTCCAGTGAGTCGGCGAGGATCTCCAGGCCTTCGGTGAGCTCCTCGGCGGTCGTGGTCAGCGGCGGCATGAGCTTGACGACCTCGCCCTTCGGCCCGGAGGTCTCCATCAGCAGGCCGCGCCGGAACGCCTCCTCGCAGACGGCAGCGGCCTGGTGGGGATCGGCCAGGACGATGCCCCGGGCCAGTCCACGCCCGCGCAGGCCGCTCACGCTGCCCGGCCTCGCCTCGGCGATCCCGGCGAGCGCCCGCCCGACCTGTTCGCCCTTGGCGAGGGTCTCCTTCTCGAACGCGTCGTCGCGCCAGTAGCCGAGGGCGGCGGTGGCCGTGACGAACGCGGGGTTGAAGCCGCGGAAGGTTCCGTTGTGCTCCCCCGGCTCCCATATGTCCAGGCCGCCGCGGAACAGCGTGAGAGCCATCGGCAGGCCCAGGCCGCTCAGGGACTTGGAGAGGCAGACGATGTCGGGGGTGATCCCGGCCTCTTCGAAGCTGAAGAACGCTCCGGTGCGCCCCACGCCCATCTGTACGTCGTCGACGATGAGCAGGATCCCGTGCCGCTTGCACAGCGCGTCGAGCTCGCGTAGCCACGGCGCGGAGGCCGCGTTGAGGCCGCCTTCGCCCTGGACGGTCTCGACTATGACCGCGGCCGGCTTGTCGAGGCCGCTGCCGCTGTCCCGCAGCATGCCCTCCAGCAGGGCCAGGCCGCCCACGTCCCCGGTGCCCTCGCCCAGGTAGTTCTCGTAGGGCATCGTCACGGTGTGCTCGAGTGGGACGCCGGCGCCGGCGCGCTTCATGGCGTTGCCCGTCACCGCGAGGGCGCCGAGCGTCATCCCGTGGAAGGCGTTGGTGAAGCTCACCACGGTGCGGCGGCCGGTGTACTTGCGGGCCAGCTTGAGGGCCGCCTCGACCGCGTTGGTGCCCGCCGGGCCGGGGAACTGGACCTTGTAGTCGAGTCCGCGCGGCGCCAGGACGACTTCGTGGAAGGTGCTCAGGAACTCCCTTTTGGCGACCGTGTACATATCGAGGCTGTGCACGATGTTGTCGTCGGCGAGATAGGAGAGGAGTTCCGCCTTGATGCGCGGGTTGTTGTGCCCGTAATTGAGCGTCCCGGCACCGGCGAAGAAATCGAGGTAGGGGCGCCCGCTTTCGTCGTGCATGTGGCTGCCCAGTGCCCTGCCGAAGACCACGGGCCAGCCGCGGCAGTAGCTGCGCACCACCGATTCGCGGTCTTCGAATACGCCCGTTGCCGTCATGTCGCTCCCTTGTCGGGGATCTGAGGGGATACCGGAGGGGGAATCGGGGTGGGGGTCAGGCATGGTAGGGGCCGATACGGAAGAGCGCTTCCGGCTCATGGCCGTCGGGGAAGAGTTCCGCGCCCAGGAACGGCACCTGCTCCAGCGGTGCGTCATGGTCGCGGGCGAAGGACCGAAGGAGGTTCTCCGAGGCCGTATTGTCGGGCGTGACCGTGCCTTCGAGGTAGCGGAAGCGCGGGTCGGAGTGGGCGATGTGGTCGATCATGCGCCGCGCGAGCCCCCTGCCGCGCAGGGTGGCGTCCACCCCGCTCTGCCAGGCGAACACCGTCTCCGGATCGTCCGGCCGGGCGAAGCCGATGATGTATCCGCACACGCCGTCCGCGGAGCGGGCGACCACCGAGGTCTTCGCGAAGTCACGGCACCAAAGAATATAGAAGTACGGTGAATTGACGTCGACCGTCTTCTCGTGTTCGCGGGCGAGACGCCATATTGCGTGACCGTCTTCCAGTCGCGGTGTCTCAAGCCGGATTTCCCCCGTGTGTGGGGGCTTGGGATCAGCTGGGAACGACATGATCCGCCGCCCTTTCAAGTCGTGTTCGGCTTTCCGTCCGGATCGATTGCGTAGATCAACATCCGGCCCGGTCAGCATAGTTGATCAACGTGCTGGGGTCAGCGGTCGTTCTCACCGGAAGCGGGCGGACCACGGCCCTACAGGGCGCCCTTTCGCTGGAGATAGCCGAAGCACGCCCAGCCCGGGAGTACGGGCAGCCAGAAGATGAGGATCCGGTAGAGCAGGACCGCCGGGGTGGCGATCTCGATCGGCACGTGGGCGAGCCCGACGAACGTGCCGATCAGCGCGCCCTCGATGGCCCCGATCCCGCCGGGGGTGGGAGCGGCGGAGCCGACCGCGTTCGCCGTGAGGAAGACCACGGCGACGACGGCGAGGCTCGCGTGGCCGCCGAAGGCGCGCAGCGAGGCGTCCAGGCAGGCCACGAACGCCGCGGTGAGCAGCAGGTATCCGCCGAAGCCGACGGCCAGCCGGTAGGGGCGCTGCAGGAGGTCCAGCAGGTGCGGTACGACTCCGGCGAGCAGGGGGCGCAGCCGGGCGGCGACGAAGCGGCGCAGGGGCGGGACGGCCGTGACGGTGAGGACCAGGACGGCGGCGGTCAGCAGGCCGGCGACGACGGTCCGGGAGGGAGCCAGGTCCGTGCCCTGCTCGGTGCCGCCGATGTAGCCGAAGGTGAACAGCAGCACGAGGTGGCAGGCGAGCCCGGCCAGTTGGGAGACGCCGACGCTGGCCACGGCCTGGACGGGGCGGACGCCGGCCTTCTGGAGGAAGCGGGTGTTGAGGGCGACACCGCCGACGGCGGCGGGGGTGACGAGTTTGACGAACGATCCGGCGATCTGGGCCAGGAGGGTTCGGCCGAAGGGGAGCCTGCCGGGGACGAATCCGATGAGGCACATGGCCGCCGCCAGGTGGCTGAGGGCCGCCGCGGCGAAGGCGGCGAGGACCCAGGCGCCGTTCATGTCGGCGAAGTCGATCTGGGTGGCGGGGAAGGCGGTGAGCAGGGAGTAGACGGCGATGGCGCCGCCGATGGCGGTGAAGAGGGTCTTGGGTTTGAAGCGTTCGAGCCGGACGGGGGCGGCCGGGGTCTCGGGGACCATGTCCAGGATGAGCCGGCGGATGCGGGAGAGGAGGTCCCCCTCGGTGGTGTCCCCGGTGGTGCCCTCGGTGCTCCCCTCGTCGCCGTCCGGTGCTTCGGCCTTGTGCTCCCGGTTGTAGCGGCGCAGGTCGGCGCGGGTGGAGCGGCTCAGGCCGATGGGCTGGAGCAGGGGCAGCGCGGCCGCGACCCGGGTGGGGCCGAGGACGTCGGCGGCGGTGGCGACCGCCCGCTCGGGCCCGGCGCGCAGGGCGAAGGTGGTGAGCAGTTGCGCGATGTCCATGCGCAGGGCGAAGTCGCCGGCGGCGACGTCGCCGTGGGAGAGGTTGGTCAGGTGGGCCGGGCCCTGTGCGACGGCGAGCAGGGACTCGCCGGTGAGGCGGCGGTGGGCGATCTGCCGGTCCTGCAGGGCGCGGACCGATTCCCACAGGCCGGTCAGCAGCTCGTCGGTGACCTCGGCGTCGGGCAGTTCGTCGAGGGTGCGGCCCGCGACGTGTTCGTAGACGAGGATCACCGCGTCGGGGCCCAGCTCCGAGGTGGCGACGAGGCGGGGGGCGTGGGCGCCGGCGGAGGCGGCCGCGTAGGAGATGAGGCTCTCGTGCTCCAGGGCCTGGCGCGGGGAGCGCGGGCTGCGGCGTACGGCGGCGGAGCGCAGCCGTATGCGGCGCCAGAGGCGGTAGAAGAATCCGGAGGCCTGCAGTTCGCGGTCGATGACGTGGACGTCGAGCGGCGGGCCCTGCTGTTGGGCGACGTAGTAGCGGTGGGTGCCGCCGGGCCCGTCGGGGGCGCGGTGGGCGGTGGCGGGGTGGAAGCCGGCCTTGCGGAGTTCGACGAGCAGGCTGCGGCCGGTGGTGCGGGCGTTGGGCGAGCCGAGGGCGTAGCGGGTGCCGTGGGCGACCGTCCAGCCGAGGATGACGGTCAGGGCCAGGGACATCGGGGAGTTGTAGCCGCTGATCAGTTCGGTGCCGCCGTTGAGGACGACGACCGACCACAGGGCGATGCGCCAGCGGGGTCGGCCGGGCGGGGCGGCCGCCGTCATGTAGGCGATGACCGGGACGAGGTAGCCGTGGACGGGGTCGGTGAGGCCGCCGCCCGGCTGGGGGGCTCGGGTGAGGGCGTTGCGGATGCCCTCGCCGGCGCCTTCGACGACCCACCAGTCCAGGCCGAGGGTCAGGCTGTGGGCGAGGACGGCGGCGAGGACGCCGTCGGCCAGGCGCATGCCGTCGCGCCTGGCCAGGCGCTCGACGGTGAAGGCGAGGGGGACCAGGAGGACGGCGGCGCCCGCCAGGAGGCCTGACAGGGTGGTGGACAGGCCGTGGACCTTGGTGGCCCCGGAGGTGATGTCGCTGGTGATGCCGGTGGTGGTGTTGTGGGCGATGCCGGCGAGGGCGAGGACGGCGACGACGCCGAGCAGGCCGGCGAGGAAGCGCAGCAGGTCCGAGGGCCGGTGGACGCGGGCGGCGAGCAGCGGCTCGTCGACGTGGACGCGGGCCGTGCCCGGCGGGGTCTGCGCCGGGGGCTCGCCGTCGGGGCGGGCGCTCTCGACCGCACGCGGAGGGAGGGTCACCGGTGGACGCGCCCCGCCTGCTCGACGCCGGCCCGCGCCCGGTCCCCGGGGCTGCCCCCGGCTCCGGCGACGACGGTGCTGGCGGGGGCGGGGGCGGGCCGGAAGACCCAGGTGCGGTAGGCCCAGAAGCGGAAGAGGGTGGCCAGGCCGAGGCCGATGATGTTCTTCGCGACGTTGTCGGCAAGGGCCGAGGTATAGCCGAAGCCATAGTGGGACAGCGCGAGAAGGCCGTTTTGAATGACCATTCCCACACCACTGAACAGGACGAACAGGGCGAATTCCCGGGAGCGCCGGCCACCGGTCCGGCTGCTGTATGTCCAGTAACGGTTGCCCAGATACGTGGCGACGACAGCGACTGCCGAGGCGATGAGTCCGGAGCGGACGGGCTGCAACTGCAGCAGGTGCAGGCACAGGTTGAACACCGCGGTGTCCACGACCCACCCCAGGCTCCCCACCGCCCCGAACCTGACGATTTCGCCGCCTATCCACGGGGGCCGTCGGTTCAGCATTCCCAGTCCGTTCCTCATCGTCTCGCACGTCCGTCTGTCGGCAGTGAGTCCAACACATGCTAAGCGCCGTCGACTTTGCGGACTGCTTGCTTCCGGCCGTAGTGCGTGTGACGTGCAGCGATACTGCTTGTCTTGATCCTTTAGCGACGATACGTTGTCCGGCAAGCGCACAGACGTTCTGTTCCCAAGTGCGCTATGACAAGGAGGGGTTTTCCATGGAGAAGATGGAAGAGCAGGTTTACGCGGATCTGTACGAGGCTCCCGCCCTGGTCGAGGTCGGCGAGTTCTCCGAGGACACGCTGGGCTTCGGTAGCAAGCCGCTCGACAGCTTCGGCCTCAACTTCCGGTAAAGGCTGATGTCGCGCACCGAGTTCGTCGTCCTGCCGGATGTGGCCGATGCCCGGCCCGCGGCCGCCGCGGCTCCGTTCGAGGAACCGCGGATGGTGGCACATCCGTCGGGCCGCCCTTGGCTGATCGGCCATTGGCAACCCGGCGAGGTCCTTCTGGCGACGGCGGGTTCGGTGCACGTGGCGGTGATCGGGTTCTGCCCGGTCACCGCCGGACAGCTGACCGAGCTGGCCGGCCGGGTCCGCACCGTGGCCGACGTCGACCGGCTCTCCCGGGCACTGCCGGGCAGCTTCCACCTCGTGGCCGTCGTGGACGGCCGCATCCGGATCCAGGGCAGCCTGACCGGCGTGACCCGGATCTTCCATGCCCGCTTCGAGGGCGTCACGGTGGCGGCCGACCGGGCCGACGTGCTGGCCGCGATGACGCGGGCCCCCGTCGACCAGGACATGCTGGCGACCCGGGTGGCCTGCGGTGGCATGCTGCCCCCGCCGCTGGGCGAGCGCAGCATGTGGCGCGGGGTCACGGCCCTCGCCCCCGACCACTACCTCCTGCTGGACCGGACCCGCGCGCGGGAGGTCCGCTGGTGGTGGCCGCCGGAGCCCGGGACCTCGCTGACCGAGGGCGCCCAGGCGGTGCGCGAGGCGCTGACGACGGCGCTCTCGGACCGCCGGCCCGACGACGGCCGGCTCAGCTCCGACCTGTCGGGCGGCATGGACTCGACCTCCCTGGCCTTCCTCGCGGCCCGGCACACCCCCGAGCTGCTCACCTTCCGGTGGGGCGAGGCCGAGGCGGGCAACGACGACGCCTTCTACGCCGCCAGCGCCGCACAGTCCCTGCCCCTGGCCGAGCACCTGGTCGTACCGCAGAGCGAGCTGCCGGAGATCTTCGCCGACCCGGCCGCGGCGGCCGACCCCGAGCAGCCCTACCCCTTCACCCGCACCCTCGCCCGGACCGTGCACACGGCCCGGCTCCTGGGCGAGCACGGCTCACGGCTGCACCTGGCCGGGCACGGCGGCGACGAGCTCTTCGTCAAGTTCCCCGGCTATCTGCACCGGTTGCTGCGCCGCCGCCCCCTGACGGGCCTGCGCCACATGCGCGGTCACCGCGCCCTCAGCCGCTGGCCGCTGGCCGCCACGGTCGGCGAGCTCGCCCGGCCGGGCACCGCCGCCGCATGGTGGAACGAGCAGGCCGACCACCTCGGCGAGCCGTCCGTCGCCTCACGGCACCCTCCGCTGGGGTGGGGCTTCGTACCGCTGCGCGCCCCGGAATGGGTGACCGGCGACGTACTGGCGAGCACGCGCGGGACGCTGCGGGAGACGGCCGGGCAGGTCCGCCCCTTCGCCGAGGACCGCGGACAGCACCAGTTCCTGCTCGCCCTGCGCACCACCGGCCCGGCCTACCGGCAGATGGCGCGCCTGTTCGCCGCCGAGGGCGTCGAGCTGCACATGCCGTACTTCGACGACCGCGTCGTGGAGGCCGCCCTGGCCGTCCGGCTGCACGAGCGCGCCACGCCCTGGCGCTACAAGCCGCTGCTGGCCGACGCCATGCGCGGCATCGTCCCCGACATCGTGCTGGACCGGTCCACCAAGGGCGAGTTCAGCCGTGACCTGCACATCGGCTGGCGCCGGCACCTGCCGCAGCTGCTGGAGCTGTTCACCGACTCGGCGCTGGCCGCCGACGGACTGATCGACCCGCAGACGCTGCGCGACCGGCTGCTGGCACCCCAGGCCGACAACACCCGGCACATCGCGGTGGAGCACCTCCTCGGCTGCGAGACCTGGCTCCGCGCCGCACGACGACCCGTATCCCTCCGGAGAACCGATGACCCTGCGTCTGCACCCTGACGTCGCCAGCACCGACACCGACGACGGAATGGTGCTGCTCCACCAGCGCACCGGACGGTACTGGCAGCTCAACCCCACCGGCTCGCACGTGCTGCGCAGCCTGCTGGAGGGACTGAGCACCGATCAGATCGCCACCGCCCTCGCCGACCGCCACCGCATCGACCCGCAGCTGGCGCGGCGCGACGTCCTGCGCGTGGTGGAACAGCTCGGCTCCGCCCGTCTGCTGGAGGGCACGCCGTGAGCATGCCGGTCGCCCTGTCCGGGCGGCGCCGGCTGCCCCCGCACCGGCGTCTGCTGCCGCTGGCCGCCGTGGGCGCCGCCCGGCTGCTCGCCGAGCTCAGCCCGGCCCGGCTGCGGCGCGTGTTGGAGTTCGTCCGGCGCGGTGCCCCGCCGGCCACCCCCGAGCAGGCGCTCGCCGCGCTGCAGGCGGTGACCTCGGTCAGCCTGCGCTGCACCGGCCAGGCCTGTCTGCAGCGCTCCGTCGCCACGGTCCTGCTCTGCCGGGCCCGTGGCACCTGGCCCACCTGGTGCACCGGCGTGCGCACCAGCCCGTTCGCCGCCCACGCGTGGGTGGAGGCCGGCGGCGAGCCCGTCGGTGAGCCCTACCCGGCCGGGCACTACCGGCCGCTGCTCACGGTCCCTCCCGCCTGACCCACGTACCGAAGAACAAGGAAAGACGTGTCCCAGGACAGAACCGCCGGGTCCGAACCGATGATCAAGGCGGTCGGCGTCCGCAAGAGCTTCGGCGGCGTGCACGCCCTCAACGGCGTCGACCTCGAGGTCGCCCGGGGAGAGGTGCTCGGCCTCCTCGGGCACAACGGCGCGGGCAAGACGACGCTGGTGAACATCCTCTCCACGGTCTCCCCCGCGTCCGGCGGAACCGTCGAGGTCGCCGGGTACGACGTGGCCACCCACGGCCGCCAGGTGCGCAGCAGGATCGGTGTCACGGGGCAGTTCGCCTCCGTGGACGAGCAGCTGTCCGCCTTCCACAACCTCGTGCTGATCGCGCGGCTGCTGGGCGCCGGATGGCGCGAGGCGGCGGCGCGGGCGGAGGAACTGATCGAGGCGTTCGCGCTGACCGAGGCCGCCCGGCGGCCCTCGCGCACCTACTCCGGCGGCATGCGAAGGCGGCTCGACCTGGCCGCGAGCCTGGTCGGCCACCCCGACGTGCTCTTCCTCGACGAGCCCACCACCGGGCTCGACCCCACGACCCGGATGGCCCTGTGGGAGACGGTGGAGAAGCTGGTGGCCCAGGGCACGACCGTGCTGCTGACGACCCAGTACCTGGAGGAGGCCGACCGGCTCGCGGACCGCATCACCGTGCTGTCCAAGGGCGAGGTCATCGCCTCCGGGACCAGCGCCGAGCTCAAGGCGGAGACGGGCAGCCGCTCCGTCCACGTCCGGCTCGCCGCGGCCACCGGCATGGCGACCGCCGTCGCGGCGCTGACGGCCGCGGGTTTCGAGCCGATGGCGGACACCGGGCGGACGCTGTCCATGCCGGTCGCCACGTCCGCCGACCTCGCCGAGGTGGTCCGGGCGCTCGACACCGTCGCGGCGGAGATCGACGAACTCGCCTACAAGGAACCGACGCTGGACGACGTGTACCTGGCGCTCACCCAGGCGTCCCGAGCCGTCCGCACCGCGGTCTGAGATCCCAGGAGTCCCCTTGGCCATCCAGGAAAGCGTCGCGGACACCGTCGTCCGCGCGCCCCACGACCGTGCCGCGTGGCGCGGCAACGGCCCCGCCACCCAGCTGTGGGTGCTCACCGGACGGCAGATCCGGGCGATGTACGGGGACCGGCGCCTCGCGCTCTTCGGCCTGCTGCAGCCCCTGATCATGCTGTTGCTGCTCAGCCAGGTCTTCGGCAGCATGACGCGCCCCGCCCAGCTGCCCCACGGCGTGCCCTACATCGACTATCTGATGCCGGCCCTGCTGGTGACGACCGGCATCAGCTCCGCCCAGCTCGCCGGCATCGGGCTCGTGAAGGACATGCAGAACGGCATCGTGGCCCGCTTCCGCACCCTGCCCGTGCGGCTCCCGCTGGTGCTGGCGGCCCGGTCGCTGGCCGACCTTCTGCGGATCTTCACGGAACTGGTCGTGCTGCTCGCCTTCGGAACGGTCGCCCTGGGCTTCCGGCCCGACGGCGGGGCGGCGGGCGTGGTGGCGGCGCTGCTGCTCTCGACGTTCGTCATCTGGTCGTTGATCTGGGTCTTCATCGCGCTCGCGGCCTGGCTGCGGAAGGTGGAGGTGATGACGAGCATCTCGGTGTTCTTCATGTTCCCGCTGATGTTCGCCTCCAGCGCCTTCGTCCCCCTCGACAACCTGCCCGGCTGGCTGCGGGTGGTCGCGCAGGTCAACCCGGTCACGCACGCGGTCGGCGGGGCCCGCAGGCTCGCCCTCGGCTGGGACCTGGGCTCGGCCGTGCCCGGGGCGCTCGGGGCGGGCGCGGTGGTCCTGGCGGGGGCCGGCTTCGTGGCGGTGCGCTGCTTCAGCCGTCCGCCCAACGAATAGGGACCGACCGCTTCCTACGCACGGGAGGCCGCAGCCGGAAGGCTGCGGCCTCGCGCGTGTGCGGGTACCGGCGACCGCTAGTCGCAGGGGGTGGCGCCGCGCTTGGCGTCGATGATCGCGCTGGAGGCGCCCTTGGACGTCTTCATGATCGCGTAGACGTAGCCGCAGCCGCCCTTCTTCTGGAAGACCGGGCCCGCGTACTGGGAGAAGGTGCCCTCGTTCACGGAGCAGGGCTGCGCCGTGTAGTTGGAGCACAGCTTCAGCTTCATGTACTTCGCCGAGCCGGTGTTGTTGTCGAAGATGGCGCAGGTCGGAATGTCGTCGTAGTGGCCGCCCGGGGGGATCGGCTTGGCGTAGGTGAACAGCGTGCCCTTGCGGGACGCGTCCGGAAGGCGCTCGGCGAAGTTCAGCGTGTAGCCCGCTCCGCAGAGGCTGGTGCCCGCCGCGACGGCTGCCGGGTTGGCCGCGGCGATCGCGCGGGTGTTGGCGTCGGCCTTGGCGGTGACCGTGACGCCGGGCGCCACGGTGACGTCGGCGGCCTGGGCCTGCGGCACGGCGAACCCGAGCACGCCGACGGCGGCGGCCGCACCCATGACGACGGGCCTGGCGAAAGTGAACATGTACGCCCCCTATTGCGATGGTCGTGAAATGCGCGGAAGGCGAATCCCGCGATCAGGACGGAGCGTAGAACAATCGCCCGCCCGGCGGCCGCCCCGAACAGCGAACCGGAATACGGACTTTTACTTCTGCGGCGGTGCGTGACCCTTTCACATCACTCCATCGACCCCCTTGTGGTGATCATTCGGACACCCGCCGGGCCGCGCGGTCACCGGGCGCGCACGGAAACGTCCGATGTGACGTTGACCATGCCGCCGAAATCCTCCGCAATTGCCGCAACGAACACATTCGGAGGTCCGAATTCCGTATTCCGATTTCCCGCATGTAGCATGCACGGGATTACTTGAAATTCTTTATCGGAGCTCTCCCCACTGTGTAGCGTGTGGCCTCGCTCGCCTTTCCGTGTGATTCGAGACGGGGTTACATGCGCAGACGCAGAAAACACTCGATACCCATCGCGGCAGCGGTACTGGCCGTGGGCGCCTCGACGCTCCAGGCGCCGGCGTCCTGGGCGGCGAACCGCACGTCCGCGCCCGCCGCCGAATCCCGGGCCGTACAGCAGGACGGGCCCTCGCCCGCGGCGGTGCCTCCGGCGGACCGCAAGGCCACCCTCGGCAAGGGGTGGGAGAGCTCGGCGGACCGGGCCTGGACGACCAGCAGCGACGCCGACGGCTTCCATCTGCTCGTCGCGGACAAGAAGAACGGCTACGCCTGGCGGACGGCGGCATCGCTGTCGGAGCCCGGCTTCGACACGGACATGTGGATCGGCAACGCCTGTGTGACCGGCTCCGGTCAGCGCGCGGTGGTCGCCTACGCGCCGCGGACGTTCACCAACAAGGCCCAGCTGATGGCCCGTGGCGCCTTCACCGCCGTCGTCGACCTCGCCTCCGGCAAGGTGACCAAGCTCGACCAGCAGGCCTCACTGGCCTACTTCAGCCCCGGCTGCGGTACGGGCGAGACGGCGGTGCTGACCCAGGCCGGCGGAGAGGACAAGAACGCCACCCGCCTGCTGAAGGTCGACGCCGCGGCGGGCAGGCTCGCCGAGACCGTCGAGCTCGAGGGCCAGATCACCTCGGCCGTCCCGGTCGGCAAGGACATCGTGGCGGCGGACGCCGCCCGGCTCGTGCGGATCGACGACTCCGGCAAGCGGACCGCCATCGCCACGACGGCCCAGATCCCCTTCCAGCTCAAGCCCGACAGCGACGGCGGCGTGGTCTACCTCGACCGCCCCGCCACCAAGACTCCCTCGCTCACGGCCCCGACGCCCGCCTCCGCCAAGGGCGAGGTCAAGCGGGTCACCGCCGGGGACATCGCCAAGGGGGACGCGAAGAAGGCCAGGCCGTCGGTCCTGGCCACCGGCGCGCTGACGAAGATGGACCTCTCGCGCAGCGCCCGCGGCACGGTGTTCATCACCGGTGAGACCACCGCCGGGGCCAAGCTGCCCGGTTCGGTCAAGCGGCCGTCCGGCACGCCCAAGGAGGCGCAGGCCACCACCCGTGGCGAGGCCCTCGTCACCGACACCGTCTGGGCCTCCGGCAAGGACTCGCGCATCCGGCCGGACGAGGCGCTCACCGCCCGTACGGTCAGGATCGGCTTGACGGTGCTCGGCACCGGCAAGTCCGCCGGGTTCCAGGTCACACCGGCCGGCGCCGGGAAGGCGGCGGCCACCGGCCGGGAGCGCTCGCCGAGCCTCGCCGCGGGTCCGGGCGCGAAGAAGCCGGCCGCGCCGCGCGCCCTGGCCGGTTCGCCCAACAACCCGGTCGAGGCGGAACGTTACTGCTCGGTGCCCCGCAACGACCCGGGCAAGATGGCCATGCAGCCCAAGCCCCGCCAGGTCGAGTGGGCCGTCGACCAGGCCATCACCAACAACCTGAACAAGCACATCTCCCGCCCGGCGAACTGGAAGAACACGGGCATGTCGGCGTACCAGCCGCAGTCCCTCTTCCCGCGCGCCGAGCTCGAGGGCGGCGGCCGCGTCCCGGCCCAGGTGATGCTCGGCATCACCGCGCAGGAGTCGAACATGTGGCAGGCGGCGCGGATGGCCGTGCCCGGCGTCACCGCCAACTCGCTGATCGGCAACTTCTACGGCATCGACTACAACCCCGACGGCAAGCAGGCCGACCCGTGGGCGATCAACTGGGCCGAGGCCGACTGCGGTTACGGCATCACCCAGATCACCGACGGCATGCGGATGCACGGCAAGGAGAAGAAGGACGAGAAGCCGCTCACCACGACGCAGCAGGAAGCCGCGGCGCTGGACTACACCGCCAACATCGCGGGCGGCATCAACATCCTGATCGACAAGTGGAACCTGACCCGTCGTGACGGCCTGATCGTCAACAACGGCAAGCCGCAGTACATGGAGAACTGGTTCTTCGCGCTGTGGGCCTACAACGCGGGGTACTACCCCAAGGCCCAGGCATCCAAGAACGGCGGCCTGTGGGGCGTCGGCTTCACCAACAACCCCGCCAACCCCCTCTGGAAGGCCAACCGCACGCCCTTCCTGGAGGACGAGTACGGGCGCGACCGCTACAAGGACGCCTCGCACCCCCAGGACTGGCCCTACCAGGAGAAGGTCCTCGGCTGGGCCGCACGGCCGCTGGAGGCCCTGGAGTCCCCCGGCAAGATGGTCTCCGGCTTCCGCCCCGCGTGGTGGACCACGCCCTCCCTGCGCACACTGGTCAAGCCCGCGGAAGGCCTGTTCTGCACCGAGGCCAACAACTGCGACAAGAGCAAGATCGGGCCGAACGACCAGAACACGCCCGGCCTCGGCGCCTGCAACCGGCAGGACCTCAAGTGCTGGTGGAACCAGCCGGTCAGCTGGAAGAACTGCGACTCCGCGGCCTGCGGCAACGAAATCCTGCGCTTCGACGACACGTACAAGGAGGAGGCGGACGGCGAGGCCTACAAGCCGAACTGTTCCAAGGACGGCCTGCCCGCCGGAACGCTCGTCGTCGACGAGCTGCCCGCCGGTACGCCGACGACCCGCCCCGGCTGCGGCAATGTGACCTCGGACGGCTCGTTCAAGTTCACCTTCGCCACCAACGAGGGCGCCGCCGGGCTGTACCCGTCCAAGATGGACACCCACCAGCTGGGGGCCGGGTACAACGGCCACTTCTACTTCGCCCACACCCGCGGCAGCGGCACCGTGACCGACAACCACGACCTCACGGTCACCGGCACCTGGACGCTGGGCCAGCAGATCAACGGCTGGGCCCGGGTGATGGTCCACACGCCCGACAACGGTGCGCACACCCGTCAGGCGAAGTACGTGGTCGACACCGGCAAGGGGACCAAGTTCCGCGTCGTGCCGCAGCGCACGCTGGAGAACAAGTGGGTCTCCCTCGGCGTGTTCCAGTTCTCCGGAACACCCAAGGTCTCGCTCGACAACCACTCGCTGGACGGGGACGGCAGCGAGGACATCGCCTGGGACGCGGTCGCGTTCCAGAAGCTGTCCGCCAAGCCGAAGGACTTCGTGGTCGCCATGGGCGACTCCTACTCCTCCGGTGAGGGCGCCTCGAAGTCCGGCGGCGGCGACTACTACAAGGAGACCGACCTCTACGGCGACAACGACAAGCTCCGCAACGCCTGTCACCGCTCCCGCAACGCCTGGTCGCGCCAGGCGAGGCTCGCCGACTCCGGCAGCTCCATCGGTGCCCGGGCGGACTCCTGGGACGCCTCCATGGACTACCACCTGATCGCCTGCTCCGGTGCCACCACCGACAACATCCTGCCGGGCGGCGAGAACGGCCGGGTCGCCTGGGACCAGATGCAGTACGGCGAGCTGACCCAGCTCGACCAGGGCTACCTGGACGAGAACACCTCGCTCGTCACGATCTCCATCGGCGGCAACGACTCGCGCTTCTCGAAGATCATCACCAAGTGCATCTTCGGCGGCATCGGGCTTCCCGAGGTCTGCCAGGAAGGCACGCTGGACGGCGACGGCGAGGCGCTCAAGGACGCACAGCCCAAGGTCATGAAGGGCAAGGTGCGGGCCGCCGTCGCCGAGACGCTGAAAGCGATCCACAAGAAGGCGCCCAACGCCAGGATCGTGCTCATGGGGTACCCGATCCTGCTGGAGAGGAGCGGCCAGTGCATCATCGGCATCGGCACGGCCGAAGGACCCTGGATCAACGAGATGGGTGAGCTCATGCTCCAGGTGATGGACGACGCGACGGCGGACGCCAACGCCGCCGGGGCGAACGTCTCCTTCTCCAACCCGAAGGAGTTCTTCAAGGGCAAGGCCGTCTGCGGCGACCCGGAGAGCGTGCACGGCATCGTGACGGACAAGACCCCGGGCGACAATCCGAGCACGAAGGAACAGCCGGCATCGGCACAGTCCTTCCACCCGAAGACGGAGGGCGCCCGGCTCTACGCCGACTCCCTCGAGAGCACCCTGCGGAAGATCGGCATGTAGGAAGGGGCGATGAGGATGAGAGCGGCCCGGGAGGAGCGTTCCGTGGTACGACGCGTGCTGGACGACCGCTTGACGGTCGTGGGCGCCGCCCTCGGCGGCGCGGCCGTCGGCGCGGCCGGCCTGGAGATACTGCGCCGGGCCGAGGAGGCCGAGTCCCGCGTGTGCGAGAAGGACCCCCTCCAGGGCTGCCTCACCCTCTATCCCCTGATGGGCATCGCCGGTTGGATCGCGGTGGCCCTGGCCGGCTTCGTGATCCTGCTGTGGGCCCTGCGCGTCAGGCCCCTGGCCGGTGCCGTGGCGGCCTGCACGGCGCTGTCGCTGTGCACCATGATGCTCTGGGCCGAGGTGGGAGGGCTCGCACGGTCCTGGCTCTTCTACCTGATGAGCGCGGCCGGCCCCGCTCTGGTCGTCGCCCTGCGCTCACCGCGCATGCGGCGCCCGGCGTCGGTCGTGCTCGTCGCCCTGCTCGCCCCGCTCCTGTTGTGGATGGGGTGGCGGAGCCTTGCCTGACGCGGCTCCCGCGCTCATCGCCGGAAGGTGAAGCGCAGCAGGCTCGCGTGGCCCTGCTCGAACAGCCGCACCGACGCCCGTAGACACCGTTCGTGGTCCGCCGTCGTCTCGTCGCCGACGAGGGCCGCGGCCCGCGCCCTGGAGGCGAGCAGCCGCTCCAGCCAGCAGCGGCAGGTCCGGGCGTAGTCCTCGTGGTCGTTGCGCACCCGGACGCACGTCAGGACGCCGGAACTCGCCTCGTGGATCTCCGCCAGGCCCGGCGGCTGGGCGCCGGGGAAGAGCGTGAGCGCCGTGAGCATCGCGTCCCGGGCCGCCTGCGGGCCGTCCGGCGGGTATCCCGCGGCCACGGTTTCGAGGCAGAGCCGTCCGCCGGGCCGCAGCCACGAGCGGCACCGGGTGAAGAAGGCGCGGTAGCCGGCGACCTTCTCCTCGCGGGACAGCTCCAGTCCGGCGATGTGCTCGAACGCCCCGGCGCACAGGATCGCGTCGTACCGTGCGTCCGGCCGGTGATCCGCCCAGCCCTCCAGCCGCACCTCGCAGCGGGCCGCCCGCTGCCGTGCCCGGGCGGCCTGCCGCCGGTCGAGGGTGAGGCCGACGGCATGCCCGACGCCGTGGGTGCGCACCAGGTGCTCCAGGGTGCCGCCCCATCCGCAGCCGATGTCCAGCACACGGGCGGCCCCGCCCGCCCCCGCCTGCGCCGCGAGGTAGTCCATCTTGCGGATCTGGGCGTCCTCGAGGGTGTCGCCGTCGGCCCACAGGGCGCAGGAGTAGGTCATCGTCCGGTCCAGCCACAGGGCGTAGAAGTCGTCGGGAAGGCCGCTACCCCGGTACGCCGGCATCGCCGTCAACGCCCATGGTTCTCAGCCCTTTCCCCAGCAGAGAGCAACCGTTCGCGACGCTGATATCAGTTGCCTTCCGGAACGGGCGCAAACGGACCATGCCCCCGATTCCCCCGAACTCATTCGAGTGGGTGATGCCGGCGCAGGGGTGGCCGTCCCCCTTGTGGGCATCCAACCCTTTGGCGCCGACGCGGGGCCGACGGGGACCGACGAGGGGGCGCCGTGAGCCGCACCGGACGGAGGCCGGCCGAGGGCGGAACGGCCTGGGGGAAGGCGGCACTTGTCGCCCTCCCGGCCGTGGCGGCCGTCGCGGCGATGTCCGTCGGGATGGCGGAGGGCGTGCTGGCGTCGTCCTTCGCGGTGTCGGGCAAGGCCTTTCAGGTGTCGTCGGGCCGGCTCTCCAGCAAGGGGCTGGTCTCGTTCGTCGACGTCGCCCGGGCCGCCGACGGGGAGGGCCGCCCCGGTGCCCTGCTCGGCATCGGCGACGCCCGGCTGTCGGACATCTGCCAGTCCGCCCGGATCGACACCCCCGTGGGGACCGTGGTGTTCAAGCTGACGGCCGGCGGCAAGGCCGGTCAGGTGACCGTGCGCAATCTGGTCCTGCACAGCCAGGACCTCGCCGGTGACGCGGAGTTCGGCGACGTGCAGATCGGCCGGGACGCCTCCACGCTGGACCGGGTGCCCGGCATCAGGGGCGAGCCGGGGCGGTTCGGCCTGCAGGCCGCCGATGTCACGGTGACCGGAGTGAAGTCGCACGCCTGGTCCGCCACCGGCGGCGACTTCCGCCTCAAAGGGCTCAGCCTCGATGTGAGCCTCGACGGCCGGACGTGCTTCTGAGGACGGCACCGGGCCACGGCCCCTCCGGCCCGCCGCCGACGGCACGCGCCGTGCGCCTCGCGCGGGCCCTGCGCGGCTGGCGGCGCACCCGCCCGTTCTGGGCGGGGGCCCTGCTGATCCTGGGCGGCGCCGAACTGCTCGTCGTCCCGCTCGCGCCGTGGACGGTGCTGGTCGGGCTGGGGCTCGGCGGCATCGCGGCCCTGGGCATCGGGGCCGCGCTGGCGGCCGCCGGGCTGTTCCTGTGGTTCCTTCCGCACACCCGGCACTACGTGGGCATCCACGCGGTGATCCTGGCGGTGGTGTCCTTCGCGGCCACCAACCTCGGCGGTTTCCTCCTCGGCGCGCTGCTCGGCATCGCGGGCGGCGCGATGGGCTTCGCCTGGACGCCGGCGCCCGCGCCGGAGCCCCCGCGGCCGCACTCCCCCGAGCCGGCCCCCCTGCGTCCCGAGGGCCCGCCCAGGAGCCTCGCGGCCGTGCTGCCCGTCGTGCTGCTGGCCGGTCTGACGGTCCCCCAGCGGGCGGACCGGGTGCCCGCGGCCGGCACGGCGCCCCGTACGCCGACGACGGTGACCACCACGCGCTTCGCCCCCAGCGGCCTCACCCTGGCCGGGGTCGAGGAGGTGCGCACCGCGGACGGCCCGCGCCGGGTCATGGTGCTGCGCATGCGGGCGGCCTCGCTGTCCGACTACCGGCTGCGGACCCACGACGGCGGGGCCGAGTTCGCCCTCGACGTGGCCGAGCTGCACCTGAGCGGTGACGTCACGCTCTACCTCACCCGGTTCAGCGGCTGCGTCCAAGGCCTGGTGTGCACCACGTTCACCCCCGACACGCTGCCCGTGCCGCCGGTCGTGCCGCCCTTCGTCTTCCTGACGGACGTCGACGCCGAGCAGGCCCTCGTCACCAGCGACACGATCGTCGCGGACGGGCTGCGCATCGGGCCGGCCCCGGTGGAGGAGGCCGGGCCGTAGTGCGGGGGCGGTGATACGGGACCGCCCCGGTCGGCGGGTGCCGACCGGGGCGGAACGCGGTGCCGTCTCGGATCAGCCGAGGGTCGCGATGGCCTCGTTGAAGGTCTTCGACGGACGCATCACGGCCGAGGCCTTGGCGGCGTCGGGCTGGTAGTAGCCGCCGATCTCGACCGGCTGGCCCTGCACGGCGATCAGCTCGTCGACGATCGCCTGCTCCTGCTCGGACAGCGTCGCGGCCAGCGCCGAGAACGCCTGCGCGAGCTGGGCGTCGTCGGTCTGCTTGGCCAGCTCCTGGGCCCAGTAGAGCGCCAGGTAGAAGTGGCTGCCGCGGTTGTCGATGCCACCGAGGCGGCGGCTCGGCGACTTGTCCTCGTTGAGGAACGTGGCGGTCGCGCGGTCGAGAGTGTCGGCCAGGACCTGGGCGCGCGCGTTGCCCGTGGTCTGCGCGAGGTGCTCGAAGCTGACCGCGAGGGCGAGGAACTCGCCCAGGCTGTCCCAGCGCAGGTAGTTCTCCTTGACGAGCTGCTGCACGTGCTTCGGGGCGGAGCCGCCGGCACCGGTCTCGAAGAGACCGCCGCCGTTCATGAGCGGGACGACCGAGAGCATCTTGGCGCTCGTGCCGAGCTCCAGGATCGGGAAGAGGTCGGTCAGGTAGTCGCGCAGGACATTGCCGGTGACCGAGATGGTGTTCTCGCCGCGGCGGATGCGCTCCAGGGAGAACGCGGTGGCCTCGACCGGCGACATGATCTCGATCTGCAGGCCCTCGGTGTCGTGCTCGGCGAGGTAGGTGCGGACCTTCTCGATGAGCTGCGCGTCGTGGGCGCGGCCCTCGTCGAGCCAGAACACGGCCGGGTCGCCGGTGGCGCGGGCGCGGGTGACGGCGAGCTTGACCCAGTCCTGGATCGGCGCGTCCTTGGTCTGGCACATGCGGAAGATGTCGCCGGCGCCCACGACCTGCTCGAGGACGACGTTGCCGGCCCCGTCGACGACGCGCACGGTGCCCGTGGCGGGGACCTCGAAGGTCTTGTCGTGGCTGCCGTACTCCTCGGCCTTCTGCGCCATCAGACCGACGTTGGGCACCGAGCCCATGGTCGACGGGTCGAAGGCGCCGTTGGCGCGGCAGTCGTCGAGGACGACCTGGTAGACGCCGGAGTAGCTGCTGTCCGGGAGGACCGCGAGGGTGTCGGCCTCCTGGCCGTCCGGGCCCCACATGTGACCGGAGGTGCGGATCATCGCCGGCATGGAGGCGTCGACGATGACGTCGCTCGGGACGTGGAGGTTGGTGATGCCCTTGTCGGAGTCGACCATCGCCAGGGCGGGGCCCTCGGCGAGCTCGGCGTCGAAGGAGGCCTTGATCGCGGCGCCCTCGGGCAGGGCCTCCAGGCCCTTGAAGATGCCGCCGAGGCCGTCGTTCGGGGTCAGGCCCGCGGCGGCGAGCTGCTCGCCGTACTGCGCGAACGTCTTCGGGAAGAAGGCGCGGACCACGTGGCCGAAGATGATCGGGTCGGAGACCTTCATCATCGTGGCCTTCAGGTGCACGGAGAACAGCACGCCCTCGGCCTTGGCGCGGGCGACCTGCGCCGTGAGGAACTCGCGCAGGGCCGCGACGCGCATGACGGACGCGTCGACGACCTCGCCCGCGAGGACCGGGACCGACTCGCGCAGGACGGTGGTGGAGCCGTCGTCACCGGAGAGCTCGATGCGCAGCGTGCCGGCCTCGGCGATGACCGCGGACTTCTCGGTGGAGCGGAAGTCGTCGACGCCCATGGTGGCGACGTTCGTCTTCGACTCGGACGTCCAGGCGCCCATGCGGTGCGGGTGCGCCTTGGCGTAGTTCTTGACCGACGCGGGGGCACGGCGGTCGGAGTTGCCCTCGCGCAGGACCGGGTTGACGGCGCTGCCCTTGACCTTGTCGTAACGGGCGCGGACGTCGCGCTCCTCGTCGGTCTTCGGGTCGTCCGGGTAGTCCGGCAGCGCGTAGCCCTGCTGCTGCAGCTCGGCGATCGCGGCCTTCAGCTGCGGGATCGAGGCCGAGATGTTCGGCAGCTTGATGATGTTCGCCCCGGGGGTCTTCGCCAGCTCACCGAGCTCGGCGAGCGCGTCGTCGATGCGCTGACCCTCCTCGAGACGCTCCGGGAAGCTGGCGATGATCCGCCCGGCCAGGGAGATGTCCCGGCTCTCCACCGTGACCCCGGCCGTCGAGGCGTAGGCCTCGACCACGGGCAGGAACGAGTACGTCGCCAAGGCCGGGGCCTCGTCGGTGTGGGTGTAGATGATGGTCGAGTCAGTCACCGGGTGCTCCGCTTCACGTCTGTAACATTGCTCGACATCAAGATATCCCCTGGGCGCCGCTCCCTCGGCCCTGCCCCCGCCGACGGCGGACGCGCGGCCCGGGCAGGCGGCCTAACCGAGCTCGGCGAAGCGTTCCACCGCCGTCGTCCTGCCGGTGACGACGAGGATGTCGCCGGCTTCGACGACGGTCTCGGCCGTGGCGTGGGTGAAGTCCTGGCCGGGCCGTTTGATGCCGACGACCGTCACCCCGTACTTGGTGCGGACGTGGCTCTCGCCGAGGGGCAGCCCGGTGACGACGCCCGGGGCGCCGGTCTTGGCCAGGGCGTAGTCGTCGTCGAATTCGATGAAGTCCAGCATCCGGCCGGCCACCAGGTGGGCGACGCGCTCGCCCATGTCGTGCTCGGGGAGGACGACGTGGTGGGCGCCGAGCCGTTCCAGGATCCGGCCGTGCTGCCGGCTGATGGCCTTGGCCCAGATGTTGGGCACGCCCGCCTCCAGGAGGTTGGCGGTGACCAGGATGCTGGCCTCGACGTCGGTGCCGATGCCGACGACGGTGCTGGTGAAGTCGTGCACGCCGAGCTGCTGGAGGGCCATCGGGTCGGTGCAGTCGGCCGTCGCGGCGTGGGTGATCTCCTCGCTGAGCTTCTGGACCAGCCGTGGGTCGGTGTCCACGCCCAGGACGTCCCAGCCGCGGCGCATCAGTTCGTGGGCGAGCGAGCTGCCGAACCGGCCGAGGCCGATCACGGCGATCCGCTGGTCCCCGGTGGGGCGGGCCCGCCGGGCGCCTCGTTCGGTGCGGCGCAGGCGTCGGCGGAGGGGGTTGGGGTGATCAGCCAATGACGGGTCGCTCCTCGGGTAGCTGGTAGCGGCGACGGCGTTCGCGCAGCGCCAGGGCCGACACCAAGGTGACGGGCCCGAGCCGGCCGACGAACATCAGGGCGATGAGGATGAACTGGCCGGACGTGGGGAGGTCCGGGGTGATGCCGGTCGACAGGCCCACGGTCCCGAAGGCCGAGACGATCTCGAACAGCACCGCCGCCAGCGGCATGCCGGAGACGGTGAGGAGCGCCAGGGTGGCGACCACCACCAGGCCCACGCCCAGCAGGGCGACGGTGACGGCCTGGCGGAGCACGGACGGCCCCAGGCGCCGCCCCATGACCTCGGCCGCGGGCTCGCCGCGGACCTCGGCGAGCATGGCGACGGCCAGGACGGCGAAGGTCGTGACCTTGATGCCGCCGGCGGTGCCCGCGCTGCCGCCGCCGATGAACATCAGCATGCAGGTCGCCAGGAGCGTCGAGGGCCGCAGGGCGCCGATGTCGAGGGCGTTGAAGCCGGCGGTGCGGCTCACCGCCGAGTGGAAGAAGCCGTTGAGGACCTTCTCGTCCCAGTCGAAGGGGCGCAGCGTCTCGGGGTTGGTCCATTCCAGCAGGCAGGTCAGCACGGTGCCGACGGCCAGCAGCAGCACGCTGGTGAGCAGGGTGAGCTTGGTGTGCAGCGACCAGTTGCGCTTGCCCGTGGTGCGCCTGCGGCGCCGGTGGCGCACCAGCTCCAGCAGGACGGGGAAGCCGAGCCCGCCGAGGATGACGGCGCCCGCGACCGGCAGCGTCACCCACGGGTCCCGGGCGTACGGCACGAGGTTGTCGGCGCGCAGTCCGAAGCCGGCGTTGTTGAAGGCCGAGACGGCGTGGAAGAACCCGAGGTAGGTGGCGTCGTCGGCGTCCTCGCCGTACCCGAAGTGGAAGCGCAGGGCGAGGATCGCGCCCACGCCGGCCTCCACGACCAGGGTGGACCCGGCGACGCCGAGCAGCACACGCCGTACGGCGCCGATGTCCAGGCTCTTCGTCTCCGCCTGTGCGGTCAGCTGCATCCGCAGCCGCAGCCGGCCGGAGACCAGGAGCGCCAGCAGCGAGGCCATGGTCATGATGCCGAAGCCGCCGACCTGGATCAGCAGGAGGATGACGCCTTCGCCGAAGCCGCTCCAGTACGTGCCGGTGTCCACCGTGACCAGTCCGGTCACGCAGACCGCGGAGGTCGAGGTGAACAGCGCGGTGACCCAGCCCGTGCCGCCCCCGCGCTCGGCGGCGGGCGGCAGCGCCAGGAGGGCCGCCCCGGCCAGGATCACCAGCGCGAAGGCCAGGACGAGGGTCCGGGCGGGGTGGACGGTGAGCAGCGACCGCAGCAACCGCCGCGACCGCGTCGCCAGACGTCCCGCCACGTGCCGACCTCCCGTCGCCGACTCGTCGGTGCCAGGCCGCACCCTATCCGTACATATCACCCATACCCGGCCATTGCGCCGATCGGTGGGGACGTGGGAAGGGGCGTGGGAGCGGGCCTCCCGGGGCGGTCAGGAGCCGGGCTCCGCCCGGAAGGTCGCGCGGTAGGCCTTCGGTGTGGTGCCGACGTGCCGTGCGAAGTGGTGCCGCAGGGCCTCGATCGACCCGAAACCCGCGGCCCGGGAGATCCGCTCCACCGGGAGGTCGGTGGTCTCGAGCAGCTCCCTGGCCCGTTGCAGACGCCGGTGGAGCAGCCACCGCAGCACAGTGGTCCCCGTCTGGGCGCGGAAGTGCCGGGAGAGGCTGCGCGGGCTCATCGCGGCCCGGGCCGCGACGTCGGCGACGGTCAGCGGCCGGTCGAGATTGTCCTGCATCCACTGCAGGGTGGGGCCGAGGTCGGCGCAGTCGCCCGCGGGGTCGCGGTACTCGATGAACTGGGCCTGCCCGCCGGCGCGCTGCGGAGCCATGACGGTCATCCGCGCGGTGTGGGCGGCCGCCGCGGCGCCGTGGTCGCGTCGCACCATGTGCAGGCACAGATCGAGCCCCGCGGCGACGCCGGCGGAGGTCAGGACGTGCCCGTTGTCGACGAACAGGACGGACGGGTCCACTTCCACTTCGGGGAAGGACTTCGCCAAATGCTCGGCGAACATCCAGTGGGTGGTCGCCCGGTGCCCGTCGAGCAGCCCGGCCGCCGCGAGCACGAACGCCCCCGTACAGATCGACGCCACGCGCACGCCCGCGGCGGCCGCGTCGCGCAGGAGCCGCACGGAGCGCGGGGACGGCGGCCGGTGCGGATCGACGCCGGGGACGATCACGGTGTCGGCGTCACGGACGCCGGCCAGACCGTACGGCGCGGAGATGCGGAAGGGAGACTGCTCCCCCGCGGTCGCCGTGACCGTCCGTTCGGCGCACACCCTGACCTCGTAGGCGGGCGTGCCGTCGGGCTTGCGGGCGAGCGCGAACACCTGGCACGGAATGGCCAGATCGAAGGCCGACACGTCATCGAGGGCGAGGATGGCGACGATGTGCATGTGGCCGCATCCTACGCAGGGGCGGCATTCGTGCCACGGCCGGTGGCCGGGCGCACGGCGTCCGCGGCCTGCCGCCGGTACACCGAGTACTGCAGCTGGTCCTTGGCGGGGCCGGCGGCATGCCAGCGCAGGTGCCATTCGTCCGGGGAGAGGACGGTGAACGTCCCGTCGTAGAGATCACGGGCACAGGGGTGGCGGGCGGTCCAGCGGCCCGCGCGGAGGTCCAGATCGTGGAACGGCCGGCCGTCGGCGAAGGTGACGTCGGCGGTGCCGTCCGGCTTCGGGCGCAGCCCGAGCGTCCGGCCGGCCTGGTTGACGGCACCGTTCCAGGTCAGCTCGCCCCGCTCGACGTGCACGAGCCCGGCGCCGTCCTCGGCCGCCCGGAACTCGGCCGTGCCGCGGAACGTCCCCCGGTGACCGGTGGCCAGGTCGACCAGCGTGCGGTCGACGGTCCACCGCCCGGTCAGATAGGCCGCGACGTCGGGGACCGGATGCGGTGCCGGATCAGGGGCGGTGCTGTTCACCGGGCCATTGTCCCCCGGCGCGCGAGGCGCCCGGCGGGGCCCGCCGGCCCCCGGGCACCGTGGTCGGCGACGGGCATTTCCTCAGGTAATATTCATGTCGCGCGCCGCTAGCTCAGTTGGTTAGAGCAGCTGACTCTTAATCAGCGGGTCCGGGGTTCGAGTCCCTGGCGGCGCACCCGGAGGTAGAGCCCCCGCCGTTCGACGGCGGGGGCTTTACTCATTCCCGCTACGACAGTGCGCCGGTGACCACGGACGTCGCTTCCGCGATCAGTTTGTTGTCGTACTTGGCGTCCTTCTTGGTGCGGTTCGACATGATCGCCATGACGACGGGGGCCGCGCCGGGGCGCCACACCACCGCGATGTCGTTACGGGTCCCGTAGCCCTGGCCGGCTCCGGTCTTGTCGCCGACCGCCCAGCCCTTGGGCACTCCGGCCCTGATGAGCTCGCCTCCCGTGGTGTTGTTCCGCAGCCACTGCTCGAGCTGTGCGCGTTCACCCTTGCCGAGGGCGTCCCCGAGGACGAACGCGCGCAGGTCCTTGGCCAGCGCCCGCGGGGTGCTCGTGTCCCGCGTCTCGCCCGGGGCCCACAGGTTCAGCTCGGGCTCGCGGCGCTCCATCTGCGTGACGTCGTCGCCCATCCCTTCGAGGACGGCATCCAGGCCCTTGGGGCCGCCGAGCGCGTCGAACAGCAGGTTGCCCGCGGTGTTGTCGCTGTAGCGGACGGCGGCGTCGCACAGCTCGCGCAGGGTCATTCCCGTCTCGACGTGCTTCTCGGTCACCGGGGAGTAGTCGACGAGATCGTCCTTGGAGTACGTGACCCTCCGGTCCAGCCCGCTCAGCGAGTACTTCTTCAGCACGGCACCGGCGGCCAGCGCCTTGAACGTGGAGGCGTGGGCGAACCGCGCGCCGTCGTTGTAGGCCACCTCGCGCCCGGTGCCGGTGTCGACGGCGTAGACGCCCAGCCGCGCGTCGAACTTGCGCTCGAGCTCCTTGAGCTCGCCTATCGACTTCTCGGCCGCACCCGGCGTCGCGGCGGACGACGAGGCGGCCGGGGAACCGCCCTGGCCGCAGGCCGTGAGCGGGATGAGGGCGAGCGCGGCGAGCGCGCCGAGAACGGCGCGGCGGGCACGGCTGTGCTGCATGGTCCAAACCTCCAGGGGCGCCCGGCACAGGGCGCGTCGGGGACGGGTGGCACGGACCGTCCCGATGGGCGATCACGACTGCTGGGACCACCCTCACCGCCGGAGGTCCATGCGGTCCAATACGCTTCTGCGCGGTTCCATGCCGATTTCGCATAGAGTTGGGGCCGTGGATCTTGTGGGGGCATGTCGCGCGTTCGTCAGCGTCAGCAAGCACGGCAGTTTCACCGACGGAGCGGCCGCCGCCCGGATGTCCCAGTCGGTGGCCAGCCGTCGTGTCGCCGCCCTGGAGGAACGCTTCGGTGAGCAGCTGTTCGAGCGCACCTCGCGGCGGGCTGTCCTCACCCCCTTCGGCCGGGACATGCTGCCGGTGGCCAGGCAGCTCGTGCAGGCGGCCGACGTGCTGCTCCACGAAGCGGAAGCCGCCAAGCGGAAGCCGTGGCGGCTCGCGGTGCCCGGCACCTGCTCCACCGTCGACCTCGCCCGTCTCGTCGCCGAGGCACGGGGGCACGACGTCACGCTCGACCTCCGCGTCGCGGCGCCCGCGCAGCGCATGGAGCTCATCCACGCGCAGCAGGTGCGTGCCGCCCTGCTCGCGGTGCCGCCGGCCGAGGCGACGTGGACCGTGCCGCTCGGGCTCGCCGGCGCCCACGATCCCGGCGTGAAGCGCGTCTACCTGGAGACGCTGCGGGTCGGACGGGCCTCCCCCGACCCCGCCCGTCGCGTCTGGCTCCAGCCGGAGGACGACGTGCCGCACATCCGCGACCCGCTCACGCGACTGCGCGACGCGCTCGGCCTGCGCCCCGCGCAGCTCGTCGCGGCGTCCGACCTGACGACGGCCGCGGCGGAGGTCCTGTGCACACGCGACCTGCTCCTGTGCTCCCCCGCGCAGGCCGCGGAACTCGCCCTGGACTGGCGCCCCATCGGCGAGATCGGGCTCGGCCGGGGGTACGCCCTCGCGGCGGCCGCGGACGGCAATCCCCAGCACATCGAAGCGCGCCTGGGCGACGCCATCGCCTGCTGCCTCGGCGCGGGCACCCGGGCGGACACCGTGAGAGGGACGACTGCATGAACACCGAGGCGCTGCTCCACGACCTGCGCCGGCAGCTGCTCGACGGCGGCCTGCGCGGCTGCCTGCTCGTACGGGACCTCCACACGGGAGAGGAGCTGGGGATCGACCCCGACACCCCGCTGCCGTCCGCGTCCCTGGTCAAGGTCCCGCTCGCGCTGGCGACGGTGGAGCGCATACGACGGGGCGAGCTCGACGGAGCCACGCTGCTCGACGTGCAGCCGGGGCGGATCACCACACCTGGCCCCACCGGGCTGAGCCGTTTCCGCCACCCCGCCCGGATCGCGATCGACGACCTGCTCTACCTGAGCACCTGCGTGAGCGACGGAATCGCCGCCGACGCGCTGTTCGCCCTCACCCCGCCCGCCCAGGTCACCGACATCCTCCACGAGCACGGCCTGCGCGGCATCACCGTCCGGCACGTCACCGGCGAGCTCTCCGACACCCCCGAGGAGCGCTTCGGCGCCGCCCAGGCCCATCTCGCCCACGCCCTCGCCATCGACGCCGGCACCGGCGGCCGTGGACACCGGGTGCCCCAACTCGACACCACCCGCGCCAACACCGGCAGCGCACGCGCCTGGGTCGCGCTGCTCCAGGCCCTGTGGTCCCCGTCGACGATCCACCCCGAGGTGGCGGAGCGCGTGCGCGGCCTCATGGCCCACAACCTGCTCCTGCACCGCCTCGCCCCGGACTTCAGCTCCGACGCCACCACCTGGTCCTCCAAGACCGGCACGCTCCTGAACCTGCGCCACGAGATCGGCGTCGTCGAGCACTCCGACGGCCAGGCGTTCGCCATCGCCGTCCTCACCGAGTCGCTCGTTCCGGCCAGTTCCCAGCCCGGCGCCGAAGCCCTCATGGCCCAGGTCGCCCGAACCCTGCGCGACCACCTCCGGCACCTGTAGCCGTATTCGCGCTTACGGATGCGCCCGGGTCCGGTGGAGGTCCATCGGACCCGGGCGCTCCCCGGGCGGTCAAGGGGTCGGTCAGTCGACCCAGACGATTCCGTCGCCGCCGTCATGGCCGATGGTCTTCGCCATGATGTTGCCTTCCTGCCAGTACTTGGGGTGCTGCTGCAGGAAGCCGCCGACGGACGCCACCGAGGTCGCGTCGCACACCCCGTCGGTGCGCAGGCAGAAGCGCTGCACCGGGATGCCCTCGAACTTCGCCGGGCCGGCGCCCGGAGAGGTGAATCCGAAGGCGCTCCAGCCCTTGGGGATCTTGGCCCAGATGCCGGTGCCGGGCTGCAGCGGGTCGGCGTAGAGCATGCCGTTCACCTGCGAGCGGGGAATGCCGGTGCCGCCCTTGGCGATCGTCTGGAGCACCTGGTCGGCCACGTGCGCGCCCTGGGAGTACCCGACGATCGTGAGACGGGCGTTCGGGTCGCGACGGTGGGTGTCCTCGGCGGCGGCCAGCAGGTTCTTGTATCCCTCGCGCACGCTGGCGTCGAAGCTCGGCGCGGTCACGTCCGGGACGTTGCGACCGTTGAGCCAGGGTCCGGCGCTCGCCGGGTAGCACACCGGCACCGGAATGCCGCCGTTGAGGTACTTGTTGGCGATGGCGAAGGTGCTGGTGCAGTCGGGGGCGGGCGCCGCCGAGCCCGTGCCGCCGATCTCCAGGTAGTAATGACGTACCGGATCGGCGTGGGCCGCGGTGGGCGTGATCGCGGTGGCGGCCACGACCGCCGCCGTCGCACCGGCTACGGCGAGGGCCTTCTTCCATCTGCTGACCAGGGTCATTCTCTGCTCCTCCATGAGGTGATACGGCACACAACTGCCGTGAACCGCTACGACGTTAGGCACGGCCGTTGACATCGCGATGAAACAGCTCGACGAGCGCGCGCAGGATGAAGAGGTTGGGAATCCCGGAGGCCGTGGGGCCCAACCGGTGCCACGTCCCGTCGGCGTCGAGCTCGACGACTCCCTTCCGGACCCGGATGCCGCGGACCTGCGGCCACGGCGCACAGACCTCTGCGTACCCGATCTCCTCCCTGGTCAGCCAGATATCGCCGAAGGTCAGACGTTCGCCCTCGTCAAGCGCGAAGAGGGCACGGGGCAGTTGGGCGCTGATGACGCCCCGCTGGATCGCGGAGCGCCATTCCGCCGCGTCGCCCCGCTCCGGCCGGGCGCGCAGCACGACCCGCTCCCCGTCGACGTCGGTGAGCGTGCAGGTGGTGCCGGCGCCGGCCGCGTCGTGCCGGTCGGGGAAGCCCGTCCGGAACACGGAGGTGGCGTCGTAGCGGACGACATGGATCCGCCCCTTCACGGCCACCGTCAATCCGTGCACGTACAGGTCGAGTCGCGCCTCGTCGCGCGCGTTCGCCCCGGACGACCTGCCGTACCGGACGAAGTCCAGCAGACTCCGCATCCCCCGGGCCTGCGGGTCCTTCGCAGGTGCCGTGTGCGCGTACCCCGCGTAGGTGGCACGCCGCTTGCCCAGGCGCTCGCGGCCGGCCGCTGCCGAGATCCTCGCCAGCAGCAGCTCCTCGCCGCGCGTACGCCGCGTCGGTCCCGTCACTGTGCGGTTCCGGTGAGGCCGAGGCGGGCTTCGTCCCCGCGCAGGATCATCTGGTGCGTCCGTCGCAGCATCGGGCCCGGATAGACCCCCAGCTCCTCGGTCAGACGGCGGCGGGTGCGATCGAACACGGTCAGGGCGTCGACCTGTCGGCCGCCGAGGTACAGGGCGCGCATGAGCATCGCGGCCACCGGTTCGTTCAGGGGCTGCGCCCCGGCCAGGGCCGACAACTCGGCGATCGCTTCGGAGTGCTGGCCCAGCCGCAGCTGCCAGTCGAGCTTGCGCTGCACCAGGACGATCCTGCGCTCGGTCAGCCGCAGCCGCTCCAGCTCGGCCAACGGGCCGGGCAGGCCGGCCAGGGGCTCGCCGCGGAACAGGTCCAGCGCCTGGGAGCAGGCGCGGACCGCCTCGGTCAGCTCGCCCGCCCGCTCGGCCGTACCGGCCGCGGAGACCAGTTCCTCCACGCGCGCCACGTCCACGGCGACCGCCCCGGGGAGCAGCCGGTAGCCGCACCGGTCGCGCCCGATCACCGAGTCCGGGCCGCCCACCACATGCAGGATCTTGCGCAGCCGGTAGATGTACACCGGCACCACCTTCGTGCTGGGCGGCTCCTCCCCCCACACCCCGTCGAGCAGTTCCTGCTGACTGACCGTCCGGCCCTGGCACAGTGCCAGCGCGGCCAGTACGGCTTGCTGGCGCAGATGCCCGAGGTCCAGGGGCTGTCCGTCGCGCCAGGCCCGCAGCGGTCCGAGCAGCGATATCCGCAGCCGCGGTCCGGGCACCCGACGGGTGGCGGTCGGTGGCACCGGGCTCGCCGCCCGCCTGCGGGGGCCGCGGCCGGGGGCGACCAGACCGCAGTCGAAGGCGTGGACGATGGCGGCGGCCCGGTCGCGCAGCCCGAGTTCGGCGAGGATCCGTGCGAGGTATCCGGCCACGGCGTCCTCGGGGATGGCGAGGGCGGCGGCGATCTCGTCGTCCCTCAGGCCGCAGCCGACCGCGTAGAGCACCTCGCGCTCCTGGTGCCTGAGCGTGGTGACGGTGGGCTGGCCGGTGGTTGCGGTGATCGGCATCGTGGCTCCCCGAGGCTCTGTGCCGCTTCCTGCGGCGACGCCGTCGACGCTGGCCCCGGGGCCGGGAATCGGACAGGCCAAGGGACCGGCCGTATGCGGCCGGTGGCCGCGCTAGAGTCCCTCACCTGGGGAAACTACATATCGAGGGGGAAGGCCGTGACCTGTGGCCAGTGAGTTCAGCGCGCTGTTACGGCGGCTGCGGCGCGACGCGGGAATGACTCAGGAGACCCTGGCGGAGCGCGCCGGAGTGGGCGTGCGCACCATCCGCGGGCTGGAGACCGGCGAGCGCGCCGACCCCCGGGTGACCACGGTGCGGCTGCTGGCCGACGCGCTCGGGCTGGCGCCGGAGGACCGCGAGGAGCTGTTGGCCGCCGCCATCAGCCGGACCGGGAACGGAAATCAGCCGGACGACCCGAGCGGGCACCGGCAGCCGGACGGTTCCCCGGGATCCGGGAACCGGCCGGACCTCCCCACCGGGCGCGCGAACCCGCCGGACGCGTCGACCGCCCACGCCCGGCCCGTCACCGGGCAGCCGGGCTCGGCGTTCCAGGAGGCCCTGGCCGACGTCGGCGAGCAGCTCGCGCAGGCGGTGGCCGCCCGCTGGCAGCGCGAGGAGGAGCACCGGCAGGTCCACGACCCCTACCCGCTGCCGGTGCGCTGGCAGCCGGCTCCCGAGGAGCTGACCGACCACTGGGCCAACATCCGCTGTCTGCCCGCCGGGGTCGGGGACGGTCCGCTGGACCTGAGCGGGCGGCTGGACGAGATCGTGGGCGTCTACCGGCGGATACCGTCCGGGCGGCTGGTGGTGCTGGGCCGGCCCGGCTCCGGCAAGACGGTCCTCGCCGTGCGGTTCGTCCTGGACCACCTGAAGTCGAGGGCCCGCACCGACGCCGTACCGGTGATCTTCAGCATCGGCTCGTGGGATCCCACCGCCCTCACGTTCCGGGACTGGCTGACGCGGCAGTTGACGCGCGATCACCCCGGTCTCGCCGCGTCGGGGCCCGCCGGGGCGAGCCTGGCCGCCGCACTGGTCGAGAGCGGCCGGGTGCTGCCCGTGCTGGACGGCTTCGACGAGATCGCCGGCGGTCTGCGCCGGCCGGCGCTGGAGGCGCTGAACGCCACCACCCTGCCGCTGGTGCTGACGAGCCGGCCGTCCGAGTACGCCGCCGCGGTGGCGGAGACCGATGTGCTCACGTCCGCCGCGGCGGTGAACCTGACCGATCTCACCCTCGGCGACCTGGCCGACTACCTGCCGCGCACCACGCGCAAGGCCCACGGCGGGGACCCCGCGAGAACCGCCTGGGACCCCGTGCTGAGCGAACTGCGCGAGAGACCGCGCAGCCGGGCCGGCGCCGACCTCGCCGCGGTGCTCACCACCCCGCTGATGGTGACGCTCGCCCGAGCCGTCTACAGCGACACCCCCGGCCACGACCCGGTCTCGCTCCTGGACACCGGACGGTTCGGCAGCCCCGCGGAGCTGGAGGAGCACCTCCTCGACAATTTCGTCGCCGCCGTCTACCGCCCCCGGCCGGAACACCGCCCGGGCGGCGGTGCGCGCCGCGACGTCGACCCGGAACGCGCCCGGTACTGGCTCGGCTACCTCGCCCACCACCTGGACCGGCTCGACACCCCCAACCTGGAGTGGTGGCGCCTGGGTTCAGGGCTGCGCCGCTCCACCCGCACGCTGGTGACCGCGCTGGTGATCTGCCTGGTCATCGGGCTCGTCGACTGCGTCGTCGGCACCCTCTTCGACACCCTGGAGTTCCAGCTCCCGGACGGGCTGGTCGTGGGAACCATCGGCGGGTTCATGTTCGGGATCCTGCACTGGTTCATGGTCGCGGCCAGGAACACGGCGGTGGCGCCGTCGGGCGTGCGCATGAAGATGTCCGGCAGGGACGGGAAGGCCGCGCGGAGGGCCGCCTCCCAACTGGTGATCGGATTGCTGGCCGGGCTCGTCTTCGGCTTCGGCTACGGCTTCATCCGCGGCATCCACGACGGCATCGTCTTCGGCGTCGGGCCTGCGATGACCCTGCGCGCCGGCCTCTACGACGGCATGATCTACGGACTCCCGTTCGGCCTGGCGGCCGGTCCCACCTTCGGCCTGCTGGGCCTGCTGCAAACGCCCCTCGACATCCGGTCCGCCATCAGTCCGGCCAGCCTGCTGCGCACCAACTGCCGGACGGTCACGGCTCAACTGCTCGTGTGGGCTCCCACCTTCGGGCTCCTGGTCGGTGTCGGGGCCGGGGTGGCGGTGCGCATCCTGCCGGCCCTCCTGGGCCCGATCGCCTGGAACACCGCGTCCTCGCTCAAGCTCGGCCTCATCAGCGGGCTCTGCGGCGTACTCGGCTACTCCCTCAGCCTGACGGCCTGGGGCCAGTGGGTAGTCTTCTCCCGGATCTGGCTGCCGCTGACCGGCCGGCTGCCCTGGTCCGTCGTCGGCTTCCTCGAGGACGCCTACGAGCGGGGCGTCCTGCGCCAGGCGGGCGCGGTCTACCAGTTCCGCCACGCCCGCCTCCAGGACCATCTCGCCCGCACCTACCGCGCGCCACGCCCCCCGGCAGCCGGAGAGGCGTAGGTGATCACGCGGCACCGAACACGACCGCCGAGTTCTGACCCCCGAATCCGAAGTTCTGCTTGACGGCGACGTTGATCGGGGCGGACCGGCCCACGACCGGGGTGTAGTCCAGATCGCAGTCCGGGTCCGGGTGGTCCAGATTCGCGGTGGGCGGCACGTACTTCTCGCGGATGGCGAGCAGCACGCCGACGCTCTCCAGCACCCCGCACGCGCCGCAGGCGTGGCCGATGACCGATTTGGGCGCCGTGATCGCCACGTGCCGGGCGTGGGAGCCGAACGCGCGCTTGATGGCCGCGGTCTCCGCCCGGTCGTTGAGCGGTGTCGACGTTCCGTGCGCGCTGACCAGGTCCACGGCGGCGGTGTCGAGGCCGGCGTCGGCACAGGCCAGCTCGATCGTCCTGGCCGCCACCGCGCCGTCCGGCCGGGGAGCCAGGGCGTGGTGGGCGTCGCAGGTGGACGCGGCGCCGAGCACCTCGCCGTGCACGGTCGCGCCACGGCGCAGCGCGGATCGTTCGGACTCCAGCACGAGCACGGCGGCGCCTTCGGCCGGCACCATGCCGTCACGATCGCGGTCGAACGGCCGGGAGGCGACCGCCGCCTGCTCGGCGGGTCGCTGGGAGAGCGCGTCCAGCAGGCAGAACGACGCCAGGCACGGCAGGTCCAGCCAGCTCTCCACGCCGCCGACGAGGACCACGTCGGCGGTGCCGTCGCGCACCGCGCGCATTCCGGCTCCGATGGCGTCCGTCGAGGAGGCGCAGGCGGTGGAGATGGTGAGCACCGGGCCGGTGATGTCCAGTTCCTGGGCGACGAGGCCTGCGGCCTGGTTGGGCAGCAGCCGGAGCAGGCCGAGCCGGTTCATCTGCGACCAGCCGCTCTGGCGCAGGGTGGTCACGAGGCGTGCGGCTTCGTCGAGCCCGCCGCCGCCGGTGCCGACGTACAGCGCCCCCGGTGGCGTGGTCAGCCCCGCGTCCGCCCGTGCCTTCATCGCCGCGGCGAACAGCAGTTGCTGGAAGCGTGAGGTGCGGCGGATCTGCTGGGCGGACATGTGCTCGCGGGGGTCGAATCCCTTGACCACGCCGCCGACCTTGCACGGCAGCGGTTGTTCGAGTTCCAGTGCCGAGATCGCGGGACGCCCCGCGGACAGGGCGTCCCACAACTCGTCCGGTGTGGGACCGGCACACGACTCGACGCCGATGCCGGTCACCAGCACCCGGTTGCGCGGGGCCTCGAACATCACAATGCCCCCGCCATCGCGTCGACCACGTCCCCGACCGTGCGGAGGTCGGAGATCCTGATGTCGGTGTCCGCCAGCTCGACCTTGAATTCCTTCTCCAGCGTGGATATCAGCTCCAGCGCCTCCATGGAGTCGAGGCCCAGCACCGGCTGGCCGGGGTCGGCGGCGTAGAACAGGGCCGCGTCGCGGGTTATCGCCTTCGGAGATTCGCCCAGGTCCGGCCGGATTCCGATGATGGCCTGGGTGACGACGTTGAACACCTCGGTCATGATGAATTCCTTTCGTGGGGTTTTCACGGCCGTACGGCGGAGAAGTACACGCAGCGTCGCGTGATCGTGAACGGGGCGCGCTCGTATTGCTGTTCCAGCGTCTCGGTGAGCAGTTCGCCCGCGGTGTACCGGTCGATTCCGGGCAGCGCGGCGGTGGCGAACATCGGGGTCGAGCACAATGCGGCGAGAAAGCGCGGGCCGAGGGTGAACGCCCGCTCGGTGGCGACCACGTCGGTGAAACCGCCCGCGTCGAGGGCGGCCCGGTAGTCCTCGGCGCTCCTGCGCAGCCCCGAGGGCCGGCCGGCGACCGACCGGGTCAGGGGGAGCCCGCGCGTCCGGGCGACGCGGCGGGCCGTGCCGACCAGCTCGGCGTACAGCGGCAGGTCGGCCGAGCTCTCCGCACCCGAGTAGAAGGCAGAGTTGAACACCAGGCGTCCGCCGCCGGTGAGGACCTGCCCGATCGCGTCGAGGGCCTCGCCGAGGTCCGGGACGAGATGAATGCAGTTGGCCAGCACGACGGTGTCGAAGACGCCCGGCGGGAACAGCCGGGAGACGGAGGCCGCGTCGCCCTCGACGAATCGGGCCCGGTCGCCCAGCCGGGCCCGTGCCGCATCCAGCAGGGCGGCGTCGGGGTCGGCGCCGACCAGGGACATGGCCGGGTCGCGCCGCAGCAGTTGCTCGCTGACGGCACCGTCGCCGCACCCCAGGTCGAGGACGGCCGGCCCGGAGCCGACCGGGACCAGGTCGAGCAGCGTACGGTTCAACTCGGCGTATTCCCGGTCGAGACGCAGCGCGACATAGTCCGTGGACGGTGGTGAGCCGCCCACGGCCCGGGGGGATTTGGTGTCTGCTCGCGCGTTCATGAATTGACCCTCCGTCGAATACGGTCGATGAATCGGCGCAGTGCGGAATCGATGACGGGAGCGGACGCTACCAGCGCGTTCGGGGGGCAACAAGAGGATTGGTTTTCCATGGTGCCGCCCCGGTCCGCCTGACCAGCGAACACGTCTCCGTTTCATCTTTGTTTCATCGCGGCCCGATAGCTTCGGCAAGCTGCATCGAGGCGTCATAAGGAGAGCATCGTGATGATGGTTCGCGGCCGGCGCCGCACTGTGTTGGGTCGGCAATAAATTGGAATTCATAGAATTGGGTGACTGCACGGTTCCCGCCGGCCGGCTGGTGTTCTGGACACCGTCCGCCCCGGCCACTTCCTGGGCGGACGACCCGCGGGCGCCCGCGCTCGTCCACGAGCACCATGTGCGTGCCGCGGCCGCGCGAGGCCTGCGGCATGTGGATCCGGCGTGGGTCGGGGTGTCGTTCGGCGTGGGCCGGGTCGGCCGGGACCGGATGGGTGCCGCCTTCTCGTCCTGGCTGCGCCGGCACGAGCACCTGCGGAGCAGGCTGGTGCCGACCCGCGAGGGCTGTGTGCGCCGCACGCTCCCCGCGAGCGCGGTCACGCTGCGGCGGGAGGAGATCGGCGTCTTCGCCGACGGCACCTCGGCGCGGCGGCAGATCGAGGCCTTCTTCGACCGCGGCGCCGGACCGCTGGGCTGGCCGCAGGTGGTCTTCGCGACGGTCGAGGGCGCGGGCGGGGTGACGGTGTTCGTGGGGGCGGATCACGGCATCGTGGACGGCTATACCCTCGCCATGATCCCGGGGCAGATCCGCGGCGCCCTGGCGGGCCGCGCCGAGGGCGCGCCCAGGCCGACCTTCCTGGACTTCGGGGCCGCGGAACGGCGCCTGGTCGACCGGCTGCCGATGGGGCCCGAGCACGCGGACCGCTGGCGGACCCTGCTCGGCGACGACCGTGGCAGGACGCCCGCCTTCCCCCTGCCACTCGGCGCCTCCGAGGCGCCGCTCACGCAGGGCAGCGCCTACCGCCGCCTCCTCGACGGGCCGGCGACCGCCAGGTTCGCCGCCGCGTCACGCGCGGGCGGAGGCACCACCGCCGCGGGGCTGCTCACCTGCCTCGCGCTCGCCGCGGAGGAGGTCGCGGGTGAACGGCACCTGTCCGTGGTGAGCCTGGCCAACACCCGGCCCGACCGGTGGCAGGCATCGCCGGGCTGGTTCGTCGGGCTGCACCCGGTGCGGATCCCGACGGCTCCCGGGTCGGCCTTCGAGGACACCGTCGCCCTCGCCGCCGCCGAACTGCGCCGGCACAGACCGGGGCCGGGCAGTTCGCTGCCGCACATCAGCCGGATGCTGCGCAGGGAGATCCGCCCCCGGTTCGTCGTGTCCTACCTCGACGTACGCCGGGCGGCGGGCACCCCGCCCCAGCCGGAAGACATGATGCTGCGCAGCCGGATCCACGGCCAGGCCGAGGTGTACGTGTGGCTGACCAGGGGCGAGCACGGTGTGCACCTGTCGACCCGCTTCCCCGATACGGCCGTGGCGCGCGAGAGCGTCGGGCGCTTCGTGCTGGCCGCCGCGCACGCCGCCGCCCGGGTCGCCGGCGGCCACCGGGCGGCCGAAGCCGTGCCGATGCCCGCCTAGCCGGCCACCCCCATGAAGGAGGAGACCCCACCGTGCGTATGACCCAGATCCTCGACTGGCGGCCCGATCCGGGTGAGGTGATCGAGTTCGAGCCGACCACCGACCGGGCGCCCGTACCGCACGACGTGCCCGCGTCGTACTTCCAGCGGTCGCACATGCAGTCGGCGGCCGCCCACCGCGCCGCCGGGCGGCGGCAGTCGCCGTGGGTGGCCATGGTGTTCGACCTGCCGGGCCGGGCCGATACCGACGCGCTCGCCGCCGCGTGGCAAGGGCTCGTGCGTCGGCACGAGGCGTTCCACACCTGGTACGAGCCGGAGGGCGACGACCTGGCCGGGTTCCGCCTGCCACCCGGCTCCGTCACGGTGCGCCCGTCGCACGTGGGCGACTTCACGAGCACGGGCGACCTGCGCGCCTACCTGCACCGACGGCTCGACGAGCAAACCGCGACGACGAGTTGGCCGGGTCTGCTGGCCGGAGTGGTCCGCCGGGACACGACGTCCACGGTGTACTTCGCGATCGACCACGCCTACACCGACGGACACTCCCTCGCGCTGCTGTTCGACGAGCTCCGCACCCGGTACGACGCGGCCCTCGCCGGCGCCCCGGTCGACCTGGCACCGGCACACGGCTACCTGGACTGCAACCGCCGCGAGCGGGAGCGCTCCGCGGCGCTGACGGCGGACGCGCCGGAGCTCGCCGCCTGGTCGGAGTTCCTGGCCGTGGGGGACGGCGGCTTCCCCCACTTCCCCGTCGAGCTGGGCAACGACACCGGCGAACTGCTGCCCGGCACACGGCTCCACTACCCCGTGCTCACCGGCGCCCAGGCACGCGCGTTCCGCGCCTACTGCGGCCGGCACGGCGGCGGATTCGGTGCGGGCGCCTTCGCCGCGCTGGCCCTCGCCCAGTGGGAGTTCACCGGCAACGACGTCTACCGCGTGCTCACCGCCGTGTCGACCAGGGCCTACCCCCGGCTGCTCCACACGCACGGCTGGCTGGTCAACCTCGTGCCCTTGCTGTTCCGCCTTCCCTCCTCCCCCACTCTCGCCGGCGCGATCGCCGCCGCCCAACAGGGCTTCCAGCAGGCCCGCGCGGGATACGACGTGCCGGTGCACCGGGCGCTGGAACTCCTCCTCACGGAAGGCGACGTCCCCGCCATCCCTCCGATGGCGTCCTACCTGGACGGCCGGACCGCGCCGGGATCCGCCGACTACCTCCGTGCGGACACCAGGCTCCTGACCGGCCCCGACAACGCCAGCGGCGTGTCGATGTGGTTCAACTGGTTCCCCGACCGGGCCGACCTGGTGGTGAGCATGCCCGACACCCCACAGGCCGCGGCGGGCGTGCCGAAGTACCTCGACCGGGTCAGGGAGATCATGCTCACCGCATCAGGTGGGCCCGGTGCCGGCCGGGACCCCGGTCAGCCGCCGACGTAGTCCGCGAGGTGCTCGCCGGTGAGGGTGGAACGGGCGGCGACGAGGTCGGCGGGTGCGCCCTCGAAGACGATCCTGCCGCCGTCGTGGCCGGCGCCGGGGCCCAGGTCGATGATCCAGTCGGCGTGCGCCATGACCGCCGGGTGGTGCTCGACGACGATGACCGACTTGCCGGAGTCGACGAGCTGGTCGAGCAGGCCCAACAGCTGCTCGACGTCGGCGAGGTGCAGGCCGGTGGTCGGCTCGTCGAGGACGTAGACGCCGCCCTTCCCGGCCATGTGGGTCGCGAGCTTCAGGCGCTGCCGCTCGCCGCCGGAGAGCGTGGTGAGCGGCTGGCCGAGGCTGAGGTAGCCGAGACCGACGTCGGCGAGCCGGGTGAGGATCTTGTGCGCGGCCGGGATGCGCGCCTCGCCGTCGGCGAAGAACTCCTCGGCCTCGGTCACCGACATCGCCAGCACCTCGCTGATGTCACGACCGCCGAGGAGGTATTCGAGGACCGACGCCTGGAACCGCTTGCCCTCGCAGTCCTCGCAGGTGATGGCGACACCGGCCATCATCGCCAGGTCGGTGAAGACGACGCCCGCACCGTTGCACGTGGGGCAGGCGCCCTCGGAGTTGGCGCTGAACAGAGCCGGCTTCACGCCATTGGCCTTCGCGAAGGCCTTGCGGATCGGGTCGAGCAGCCCGGTGTACGTCGCCGGGTTGCTGCGCCTGGAGCCGCGGATCGCACCCTGGTCGACCGACACCACCCCTTCGTCGGAGGGGATCGACCCGTGCACGAGCGAGCTCTTGCCGGAGCCGGCGACGCCGGTGACGACGACCAGCACCCCGAGCGGGATGTCGACGTCGACGCCCTGCAGGTTGTGCGTCGACGCGCCACGGATCCGCAGCGTCCCGGCGGGCTCGCGCACCGTCTCCTTGAGGGCGGTCCGGTCGCCGAGATGGCGGCCGGTGACGGTGTCGCCGGCCCGCAGCCCCTCCACGCTGCCCTCGAAGCAGACGGTGCCGCCTCCCGTACCGGCGCCGGGCCCGAGGTCGACGACATGGTCGGCGATCGCGATCGCCTGCGGCTTGTGCTCCACGACGAGCACCGTGTTGCCCTTGTCCCGCAGCCGGAGCAGCAGGTCGTTCATCCGGCTGATGTCATGGGGGTGCAGGCCCGTGGTGGGCTCGTCGAAGACGTACGTGACGTCGGTGAGCGAGGAGCCGAGGTGGCGGATCATCTTGACGCGCTGCGCCTCACCGCCCGACAGCGTGCCCGACGGCCGGTCGAGCGAGAGATAGCCGAGACCGATCTCCACGAACGAGTCGAGGGTCCCCTGCAGGGCGGTGAGCAGCGGCGCCACCGACGGCTCCTTCAGAGCGCGGACCCACTCGGCCAGGTCGCGGATCTCCATCGCGCAGGCGTCGGCGATGCTGATCTTCTTGATCTTCGACGAACGGGCCCCCTCGCTGAGCCGGGTGCCGTCGCACTCGGGGCAGGTGGTGAACGTCATCGCCCGCTCCACGAACGCGCGGACGTGCGGCTGCAGCGCGTCGATGTCCTTGGCCAGCATCGACTTCTGGATCTTCGGGATCAGCCCCTCGTACGTCAGGTTGATGCCATCGACCTTGATCTTGGTCGGCTCCTTGTGGAGGAGGTCGTGCAGTTCCTTCTTCGTGTACTTCCGGATCGGCTTGTCCGGGTCGAAGAAGCCGCAGCCGATGAAGATGCGGCCGTACCAGCCGTCCATGCTGTAGCCGGGGATCGTGAGCGCGCCCTCGCCGAGCGACTTGGAGTCGTCGTAGAGCTGGGTGAGGTCGATGTCGGAGACCGTGCCGCGGCCTTCGCAGCGCGTACACATGCCGCCGGTGCGGGAGTAGGTCGCCTTCACCGCCTTCTTGGCGCCGCGCTCGACCGTGATCGCCCCGCTCGCCCGGACCGAGGCGGTGTTGAAGGAGTACGCGCTGGGCGGGCCGATGTGCGGCTTCCCGAGCCGGCTGAAGAGGATGCGCAGCATCGCGTTGGCGTCGGTGGCGGTGCCGACGGTGGAGCGGGGGTCGGCGCCCATCCGCTGCTGGTCGACGATGATCGCGGTCGTCAACCCCTCGAGGACGTCGACCTCGGGCCGCGCCAGCGTCGGCATGAAGCCCTGGACGAAGGCGCTGTACGTCTCGTTGATCAGCCGCTGCGACTCCGCGGCGATGGTGTCGAACACCAGCGAGCTCTTGCCCGAGCCGGAGACGCCGGTGAACACCGTCAGCCGGCGCTTGGGGATCTCGACGCTGACGTCCTTGAGGTTGTTCACACGCGCGCCGTACACCCGAATCAGATCGTGGCTGTCGGCATCGTGCTGCGCGGACGGCTGTGCGCCCGTCCTCTTCGCCGTGCTCATCGTGTCTCCATCCGTCAGACGGGGCCGCCTTCGCGGTTTCCGCCGTGGTCGCCTGGCTCGATCTGAACGGCTCCGAGGGTACGCGTGTGCCCACCGAGCCGTACGAGACGGTCAGTTGCACGCACACGGAAGCGGAGAGACAGCGACTCACCGGTCCTGGAGCAGCCCGAGGACGTTGCCGTCGGGGTCGGTGACGGTGGCCACCATGCGGCCGCCGCCGACGTCGTGCGCGGGCTCCTTCACGGTGGCCCCCGCGGCGGTCACCTCGGCCAGCTTCGCCTCGATGTCCGGTACGTGCCAGTAGGCCACCGGCGAGGTCATGCCCTGCGGTCCACCGCCCGGCACCAGCCCGATGTGCTGGCCCCCGGCCTCGAAGCCGACGTAGTAGGAGTCGTCGGCCAGCGGCGGCACGCCGAGCAGGGCGGCATACACCTTCTTGGCGGCCGCCAGGTCGGAGACGGGGTGCAGCACGGTCTTGATCCCCTGGGTGGAAGAGCCGGTCATGATCACTCCTGAAGTCGTTCAACCGGATCGAAATCGTCCGATATACACGCTATGTGCGACTCAGCACTCCGGCAGCCGGCGGACCTCACCCGTGCCCAGCGCGATCACGACCCGGGGCCGCATGGGCCCCTCGCCGCGCCGGGAGAGCAGGACCACCTCCTCGACCACGGCCGGCAGCGCGCCGAGCCGGGCGGCGCACTCAGCGGCCAGACGCCGCGTTTCCCGTGTGCGCCCGAGGGAGAGATGCGGGGCGAAGCGCCCGCCGCGCCCGCGGCAGAGGGGGAACCACGACCCCAGCGCCTGATGGAGCCGGTCCCAGGGCGCCGCCCCCGCCGCGGCCGGATCGAGCCACACCGTCGCGTAGTCCCGGTGCCGGAAATACTTCACGCCGGCCAGCCGCACCGCGAACACCGGACTCTCCGCCGCCCCGGCGGCGAGCAGCGGCACGGCCCGCGCGAACTCCTCCTCCGGCACGAACCCGAACAGCAGATTCACATGCGGCGGCCACCGCCGCACCTGAGGATCGTGCTCCCAGCGGATGTCCTGAATCGCCGGCCACAGCTCCCGCGGCGGCAACCACGCCACCGCCGTCCGCGCCGTAGGCGCCACCTCGAGCACACCCACCGGCCCGGCCCCACCGAAAACCGGGTTCCCGTCCACACCGCCATGGTCCGGCAGGGCAGCCGCCGACGCAGGGCGGCGGAAGCCGACGGAATATCAGAAAAGGCCGCTCCCTCTTACGAGGAAACGGCCTCCGACCTGCGAAAATCGCTGGTCGGGACGGCGGGATTTGAACCCACGACCCCTTGACCCCCAGTCAAGTGCGCTACCAAACTGCGCCACGTCCCGGTGCTTGTCCGGCCCGGGCTCTCGCCCTCGCCGACCGCGCATGAGAACAATACCGCACTTCGCGAGGTGGTCGCGCACGGCTTTGCGCCCCGTGGAGCCAGGTGCGGGGCACCACCCCGCCGCTACGCACGGTGACGACGCTCCGACGCCGCGTCGAGCGTCGACGCCACACCCCCGTGCCCCGTTCGGATGAAGAATCCCGGCGAGCCCCAGTGATCGACCGGAGTGATCGACCGGCGGTCGGCCGGTGATCGACTCCGGGCGGACCTCCTCACCCACGCGCCGCCCACCCGTCACGCGCGCACCCCGGGTCGCCCCCTCACGCCATCGGCCCCGTACCGACATTCACCTGTTTTTGGCAGTTGATGAGGTGTTGACCTATCCCGTGTGTGCCGTGCAACGATCGCCTTTTGGATTTTAGCTGCCACCTCGCGTAACTCCCTTGACACAGGAGGACAGTTGAACACCAGCATCTCCCGGCGCAGATTCCTGCAGACGGCGGCGGCCGGGACCGCCGCCGTGGCCGGTGCGGCCGGGGCGGCCGGCGCCGCCGTCGCGCTGCCCGGGGGCGCGACGGCGCCCTCGGCGGCGGGCTCGGGGCGTACCGTCCTCTCCTTCACCGGGGCCACCAACGGGGCCGCTTCCCTCTCCCCCGCCGGTGACCGGCTGATCGCCGAGGTGCAGAACGTCCTGTGGTCCGTCCCGCGCAAGGGCGGGGACGCCGTGGCGATCACTCCGGTGGATCTCGAGCCCACACGGCCCGTGCACTCGCCCGACGGCAAGTGGCTCGCGGTGTGCGCCTACCGGGACGGGGGGTTCCACATCTGGACGCTGCGGACCGACGGGTCGGGGCTGCGGCAGGTGACGGACGGGCCGTGGGACGACCGGGGGCCGGCGTGGTCGCCGGACGGGACGCGGATCGCGTTCGCCTCCGAGCGCGGGGGTGATCCGGTGGCGGGCAGTCCGTACCGGGTGTGGGTGGTGGACGTGCGGACGGGTGGGCTGACGCAGGTCACCGGGGTGGCCGGGCAGGAGGGGCCGGGGCAGGACGGGGCGTGGGAGGACTTCGATCCCGTCTGGTCGCCGGACGGGAGCCGGCTGTGGTTCGTGCGGGGCCGCGTGGTGGGGACGTCGCTGGAGGCCCGTACGGTCGCCTCCGTGCCGGCCGACGCGCGGGGGCCGGTGCGGACCGAGCACACCGAGAGCGTCGCGGCGCAGGTCATGACGCCCGCCGTCGCGCCGGGCGGGCGGCTGGCCTATCTGCGGACGACGGCCTCGCCCGAGGCCACCTGCACCCTCGTCGTGGACGGCGGCGCGGTCGCCGTCGACGGGGACGTGGAGCCCGTGCCCCCGCGGTGGGTGTCCGGCGAGGAGCTGCTGCTGACGGTGAGCGGCCAGTTCCGGATCATCCGGCCGGAGGTGGCCGGGGCCCCGAAGGCACCGGCCGCCGACTCCCTGCCGCACCCCTCGGCGGCCCCCGCGCCCACCCCGCCGGCCGGGGCCCGCACCGCGCCCTCGGTCACGGTCCCCTTCACGGCGAAGCTGCCGGTGGACCGTCCGCGCTACGAGGTCAAGCGGTACGACTTCGCCGCGGGCGGCGGCGCGCGGCGCGTGCGTGCCGTGCATCTGCCCGCGCTCTCCCCGGACGCGCGCCAGGTCCTCTTCGCCGCGCTCAACTCCCTCTGGGTCGCGGACGTCTCCGGCGGCCGGGCGCCCCGGCAGGTGGTACGGGCCGATCCCACCCGTTTTCTCCACTCGCCCTCCTGGACGCCGGACGGGAGGGCGCTGCTCTACGCCGACGACCGCGACGGGCTGTTCGCCGTCCGCCGCCACGACCTGGCCTCCGGCGAGGAGACCGTGCTGGCGGACGGGGGGCGCGTACAGCCCGCGCTGTCGCCGGACGGGACGCGGCTCGCGTGCCTGGACCTGTCCGGGAACCTCCTCGTCCGCGACCTGGTGGCCGGCGAGGACCGGGTGCTGGCGGCGCCGCTGGGCGCCGGCGGGCTGCCGGGCAGACCCAGCTGGTCACCGGACGGGCGCTTCGTCGCCCTCTGCGACCGCAACCGCCTCAATCAGCGGTTCCGCGAGGGCTACAACCTCATCCGCGTCGTCGACACCCGGCACGACAGCGTCCCCCGCCTGCACGCCATCGCGCCGCACGCCTCGATCTCCGACCGCTTCGACGCGGGGCCGATCTGGTCGCCGGACGGCCGCTCCATGGCCGTGATCAGCGAGTCCGCGCTGTGGCTGGTGCCCGTACGGGCCGACGGGACGCCCGAGGGCGCACCGCGCCGGCTGACGGACGAGGCCGCCGACCACCCGTCGTTCTCCGCCGACGGGCGCAAGATCCTCTATCTGTCCGCCGGGCGGCTGCGGCTGCTGGACACGGCGAGCGGCAGCACCCGTACGCTCCCGGTCGCGCTCGACTACCGGCGCCCGGCCCCCGCCGACACCGTCGTGCGCGCCGGCCGGTTCTGGGACGGCACGGGCACGACCGTGCGCGAGGACATCGACATCGTGGTGCGGGACGGCCGCATCGCCGCCGTCGAGCCGCACCGGGCGCGGCGGTCCGCCCGGCGCACGGTCGACGCCTCGCACCGGACGGTGATCCCCGGCCTGTGGGACGCCCACACCCATCCGTGGCAGCTCACCTACGGCGGCCGGCAGACGGCCCTGCAGCTGGCCTACGGCATCACGACGGCGGTCTCCTTCGGCGGAGGCGCCTACGAGCAGGCCCGGATCCGCGAGGCCGTGGCGGCCGGCGCCCTGGCCGGGCCGCGGCTGCTGAGCACCGGGGAGCTGCTCGACGGGTCGCGCGTCGCGTACAGCATGGGGCGCGCGCACCGCACCCGGGAGGGGCTGCGCCGGTCGCTGAGCCGGGGCGAGGCCCTGGACTGGGACTTCGTCAAGACCTACGTCCGTGCGCCGGGCTGGGTGATGCAGGAGGCGGCGCGCTTCGCGCACGAGCGGCTCGGGGTGCGCTCCGGGAGCCATCTGTGCTCGCCGGGCATGCAGCTGGGCCAGGATCTGACGACCCATCTCCAGGCCACGCAGCGGCTGGAGTTCGGGCACGCCACGTCGGCGACGGGGCGTTCGTACCAGGACCTGACCCAGATCTACACCGCGGGCGACTTCCATCTGATCGCCACGCCCTTCACCTCGGTGCCGCTGCTGGGCCAGGACCCCGCCCTCGCCAAGGACCCCCGCGTCACCGAGCTGATGCCGCCCTGGGACGTCACGCTCGTCCAGCAGACGGCCGCCAAGGCGCCCACCGCCGCCCAGTTGGACACGCTCCGTCGTGAGCTGGAGGTCTACCGGCGGGTGCTGGAGGGCGGTGGGATGGTCGCCCTCGGCACGGACGCCCCGCTGGTGCCGGTCGGCCTCTCCCTGCACATGGGGCTGCGGGCCCTGCACCGGCACGGGCTGTCGGCCGCGCAGGCGTTGCGCACCGCGACCGTGCTGCCCGCGCGGGTGTTCGGCGCGGAGCGGGACCTGGGCACGCTGGAGGTCGGCAAGCTCGCCGACGTCACGGTCGTCGACGGCGACCCCTTCACCGACTTCGACACGCTCGTACGGACGACGTCGGTGCTGAGCGGCGGCGTCGAGTACCGGCAGAGCGAGCTGGTCGGGGCCTACGAGCGGGTGGGGAAGCCGGCGGTGCGCCACGGCCGGCCGCACGAGGACTGGCCGGCCGTCGGGCGGCAGCTGCGCCGTGACTCGTGCTGCGACATGGAGCACGGCCCGGGCCACTGACGCCCGGCTCCGGGAAGCCGACCGCCCGCGCACTCCCCCGAGGCGGGTGCGCGGGTGGTCGTCCCGGTGGGCCGTTTCCTACTCCTTGATCTCGTAGGAGTCGCCGTAGACCTTCCACTTCAGCGGCGGCTGGAAGTCGAAGTTGCCCTCCTTGACGAACACGCGCTGCGCGGTGTCGACGCGGCTGGTGTCCTCGTGGGCCTTCTCGCTCTGCATGGCCTTCTTGCGGGCGTCGAGGAAGGCGTTGAGGTACGTCTTCTCGTCGCCGCCCTGCGCCGGGGGCTTCGCCTTCGACAGGGCGGTCTTGCGGATGCCGCCGAAGCTGTACTTGCCGTCGCCGCCGCCGTGCATGACGATCGCGTCGTAGTAGATGAACTGGCCGAGCGCGCGCAGACCGTCCTGCTTGGCCTGCTTGACCGAGGGGTTGAAGTACACCCGGTCGCGCTCGGACTCCTGGGCGTCCTGGAACGCCTTGTCCTGGGCGGCCTTGCGCCAGGCGTCCTCGAAGGACTTGCCCAGGCCGTCGTGCGAGTCGCCGCCGTTGACCTTGCGCAGGGCGGGGAGGAATTTGGCGAGCGGGTTGCCCGGCTTCTGCTTGGTGTAGAGCTCGACGAGGTCGAGCATGTCGCCGGTGCCCGAACAGAAGCCGATGATGCCGGCGGTGTAGCCGCGGCCGTCGCCTATGTCCTCGATGTACTTGAACTGGCCGCGCCAGTCGAGCGAGGAGTTCTCCGCGCTGGAGACCACCCGCATGGCGATGTCCTTCTTGTGCGGGTCGTCCAGGCTGGTGGCGGCCGCGGCCGACACACCCGCGTCCGGGAGTCTCGAGGGTGCCGCCGCCTGCCCGACTCCCCCCAGGGCCAGGGAGAACGGCAGGGCCACCGCCATCCCGGTGAGGACGACCCGAGCGGTCCTCCTCGTCATCTGCGCCGTCATCTGCGTCGAGGTGCGCGTGGGCATGCAGAACTCCGTTCCCGATCGTCCGGAATGGGTTAGGAAGCTTTCCTAACCGTTGTCAGGCATTGAAGCGGCCGGTCCACTTGCCTGACAAGAGGGACACGCACGCGTGTGCGTAAAAACGTCAAACGTTCGAAGATCGTCGGCTGACGCCCCATCGGATCCGGCCAACGGCGTTGCTACGCCCGCAGGATGGACTCCGCCTCGCTCGCTCCGGCCGACCCCGCCCCGGCGGCCGGAGCACCGGCGGACGCCTCCGTGCCCGCGACGACGCCGTCGGCCGGCACCGCGGCCTCCCGGCCCGCCGGACGTGCCGCGACCGCCCGCCACCACAGCTCGAGCGGCAACCCCACACCCGGTTCGAAGGGCTGGCCGGGCCGTGGGGCGACGACCCGCGCTCCGGTGCGCCGCGCCGCGGTGACCGTCCCCTCGGCGGGCTCATCCCAGGGGTGCGGGGCGAGGTTGAACGTGCCCCAGTGGATCGGCAGCATGACGCCCGCCGCCGCGTCGCCGCCCTGGAGGTCGAGGTGGGCGCGCATGCCCTCCTCGGGCGTCATGTGGATGTCCGGCCAGAACTCGCTGTACGCACCGATCTGCACCATCGTGGCGTCGAACAGCCCGTACCGGTGGCCGATGTCCGCGAAGCCCGGGAAGTAGCCGGTGTCGCCGCTGTGGAAGATGCGGTGCTTCTCGCCCGCGACCACCCACGAGGCCCACAGCGTGTGCTGGGTGTTGCGCAGCGCCCGGCCGCAGAAGTGCCGGGCCGGGGTCGCGGTCAGGGTGAGTCCGGCGACGTGGGTCGATTCGTGCCAGTCGAGCTCCGTGACGCGCTCCGCCGCGACGCCCCAGTGCTCCAGGTGGGCACCGACGCCGAGCGGGACGACGAAGGCCACCCCGGTCCGGGCCAGCGCCCGGACCGTCGCCATGTCCAAATGGTCGTAGTGGTCGTGGGAGATGACCACGGCGTCCAGGGGGCCGGTCTCGGCCAGCGGCACCGGCACGGGGTGCAGCCGTCTGGGGCCCGCGAAGGAGAACGGCGAACAGCGCTCCGACCACACCGGGTCGAACAGCACCCGGGCGCCGTCGATCTCGGCCAGCACGCTGGAGTGGCCCATCCAGGTGAGCCGCAGCCCCGAGGCGGCGGGCGTGGCCAGGTCCGCGACGGTGGTGGGGTGGACGGGCACGGCGTGGGCGGGGGCCCTGCGCAGGCGCTCCTCCTTGCGGAAGTACGTGGGCAGGAACGCCAGCATGGACGAGGACGGCGTGGCCCGGGTGCCCTCGGGGTTGACGAACACGCCGCCGGAGAAGTTCGGCGACCGCCGGATACGCGCCATCCGCTCCCCCGCCGGATCCGCGCCGAACGCGGCCGGGCGCAGCGAGTCGAGTGGTGAGTACGTCGGGCGGGAGCCGGTCACGGCGCCTCCAGGGCAGTGGGGGCACCCCCATGCCGTCGGGCCGTGGGGGAGGCGGGTCACCCTCATTATCCGGCCACGCCGGTCACAGCCCGCTCACCCGCAACGTGATGTTCAACCGTCCCTTCAGCCCCAGGGCCGCGGGAGCGGTGCCCGGCAGCGTCCGGGGGACGCCGTGGTAGGCCAGGCGCGAGGGGCCGCCGAAGACGAAGAGGTCGCCGCTGCGCAGCTCGACGTCCGTCCAGGGGCGGCCCCGGTCCTGGGTGTTGCCGAACCGGAAGACGCAGCTGTCGCCGAGGCTGAGCGAGACGACCGGCGCGTCGGACTTCTCGTCACTGTCGCGGTGCAGGCCCATCTTCGCGGCGTCGTCGTAGAAGTTGACGAGGGCGATGTCGTACGCCTCCGGGCCGGCCTCCCGCCCGTAGGCGTCCGCCACCGCGCGCCGGGCCAGCTCCTCCAGCCAGGGCGGGAACGGCTTGACGGGCGATCCGTCGCCGTCGACGACGGTACGGGCGTAACCATAGGGGAACCAGTGCCAACCCAGTCCGACCGATTGGACGGACATCTGCCCTCCGCTCGGCATCCGCACCCTGTGCAGGCCGGCGGGTGGCCTGGCCCACTGGCGGCAGGCCTGGAGCAGGCGGAGCTGGGCGGCCCCGTCCAGCCAGGCGGGGAGGTGCACCGCGCCGGGGGCGATCTCCGCCGGGGGCCGGGGGAAGAGCTCACCATCCATGCCGCCACCCTAGGACAGGCCACTGACACCGCCCCTGACCTGCGCATTTAAAAAACTTTCGGAACGGTGTCACGTTTTCGCGGGGCCGGTCCGTCGTACGGTCGAAAGCAACCGCTCCTCTTCTGCTGGAGGCACCGGCCATGGCCCGCATTCCGCTCGATCCGCCCCGCACCCCGCTGACCCGTCTCGCCGCGTGGTACAGCAGGCGTACCTACGGCAAGGTCCTCGAACCGCTGATGGCGCTGGCGCACAACCGCCGGGTCCTGGTCTCCGACTCCCTGTTCGAGTTGTCGGTGGCCCGCTGGAAGAAGCTCGACCCCGGCCTGAAGGACCTCGCCGTCATGGCGTCGTCCGCGGCCATCGGCTGCTCCTGGTGCATGGACTTCGGGTACTGGGAGAGCCGGCGGCGGGGCGTGTCGCACGAGAAGCTGCGCGACGTGCCGTGCTGGCGGGACAGCGAGGTCTACACCCCGCTGGAGCGGGACGTGCTGGAGTACGCCGAGGCGATGACCGCCACTCCGCCGGTCGTCGAGGACGACCTGGTGGAGCGGCTGCGCGGGCGCCTGGGCGAGGCCGCCCTCGTGGAGCTGACGGCGATGGTGGCGGTGGAGAACCTCCGCTCGCGCATCAACTCCGCGCTGGGGCTGACCAGTCAGGGCTTCAAGGACCGCTGCGAGATCCCGGTGCGCCCCGGGGCGTGAGGGCGGCGCGGCGCCCGTTCAGCCCTTGCGGCCCACTCCTCCGTAGAAGATGGTGTTGCTGAGCTCCTCGGGGCCGGGCACCGGGCCGTCGGGTCGCCACAGCGGCACCCGTACGAGGCCGGGGTCGAGGAGCTCGAAGTCGCCGAAGAGCGGCTCGATGGCGGCCTTGCCGCGCAGGTTGAGGGCGGCGGTGGCGTTCTTGTAGACGTCCAGCACGCCGTCGCGGGCCACGGTGTCGGTGCGGCCGGCGGCGTAGCCCTCGTACGGCTCCTCGGTGGCGTGGGAGAGGACGAGCACGCTGCCGGCGGGCAGGGCGTCGCCGAGGGTGGCGACGATGCCCGCCGGGTCCTCCTCGTCCTTGACGAAGTGCAGGACGGCGACGAGGAGCAGGGCGACGGGCTCGTCGAAGTCGATCAGCTCGCGGACGACCGGGTCCTCCAGGATCGCCCGGGGGCGGCGTACGTCCGCGAGCGCGAAGCCGGCGCCGCCCGCGTTGGTCAGCTTCGCCCCCGCGTGGGTGGCCACGATGGGGTCGTTGTCGACGTAGGCGACGCGGACGTCCGGGGCGATCTCCCGTGCCACCTCGTGGGTGTTGGGCGAGGTGGGGATGCCGGTGCCGATGTCGAGGATCTGGCGGATGCCGCCGCGCACCGCCTCCTGCACCGCCCGGCGCAGGAAGGCGCGGTTGGCGCGGGCGGACAGCCGCACCTGGGGGTGGACCTCGATGACGCGCTCGGCCGCCGCGCGGTCGACCTCGTAGTTGTCCCAGCCGTCGAGGTAGTAGTCGTACATGCGGGCCGGGTGCGGCCTGCTGGTGTCGATCTCCTCGGCGGGGAAACCCTGTCCGCCCGCGCCTATGCCGGGCATGCCTTGCTCGATCACGCCGTGTTCCCCTTCGGTACGCATGCAGTTGTCGCCGCTCGGTCGGATGCGGCCGGCCCCTCGCGCCTGTCCGGCCCTACTCGGCGCTCACGCTCGGTCCCGCCAGCAGGAAGTCGGCCTCGCCGGCCTTCGCGCCGCGGATGAAGGTCTCCATCTCGTGGTGCGTGTAGATCAGCGCGGGGCCGCCGGGGTCGGTGGACTGCCGCAGGGCGATGCGGCCGTCCACCAGTCGCATGACCTCGACGCAGCTGCCGCCGTTGCCGCCGCTCCACGGCTTGCTCCAGCCCTCGGTGCCGAGGTCGCTCGCGGGCATGCCGTTGTATATGTGATCCAGATCCATGGTTCAGATCTCCTTACGAATGCCACCCAGGATCGCCTTGGTGGTGTGTGCCGGCGCGGCCTGCGCGCACATCCGGTCCAGGGCTTCCAGGAAGGACGAGACGTCGTCGCGCTGGTCGAAGTACGAGGCTCCGACGAGGTTTTCGGCGTACGCGATGTCCGGCAGCTCCTGGATGGGGAACCGGAAGATATGGAAGGGGCCGTACATCGCCGGATGCGGGCCGGCGGCGAACGGCATGAACTGCAGCCGTACGTTGGGCATGTCCGTGGCCTCGATGAGCCGGTCGATCTGAGCGCGCATCACCTCCGGCCCGCCGATGGGCCGGCGCAGGACCGTCTCGTCCATCACCACCCACAGCAGGGGCGCCCGGTCCCGGGTGAGCAGGGCCTGGCGCTGGCGGCGGACGGTGACGGCGCGCTCGATGTCGGCCTCGCGGGCGTGCGGCATGCCGGCGCGGAGCACGGCGCGGGTGTAGTCCTCGGTCTGCAACAGGCCGGGGATGTAGTGGGGTTCGTAGGCGCGGATGAGGTTGGCCTCACCCTCCAGGCTGACGAACGCGCTGAACCACTCGGGGAGCACGTCGCGGAACCGGTGCCACCAGCCGGGGCGGTTGGCCTCGCGGGTGAGGGTGAGGAAGCCTTCGACCTCCTCGGGGTCGAGGACGCCGTAGACGTGGAGGAGCTTCTCCACATACGGGATCTTCAGCCCGACCTCGGCCTTCTCCATCCTGCGGACGGTGGCGTGCGTGACGTCCAGGGCGCGGCCCGCCTCCTCGTAGGAGAGCCCGGCCTTCTCCCTCAGGTCCTGCAGCCGTCTGCCGAGCACGACCCTCAGGACCGTCGGCGCGCCTGCCGGCCGCGAGTCCGCCACTGTCCACCCCCTCCAACTGCCGTCATATGCCAGCAGTGTGCCACGCAGTCTGTCGACCGGACAGACTGTCCTTGCGATTCTGTAATTTGCAGATTGAACCTTGCCACAGATGAGCTCTATCGCACATAGTTGCGGAGTGCTCCCCTCCCATGACGCACCCTCGCTCGGGTTCTGCGGCAGCTACCTCGCCGGCCGCCTGCAGGACGCCTTTCACTTCCCCGCCCTCAACGCCTCGGTGGCGGAGGCGCGAAAACGAGTTCTCGCGCGGCTGCGGGAGTGGGGCATAGACGAAGTGGCCTGCGACGACGCCCAGTTGGTGGTGTCGGAGCTGTTCACCAACGCGGTGCGGCACACGGACAGCGACAAGGTCAGCTGTCAGCTGCGGATCAGCGCGGTGGCTCTGCGCATAGAGGTCGCGGACCAGGGGCACACCCCGACGGAGCCCAGAGCGCGGTGCAGCGGTGCGGACGAGGAGAGCGGGCGCGGACTGCTGCTGGTCGGTGCGCTGTCCCAGGCCTGGGGGGTCCGGCCCGACGACACCGGCCGAGGCCGTGTCGTCTGGGCCGACCTGCCGCACGGGCGGCTCCCCCGCTGACCCCCTCGTATATGGCCCTAGAGCGGCAGCAGATCCGGCCGCTTGGGCTCGACGTTGTCGCCCGAGGACTCGCCGCGCAGCCGGCGCCCGATCCACGGCACCAGGTGCTCGCGCGCCCAGTGGATGTTGTCGCGGCGCACCTCGGCGGGCGACCGCTGGCCCTCGTCCGGCCATTCCTGGTCCGGGTCGGCCGGCACCCGCAGACCGAGCACCTGGGCGGCGCGCAGCGCCACGCGGGTGTGCCCGTCCGCCGAGAGGTGGAGCCGGTCCTCGTCCCAGGCCCGCCGGTCCTGCACCGAGCGCAGCGACCACAGGTCGAGCACCGGGCAGTCATGACGGTCGGCGATGGAACGCACATGGGCGGTGTAGGTCGCGATCTTGCCCCGCAGGTGACGCAGGACCGGCACGCCGCGGGTGTCGAATCCGGTGCACAGCAGCACCGTGCCGACGGAGTCCTTGAGCCGGACCACGGCCGCCTCGTAGCGCTCCGCCACGTCGTCCGGGTCGCTGCCCGGCCGCAGGATGTCGTTGCCGCCCGCGCAGAAGGTCACCAGGTCCGGGCCGAGCTCGACGGCCCGCGGCACCTGCTCCTCGACGATCTGGTCCAGGAGGCGCCCCCGGACGGCGAGGTTGGCGTACGTGAAGGAGTGCTCCGCCTGCTGGTCGGAGAGGAGTACGGCCAGTCGGTCGGCCCACCCGATGAAGGTGCCGTCGGGTCCTGGATCGCCGACGCCCTCGGTGAAGCTGTCCCCGACGGCTGCGTACGACCCGATCGCGCTCTTGCTGAATGAATTCGAATCGTCTGCCACGTCAGTACATCTTTCACCTTACGGAGTGACCTACGCCACCGTAACCAGGGGTTGACGTGCCGTGATGTATCCCACCCCGGCAAAATCCCGTCAGCCGGAATACGATCGGCTGCGGCATCCGCGACCCGAGGAGCGCACGTGACACAGACGCCGCACGTCCCGTCGACCGAGCCCGAGCTGGCCGGAATCCGCAACTTCCGCGACCTGGGCGGGCTGCCGGCCGCCGACGGGCGGCGGGTACGGCCCGGCGTCCTGTTCCGCAGCGGCCACCTCGCGCACGCGACGGACACGGACGCGGCCTTCCTCGACTCGCTCGGCCTGCACACCGTATTCGACTTCCGCAACGCCGCCGACATCGCCCTGGAGGGCCCGGACGTCGAGCTCACCGGGGTGCGGAACGTGAACATCCCGCTGTCCGACCCCGCGGACGGCAGCGAGTTCTGGCGGATGGTCCGCGACGGCGGCCTGGACACCCTGCGGTCGGTCCTGGGCCAGGGCCGGGCCGCGGACCGGATGGCCGAGTCGTACCGCGCGATGATCGTCACCCGCACCGCCGAGCACGGCCGGGTGCTGCGCACCCTCGCCGACGACAGCGTGCCCGCCCTGATGCACTGCGCCGCCGGCAAGGACCGGGCCGGACTGTCGATCGCGGTGACGCTGCTCGCGCTCGGCGTTCCCCACGAGGCCGTCGAGGCCGACTACCTCGAGTCGAACGCGCCGCACCGCCGCTACCGCGTGCGGCGCGGCGACGGTACGGACGCGGACCGCTCGCCCGAGGTGAGCGAGCTGCTCTCGCCGCTGTTCGAGGCGCGGGCGGCGTATCTGGCCGCCGCGTTCGCCGCGATCACCGAGACCTGGGGGACCACGGAGCGGTATCTGGCCGAGGGGCTGGGAGTGGACCCGCTGATGCGCGAGCGGCTGCGGGAGCTGCTGCTCACGGACTGACCGGGCGACGTGGGGGCCGTGCGCCGCGGCCCCCACGGTCCCCTCAGCGCCCGCCCACCGCCTGCTTGACCAGCGTGCGCCCGAAGTCCCACATCAGGGCGCCGCCGTCGTGGGCGTCGTCCATGACCGCCTCGAAGGCCGTCACGAAGCGGTCCACCTCCCGCTCGCCGATGATCAGCGGCGGGATCAGTTTGATGACCTCCAGATGGTCGCCCGAGACCTGGGTGAGGATGCGGTGCCGCTGCAGCAGCGGCACCACGACCATCTGGGCGAACAGCCCCTTGCGGGCCGCCTGCAGCATCGTCCAGCGGCTGCGCAGGCCAAGGGACTTGGGCTTGCCGAACTCGATGCCGATCATCAGGCCGCGGCCGCGCACCTCGTGCAGCAGCTCGTACTTGCCGACCAGCGCCGCCAGCCGGGAGCGCAGCAGCTCGCCGGTGTCACGGGCGTTGGCCACGATGTGCTCGTCCTCCATGACGGCGAGCACCGCGAGGCCGGCCGCCATGGCCTGGGCGTTGGAGCCGAAGCTGGCCGAGTGGACCAGCACCCGGTCCATCGAGGAGTAGACCTTCTTGAAGATCCAGTCCTTGCCGAGCGTCGCACCGACCGGGACGTAGCCGCCGGAGAGCGCCTTGGCCACGCACACCAGGTCGGGCTCGACCCCCTGCTCGTGCTGATAGGCGAAGAACTCCCCCGTGCGCCCGACGCCGGTCTGCACCTCGTCGGCGATGAGCAGCGCCTTGTGCCGGTGCAGCAGCTCCTGTGCCGCGCGCAGATGGCCCGGCGGCGCGAGCTGGACGCCCTTGCCCTGGATCGGTTCGATCACCAGGGCCGCCACGTCGCCGCGGCCCAGCTCCCGCTCCAGCTGCTCCAGGTCGCCCATGGGGACCGCGGTGTCCGGCAGCAGCGGCGCGAAGCCGTCCCGGAAGCCGTCCTCGCCGTTGACCGACAGCGAGCCGGCCGTGAGCCCGTGGAAGGCGTGGGAGCAGTACAGCACCCGGGGCCTGCCGGTGGCGTACCGGGCGAACTTCAGCGCGGTCTCGACGGCCTCGGTGCCGCTGTTGCCGAAGAACACCCGGTCCAGGTGGGGCGCGTAGGACAGCAGCTTCTCGGCGAGCAGGCCCGGCAGCGGCGAACAGTCGAAGCGGGTCAGGTCGGCGAGGGAGGCGTCGAGGACGTCGTGGAGCGCCTGGCGGACGACCGGATGGTGGCGCCCCACCCCCATCACCCCGAAGCCCGCGAGCATGTCGAGGTAGTCCTGCCCCTCGGAGTCCCAGAAGTAGGCGCCCTGGGCCCGCTCGTAGACCTTGTCGAAGCCGATGGTGCGCAGCATGCGCGGCAGCTGGTGGTTGAGGTGCCGGGCGTGCAGGTCGTACCGTTCGCCACCGCGCTCGGCCAGCAGCCGGGTCAGGTCGAATCTCTTGGTGCCGTCGGCCGTCATGCGTTGTCGCTCTCCTTACCGACCAGGGCGGCCTCCTTGCGGCCGGGTCCGGCTTCCCCGGGGGCCTGCGGGGCCTCCTTGCGGGCCAGGGCCGCGCTGATCCGCCCGGCGATCTCGGCGGGGGTCAGCCCCAGGTCCGCCAGCACCTCGGCCCGTTTGGCGTGCGCCAGGAACTGCTCGGGGATGCCGAAGGTGCGCACCGGCAGGTCCACGCCGGCGTCGCGCAGCGACTGGGCCACGGCCCAGCCGACGCCGCCGGTGCGGCTGTTGTCCTCGATGACGGCGACCAGGCGGTGCCGGCCGGCGAGCGCGGGCAGCGCCTCGTCGACGGGCTTGACCCAGCGGGGGTCCACCACGGTACAGGTGGTGCCGCGGGCCTCGAGCAGCTCGGCGGCGTTCAGCGCCACCGGCGCCATGGCGCCGACCGCGACGAGCAGGACGTCCGTGACCGCGGCCTCCTGGTCCGGGCGGGCGAGGACGTCCATGCCGCCGACGCGGCCGAGGGCGGGGACGGACTCGCCCACGTTCTCCTTCGGGAAGCGCACGACGGTCGGCGCGTCGTCGACGTCGACGGCCTCGCGCAGCTGGGCGCGGAGCTGGTCGGCGTCGCGCGGTGCGGCGATGCGCAGGCCGGGAACGACCTGGAGGATCGACATGTCCCACATGCCGTTGTGCGAGGCGCCGTCGGTCCCGGTGACACCGGCCCGGTCCAGGACGAAGGTGACGCCGCACTTGTGCAGGGCCACGTCCATCAGGACCTGGTCGAAGGCGCGGTTGAGGAAGGTGGCGTAGACGGCGAAGACCGGGTGCAGACCGCCCGTGGCCAGGCCAGCGGCCGAGGTCGCGGCGTGCTGCTCGGCGATGCCGACGTCCCAGACCCGCTCGGGGTAGGCCTCGGCGAACTTCGTCAGGCCCACGGGGTGCAGCATCGCCGCGGTGATCGCGACCACGTCCGGCCGTTCGGCCCCGATCCTCAGCATCTCGTCGCCGAACACCGAGGTCCACGACGTCCCGCCGCCGATGGACAGCGGCTGGCAGGTCAGGGGGTTCATCACCCCGACCGTGTGGAAGCGGTCCGCCTCGTCCTCCAGGGCGGGCTGGTAGCCGCGGCCCTTCTGGGTCCGGCAGTGCACGACGACGGGCCCGTGGAATCGTTTGGCCCGGCGCAGCGCCGATTCGACGGCGGCGACGTCGTGCCCGTCTATCGGGCCGAGGTACTTCAGTCCCAGGTCCTCGAACATGCCCTGTGGGGCGAAGGCGTCCTTGAAGCCCTTCTTCGCGCCGTGCAGCGACTCGTACAGCGGTTTGCCGAGGAGGGGCACGCGCTGGACGGCGTCCTTGCCCCAGGACAGGGCGCGTTCGTAGCCGTCGGTGGTGCGCAGGGTGGCGAGGTGGTTGGCGAGGCCGCCGATGGTGGGGGCGTAGCTGCGTTCGTTGTCGTTGACGACGATGATCAGCTGCCGGTCCTTGGCGGCGGCGATGTTGTTCAGCGCCTCCCAGGCCATGCCGCCGGTCAGGGCGCCGTCGCCGATGACGGCGACGACGTGGCGGTTCCAGCGCCCGAGCACCTGGTTGGCCTTGGCGAGGCCGTCGGCCCAGCCCAGCACCGTGGAGGCGTGGCTGTTCTCGATGACGTCGTGCTCGGACTCCTCGCGCGAGGGGTAGCCGGACAGGCCGCCCTTGCCGCGCAGCTTGGAGAAGTCCTGGCGCCCGGTGAGCATTTTGTGGACGTACGACTGGTGGCCGGTGTCCCACAGGATGCGGTCCGCGGGCGAGTCGAAGGCGCGGTGCAGGGCGATGGTCAGCTCCACCACGCCGAGGTTCGGGCCGAGATGGCCGCCGGTCCTGGCCACGGCGTGGACCAGGAAGTGGCGGATCTCCTCGGCGAGGTCGGTCAGCTCCTCACGGTCCAGTGCCTTCAGGTCGCGCGGACTGCGGATGTTCTCCAGCAACGACACGCCGGCCCCCTCCTTTGTCGGCCTGCCCGTACAGGCCTCGTTGTCGGACTCCGCCGGTCAGAGCACGGTGACGGCGGGCGGCCCGGAGAGGGCGCCGTCCGCCTCCATCTGCTCGGCGAGCTTTATCGCTTCGTCGATGAGGGTCTCCACGATCTTGGACTCGGGGACGGTCCTGATGACCTCGCCCTTGACGAAGATCTGGCCCTTGCCGTTGCCGGACGCCACGCCCAGGTCGGCCTCGCGGGCCTCGCCGGGGCCGTTGACGACGCAGCCCATCACCGCGACGCGCAGGGGCACCTCCATGCCCTCCAGGCCCGCGGTCACCTGGTCGGCGAGTTTGTAGACGTCCACTTGCGCCCGGCCGCAGGACGGGCAGGAGACGATCTCCAGACGGCGCTGGCGCAGCCCCAGGGACTCCAGGATCTGGATGCCGACCTTGATCTCCTCGGCGGGCGGGGCGGACAGCGAGACGCGGATGGTGTCGCCGATGCCCTCCGAGAGCAGCGCGCCGAAGGCGACGGCGGACTTGATGGTGCCCTGGAACGCCGGGCCGGCCTCGGTGACGCCCAGGTGCAGCGGGTAGTCGCACTGGGCGGCCAGCTGGCGGTAGGCGTTGACCATGACGACCGGGTCGTTGTGCTTGACCGAGATCTTGATGTCGCGGAAGCCGTGCTCCTCGAAGAGCGAGCACTCCCACAGGGCGGACTCGACGAGCGCCTCGGGGGTGGCCTTGCCGTACTTCTCCAGCAGGCGGCGGTCCAGCGAGCCGGCGTTGACGCCGATGCGGATCGGGGTGCCGGCGTCGGAGGCCGCCCTGGCGATCTCCTTGACCTTGTCGTCGAACTGCCGGATGTTGCCCGGGTTCACGCGGACCGCCGCGCAGCCGGCGTCGATGGCCGCGAAGACGTACTTCGGCTGGAAGTGGATGTCCGCGATCACCGGGATCTGGGACTTCCGGGCGATGACCGGCAGGGCGTCGGCGTCGTCCTGCGACGGGCACGCCACCCGTACGATCTGGCAGCCGGAGGCCGTCAGCTCGGCGATCTGCTGCAGCGTCGCGCCGACGTCGGCCGTGACCGTCGTCGTCATCGACTGCACCGACACCGGCGCGTCCCCGCCGACCGCCACCGTCCCGACCTGGATGCGCCGGGCGGGGCGGCGCACCGCCAGGGCCCGGGCCGGTACGGCGGGGAGCCCGAGGGATACCGGCTCCGTCGTGGCCATGACCGTCAGCCCCGGTTGCCGGAGACGGTCTCGCGGGCCGCGCGCAGCGACTCCTTCAGCGAGCCCATGGTGGCCAGGACCGCCGTCGGTTCGTAGCCGCAGTGGGCCATGCAGTTGGCGCACCGCGGGTCCTTGCCGCGCCCGTACTTGTCCCAGTCGGTCTCCTCGATCAGCTCCCGGTACGTCGGGACGTAGCCGTCGCTCATCAGGTAGCAGGGGCGCTGCCAGCCGAAGAGGGAGTAGTTGGGGATGGCCCAGGCGGTGCAGGGGAAGTCCGCCTTGCCCTCGAGGAAGTCGAGGAACAGCGGGCTGTGGTTGAGCCGCCAGCGGCGCCGGTTGCCGCCGGCGAAGGCCTTCTTGAACAGCTCGCGGGTCTGCTCGACGCCCAGGAAGTGCTCCTGGTCGGGTGCCTTCTCATAGGCGTAGGCGGGCGAGATCATCATCTCGTCCACCCGCAGGTCGTCGTTGAGGAAGTTGAGGACCTCGACGATGGTCTGCGGGGTGTCGGTGTTGAAGAACGTCGAGTTGGTGGTGACCCGGAAACCGCGCCGCTTGGCCTCCTTGATGGCCTCCACCGCTTCGTCGAATACGCCTTCCTTCGCAACGGACTCGTCGTGCCGCTCACGCAGTCCGTCGATGTGCACCGCGAATGCGAAATACGGGGAAGGCGTGAACTTCTCCATTTTCTTCCGCATCAGCAGGGCGTTGGTGCACAGGAAGACATACTTCTTCCGGGCCACCAATTGGCGTACAATCTCATGGATCTGAGGGTGCATGAGCGGTTCGCCGCCCGCGATCGAGACCATTGGCGCACCGGACTCCAGAACCGCGCCGACCGCCTGAGCAACGGGCATGCGCTGCTTGAGCACGCCTGCCGGATGCTGGATCTTGCCGCAGCCCTCGCACTTGAGATTGCAGGCGAAGAGCGGTTCGAGTTCGACGATCAGCGGGAACTTCTCCCGCTTCCGGAGCTTCTGCTCAAAAAGATAGGTCCCGACCCGGATGGTCTGGCGGAGCGGCATGGCCATCTAGCTCACCTCCTGGGGAGCAGCAAAGAACGGTGCCATTCGAAAAAGGCCGGCAGGACGGTGCGGAGCACGCGGAAAGCCGATATTCCACCCCGCAAGGTCCCGATTCGTACGAGTTCATGTTCTGGAGCGTCCACGACCACTCTTACGGCCGCAACCGGGCGTGAGCCGGCCCGCGCGGCGCTTCGGAGCGTCGCGGCCGACTCCATGTCCACGGCCAGTGCGCCGGCGGCGTGCAGGGCCGCGCGTTCCGCGCCGCGCACGACGTGGTCGGACCCCACGAGCAGGCCGGTGTGGATGACGCGCCGGGGCGCCACGTGCGCCAGCTCTTTGGCGAGCAGTTCCACGCCGGTGCACTCCGTGCGCCCCGTCGCGTCCCGCGTCTCGTCGGCGACGACCAGGTCGCCGGGGTGCATTCCGGGGGCCAGGCCGGCGCAGAAGCCGGTGGCGATGACGGCCGCGTCGGCACGGATCGTGCCGTCGGTCAGGGCCCGGGTCACCGCCCGTTCCGCCGCCTGGGGCCCCATGCCGGTGCGCAGTACGGTCACGGGCCCGGCGGCGCCGCCCGCACCGCCGCGCAGGGCCAGGCGCTCGATGCCGAGCGCGCAGGCGACCAGCAGCGGTGCGGGGGCGGGGGTGCCCGTGCCGGGTGTCATCAGACCTCCAGCCGTTCGGTGGCGAAGGGCTCGCCGTGCACGTACCGGCCGAGCGCGGTGAGCGGGAACACCTGGCGGTAGAGGTGGTAGTTGATGGAGAAGTCCCAGGGGAAGCCGGTGCCGGTGAACTGCGGCTCGTCCCAGGAGCCGTCCTCGCGCTGGGTGTCCGCCAGCCAGTGCACGCCCCGCTCGACGGCCTCGCTGTCGTGCTCCCCGGCGGCCAGCAGGGCCAGCAGCGCCCAGGCGGTCTGCGACGCGGTGGAGGCGCCGCGCCCGATCCACTCGCGGTCCCGGTACGAGCGCAGGTCCTCGCCCCAGCCGCCGTCGCCGTTCTGCACGCCGCGCAGCCAGGCCACGGCCCGGCGGATCGCCGGGTGGGCGGGGGGCAGTCCGGCGGCGACCAGGGCCGGGACGACGCAGCCGGTGCCGTAGACGTAGTTGACGCCCCAGCGGCCGAACCAGGCGCCGCACTCCTCCTGCTCGGCCAGCAGCCACTCGATGCCGCGCCGGGTGCGCGGGTGGTGCTGTTTGCCGAGGACCGCCAGCATCTCGACGACGTGCGCGGTGACGTCGGCGGAGGGCGGGTCGACGACCTCGCCGAAGTCGCAGAACGGCAGCCGGTTGGGGAACGGGCTGGTGTTGTCGGCGTCGAAGGCGCCCCACGCGCCGTTCCCCGACTGCATGCCCGCGGTCCAGCGGGCGGCCCGGCGGACGGCCTCCTCGACCCGGCCGGGGTCGGGGTGGCGGACGCGCTTGAGGGCGAGGACGACCTCGGCGGTGTCGTCGATGTCGGGGTAGTTGTCGTTGTGGAACTCGAACGCCCAGCCGCCCGGGGGCAGTTCGGGCCGTCGTACGGCCCAGTCGCCGGAGCGCAGGATCTGCTCGTCCAGCATCCAGTCGGCGGCCTTGACGAGCGCCGGGTGGTCGGGGCGCACGCCCGCGTCGGCGAGGGCGACGGTGGCCAGACAGGTGTCCCACACCGGGGACTGGCAGGCCTCGATCATCCGGACCGGGGCGCCGTCCGGGTCCTCGTGCCATACGGCGAAACGGTCCAGCGACTGGAGCCCGGCGCGCAGCACCGGGTGCTCGAGGTCGTAGCCGAGGAGGTGGAGGGCGATGACGGAGTAGACGGCGGGCGGCTGGATGCCGCCCCAGCAGCCGTCGTTCTCCTGCCGCTCGACGATCCAGCGCGCCGCCGAGGCCAGTGCGGCACGGCGCAGCGGGCGGATCGGGAAGCGGTGGTAGGCGTGCAGCACCTTGTCCAGGCGCTGGAAGAGGCCGTCCCAGCCGGTGAGGGGGGCGAGCGGGCGGGGCGGGACGGGCCGGCGCGGGTCGGTGTGCAGCTCGTCGAGGGCGAAGGGCGCCGGGCGCACGGGGCGCAGCGCGGAGACGATGGTCAGCGGCACGATGGTCTGCCGGGCCCAGCAGCCGAAGGCGTAGATGCCGAGCGGGAACTTCTTCGGCAAGTAGACGATTTCCGGGGGGAGTTCGGGGAGGTCCTCCCAGCGCCACCAGCCGAAGAGGGCCAGCCAGATGCGGGTGAAGACGCGGGCGGCGGCGATGCCGCCCTGTGCGCGGATCCAGGCGGAGGCCGCGGCCATGTGGGAGGCGTCGGGGGCGTCCCCGGCGAGCCGCAGGGCGACATAGGCCTCGATGGTGGTGGAGAGTTCGGCGGGGCCGCCGTGGAAGGTGGCCCAGGTGCCGTCGGGGCGCTGCTGGGAGCGGATCCAGCGGGCGGCGGCCGCTGTGGTCCGCTCGTCCTGGATGCCCAGGAACCGGCGGAGCAGCAGGTCCTCGGCGTCCATGGTGACGTTGGTCTCCAGGTCGCCCTTCCACCAGCCCTGGGGGTCCTGGCGGGACAGCAGGTGTTCCACGGCGCGGGTGGCGGCCCGCTGCGCGGCTTCGTACGTCTTCGGCGACCCGGTGGCCGCCACGTGCGGAGGCAAAACGGTTGTGCTCGGGCCGGCCTCGGCTGCACGGGGCGGCAAGGCCCCGGTGCCGTCGGTCGTCGCTGTCATGGCTTCCCCTAATGCAGTGAGTTTCTTCTCTGCCGTACTGCTTGTGACTGCCGTACTGGGGGGCTTCCGTCGGCCGGTGCCGCACAATTGACACCGGCCGGCGACCGCGAGGGCTAGATCGGGCTAATGGCGATCAACTCTTCCGTACGACGACGAAGTCCGCCAGCGCGATCAGCTGCGCGCGGACCTCTGCGGGCATGTCGACGCCGCTCAGGGCCTCGATGGCGGTGGCGTGCTGGCGGCGGGCCTCCTGGGAGGTCCACTCCCGGCCGCCCGCCTCCTCGATCAGCGCCGCGCGGGCCGCGAACTCGTCCTCGTCGAAGTCGGCGGCCTGGGCGTCGGTGAGCTTGGCGTCGGCGGCGAGCAGGGCGGCGAGCCGCTCGGAGGCGGGGCCGCCGGCGGCGAGGGCGGCGACCACCGGGAGGGACTTCTTGCGCTGGCGCAGGTCGCTCCAGGTCTGCTTGCCGGTGGTCTCCGGGTCGCCCCAGATGCCGAGCAGGTCGTCGACGGCCTGGAAGGCGAGGCCGAGGTGGTAGCCGTAGGCCTCCAGGGTGTCGGCCGTACGGTCGTCGGCGCCGCCGAGGACCGCGCCGATGGAGACCGCGCAGGCCAGCAGGGCGCCGGTCTTGTTGCCCTCCATCTCCAGGCACTCGGCCACGGTGACGCGCTCGCGGTGCTCGTAGGAGATGTCCTGGGCCTGGCCGTCGATGAGCTTGCGGGTGGCGGTCGTCAGCCGCCGGGTGGCCCGGCCCGCCTCGACGGTGCCCAGCTCCAGCAGCACCTCGTTCGCGAGCGCGAAGAGCGCATCGCCGACGAGGATGGCCTGCGCGGGGCCGTGCGCCTTCCAGACGGTGTCACGGTGGCGGCGCTGCTCGTCGCCGTCCATCAGGTCGTCGTGCAGCAGCGAGAAGTTGTGCACGAGCTCGACGGCGACGGCGCCGGGGATGCCCACCTCGGGTGCGGCGCCGGCGGCCTCGGCCGAGAGCAGGGCGAGGGCGGGCCGCACGGCCTTGCCCCCGTCGCCGTGCGTCGGCCGTCCTTCGGCGTCGATCCAGCCGAAGTGGTAGGCGGCGACGGTGTCCATGGGTGCCGCGAGCCGGTTGACGGCGGCACGCAGCACCGGCGTGGCAAGCGTCCGTCCGCGCTCCAGCAGGGCACTGACGCCTGCGGTGTCGACAGCTGGGATCGCCGATGTCACGGTCTCTCCTCTGGTGGTCGTGCTCACGCGCGCCCCGTTCCGGGAACGCGCGCCTTGATGGCTCGCTGGGTCATACCGCCGCCTCCCGCAGGGGGTCCCGATGCGGCCGGCCGAGCTCGCCGAGGGCCGCGCCGGCGGCAGCCAGACCGCTGCGCACCGCGCTCTCCATGGTCGCGGGCCAGCCGGTGGCGGTCCACGCACCGGCCAGGAAGAGGCCGGGCGCGTTCGTGGGGGCGTGCGGCCGCAGCCGGCCCACGCCGGGGGTGGGGGCGAACGTCGCCGTCCGTTCCCGGGTGACGAAGAAGTCGCGCACGCCCGCTCCCCGGGCGGCGGGCAGCAGCCGCTCCAGCTCGGGGAGGTAGCGCTCGCGCAGCTCGGCGACCGGCCGGTCGATGTCGTCCTGCGCGGCCGACTGGGACACGGCCAGGTACTGGGCCGCGCCGTCGAGGGCGGCCAGCCCGGAGGAGTCGGTGCGGTCGAAGACCCACTGCACCGGGCTGCCGAGGGCGGTGAAGAACGGCTGCCGCATGACTTTGCGGTCGTATACGACGTGCAGGTTGAGGATGGGGGCGGTGTCGATGCCCAGCAGCCGGTCCGGCTCGTCCAGGGCGCCCTCGGGCAGCAGCGCGTGGGTCTCGCGCTGGGGCACGGCGAGCACCACGGTGCCGGCGTCGAGCCGCTCGGCGCTGCCGGGCCCGGCTTCGATGTCCACGTGCCAGCCGCCGTCGGCGGCACGGGAGATCCGCGTGGCGCGCGTGCGCAGGGCGGTGCGCACGCCCGCGGCGTCGAGGGCGGCGCGGGCCCGGGTGTCGTGCAGCTCGCCCAGCGGGACGTGCGCCCAGCCGATGTCGGCGGCGCCGGGCTCGGAGAGCAGGCCGGTCTTGAAGACCATGGCGGCCAGGCCCAGCGAGGAGCGGTCGGCGGTGGCGTTGAGGGTGGCCACGCCCACCAGGTCCCACAGCGCCTCGACCGTGCGGTCCGACTGGCCGCGGCGGCGCAGCCAGGTGGCGAAGTCGACGCCGTCCAGCGCCGGGTCCATCGGGTCCAGGCCGCGCAGGGCCAGCGCGGCCCGTCCCACGCTCGCGCGCTCGGCGAGCGAGAGGTGCGGGTACGTGGCCAGGCTCGCCGCGAGGTGCAGCGGCACGGGCAGCGCGGTGCGGCGTAGCCGGCCGAGGCGGGGGCGGCCCGAGGGGTGGCCGACGTCGAGGACGGGCACGTCGAGCCGGTCCTGCAGGGGGGCGAGGTGCCGGGCGCCGACCCGGTCGAGGAACCACTGGTAGGCGGTGCAGCAGCGCAGGTAGACGTGCTGGCCGTTGTCGATGGCCAGCTCGCCCCGGCGGAAGGAGAAGGCGAGCCCGCCCAGGCGGGGCCGGCCCTCGACAAGGGTGACCCGCACTCCGGCGGCGGCGAGCTCGAGCGCCGCCGTGATGCCGGCGAGGCCGCCCCCGATCACCACCGCGGCCGCTCCGTCGGAGCGGCCTGCCTGTGTGGGGAGCCGGTCGGGCCGGGTTGTCGTCCGTGATGTCATGCGCCCACTCCCTCGGCTTCTGTCAGGGACGCGATCGCCGGGCGGAGGGTTGCGCACCGCTTGCCGCCGCGGCGGCGCCCGGTGCCGGTGTGCGTGCGGGTCATCAAGCGCGCCCCCTGGCGGTCTGCCGGTGGACGCTGCGGGCGTCGTACCCGGACAGTCCGCGCACGGCGACGAAGGCCTTCTCGCGCCCGGGCAGGGAGACCCTGCCGCGCAGCACGGCCTGCGGCTCCTCGGCGATGCGGTCCAGCAGCCGGCGGTAGATGCCGGACATGGCGGCGACGCAGGCGCCGCTGCGCCGGTCGAGCATGGGCAGCAGCCGCATGCCCTCGGCGAACAGGGCGCGGGCGCGGCGCACCTCGTAGTGCACCAGGCCGGTGAAGTCGGCGCCGGCCGGGGGCCGCACGGAGTGGAAGCCGGCGGAGCAGCCGAACTTGGCGAGGTCCTCGGAGGGCAGGTAGGTGCGGCCGTTGGCCGCGTCCTCGCGCACGTCCCGCAGGATGTTGGTGAGCTGCAGGGCGAGGCCGAGCGTATCGGCGTACTCGGGAGCGCGTGCGGCGTCCCGGGCGCCGGGCACGGTGCCGAACACGCCGAGGGAGAGCCGTCCGATGGCGCCGGCGACACAGCGGCAGTACGCGGCGAGCTCGTCCCACGTCTCGTAGGTCTCGCCGCGCACATCCATCTGAACGCCGTCGATCAGTTCGTCGAGCCCTCCGATGGGAATGGGAAAGCGGCGCACGGCGTGCGCGAGCGCGACGGCCACCGGGTCGGTGTCGTCCTCGTCGACGGCGCCGTCCCGGATCCGGTCCAGCGTCGTACGGGCCTCCTCGAGCCGCAGCCGCTTGGACTCGGGGTCCAGGGGGCCGTCACCGATGTCGTCGACGCGCCGCGAGAAGGCGTACAGGGCCGACATGGCCCGTCGCTTGGCCGCGGGCAGCAGCCTGATGCCGTAGCTGAAGTTGCCGGCCTGCTGTCCGGTGACGGCCTCGCAGTAGCTGTACGCGGCGAGTACCGGTGCGGACGCGTGTGGCGTTCCGTTCACGGTCCCGCTCACCCCTCTCTTCGCAGTGTCGCCCCCACCTCGCGCAGCACGCTGAGCTTGGTGGGCTTGGGCGGTCCGGGGAGTACGTCGTGTCCCGCGGCGGTGACCGCCCGGAGCGCGGCCCTCCCCCCGCCCACGAACCCCGCGAGCAACAGCTTCAGCCTGCCGTGGACGCTACCCACCAGTGGGGTGCCTTCATTCAGCAGGCGCCCGGCGCGTTCCGCCTCGTACGCGACCAAGGCGCGCACCGATGCGCCGGCGGTCGGCAGGGCGAGGTCGGACTCCGTCACACGGAAGCGTTTCATGTCCTCGGCGGGGAGGTAGACGCGGTCGCGTCCAAGGTCCTCGGCGACGTCCTGTAGGTGTTCGATGATCTGCAGTGCGGTGCACACCGCGTCCGAGTGGCGGATCCGCTCGGGGCTCGCTGTGCCGGTGATGCCGAGGACGAGACGGCCGACGGGGTTGGCGGACAGCTCGCAGTAGGCGAGCAGCTCGTCGTACGTGGCGTAGCGGCTCACCCGCTGGTCCTGGCGGTTGGCCTCGATCAGCCCGAGAAAGGGCTCGGGGGTCAGACCGCACCGGCGGACGGTCGGACGCAGGCGGATCAGCAGCGGGTGGCGGGGGCCCGTGCCGGTGGGGTCGAAGACGCGCAGGAGGTCGGCCTCGAAGGCGTCGAGCATGGTGAGACGGTCGTCACTCTGCTCGCGGTCCAGGCCCAGCAGCTCGGCGTCGCGGCCGCCGGGAGCCAGGTCGCCGTCGCCGATGTCGTCGACGAGACGGGCGTAGCCGTAGATCGCCATGAGATCGGCACGCCAGGCGCGGGGCACGAAGAAAGGCGCCACGGGAAAGTTTTCGTGCGCGGCCTTGTCGAGCACGGCGCGCGCGTGCGCGTCCGTCCCCGCCGTCATCGAGGGCTGCCCGGACCGGGGACGGCGTACGCGTCTCTGATCTGGAGAGAGCCCCTGGCCAATACGGCCAATGCAGCCATTGCCGTCACATCTCCCGTTCTACACTGCCGACCCAGAACATCCTATTTCGGACACGCCGCAGGGTAGGGGCGTCGCCCCGGGCTCCCCATCGAGCCTCCCCCTGTGCACCCTCGGCAGCGGGGTGCGCGGGTATCGCCATGCCCCACCACAAACAGCAGCAAAAGAGCACGCTACAGCGTACGCCGCACAAGTGTCCGACGCCCGCCGGGGTGCGTGCTTGATCCATACAATGCCACGCGATGCCCGAATCGGCCCTGACAATAAGCGAGTTGATCGTCACGGAACGGTCAAGGCCCCCGCCGGCACACGCCTGCGGGGGCCCGGTGCGACCGGTGCTTCCCGGGGTGCTCCGGGGAAGCACGGGCGCGGATTCCGCTAGCGGGCCGTCTCCTTCTCGTACGCCCGGACCACCTCGTCGGTCGGGCCGTCCATCAGCAGCTCGCCGCGCTCCAGCCACAGCACCCGGTCGCAGGTGTCCCGGATGGACCTGTTGTTGTGGCTGACCAGGAAGACCGTGCCGGCCTCCTTGCGCAGCTCGCGGATGCGCTCCTCGGAGCGCTTCTGGAAGGAGCGGTCGCCGGTGGCCAGGGCCTCGTCGATCATCAGGACGTCGTGGTCCTTGGCCGCCGCGATGGAGAAGCGCAGCCGGGCCGCCATGCCGGAGGAGTAGGTCCGCATGGGCAGCGTGATGAAGTCGCCCTTCTCGTTGATCCCGGAGAAGTCGACGATGTCCTGGTAGCGCTCGCGGATCTGCTCGCGCGACATGCCCATGGCCAGACCGCCGAGCATCACGTTCTTCTCGCCCGTGAGGTCGTTCATCATGGCCGCGTTCACGCCCAGCAGCGAGGGCTGGCCATCGGTGTAGATCTTGCCGCGCTCGGTGGGCAGCAGCCCGGCCACCGCCTTGAGCAGGGTGGACTTGCCCGAGCCGTTGGAGCCGATCAGGCCGATGGCCTGGCCCCGGTAGGCGGTGAAGCTCACCCCCTTGACCGCGTGCACCTCGCGCACGCCCGCGCCGGGCTTGCGCTTGACGATCCGGTTCAGGGCGGCGGTCGCGCTGCCGCGGCCGGTGTTGCCGCCGTAGACGCGGTAGACGATGTGGACGTCGTCCGCGATCACGGTGGGCAGGGGTGCGGACGCCTCGGTCCCGGTGTTCTGATCAGCCACGGCCGTACTTCTCCTCAGCCTTCCAGAAGTACACGAAACCGCCGACGCCCACGACCAGCGCCCAACCGGCCGCCAGCGCCCATACGTGCGGCGGCAGGTGGATGTGGCTGCGGTCGTCGATCAGCGCCCAGCGCATGAGGTCGATGTAGACGGCGGCCGGGTTGGCGGCCAGCAGGTCGGCGACCCACTTCGGCGCGTGCGTCTTCTCCAGCGCCGTGGACAGGCTGTACATCACGCCGGACGCGTACATCCAGGTGCGCGTGATGAAGGGCAGCAGCTGCGCCAGGTCGGGGGTCTTGCTGCCCAGCCTGGCCAGGATCATCGCCAGGCCGGTGTTGAAGAGGAACTGCAGCACCAGCACCGGAACGATCAGCACCCACGACAGCGCGGGCATGTGGCCGAAGCCGAGCAGGAAGAGGAACAGCACCAGCATCGAGAGCAGCAGCTGCTGCAGCTGCTGCATCGCGAAGGAGATCGGCAGCGCCGCCCGCGGGAAGTGCAGGGCGCGCACCAGCCCCAGGTTGCCCGCGATCGAGCGCACGCCGGCCATCGCCGAGCTCTGCGTGAAGGTGAAGACGAAGATCCCCGTCACCAGGAAGGGGATGTAGTTGCGGATCCCCATGTCCTTGCCCTGCTGCATCAGCAGGCCGAAGATCAGGAAGTACACCGAGGCGTTCAGCAGGGGGGTGGCCACCTGCCAGACCTGGCCCAGCTTGGCCTGGCTGTACTGGGCGGTCATCTTCGCCCGGGAGAAGGCGATGATGAAGTGCCGCCGGTCCCACAGCTGCCGGACGTAGTCCGGCAGGCTCGGCCGGGCGCCGCTCACCGCGAGCCCGTACTTCCGGGCCAGCTCGGCGGCGGGCAGACCGTCGTCGGGTGACGGCGGGGCACTCATGGCGACCGCACTGTCGTGCGTTGTCTCGCTCACAATTGACACTTTCGTCCTCAAGGTGCGCTGCCGGGGCCGGGCCCCGGCTCGCGCCCGGTGCTCTCAGACAAGAGCTTGTCAGATCACGGGCGGGCGACCCAGTCGGGTCAGGCGCCACACGGTACGCCACTTCATCGGGCGCCGTGGACCGCAAGGAGTCGTCCAGCCCTCCCGGAATCCGCCGAACCACGCGCGCAGCGCGGGCAGCGACGGACGCCGGGCCAGGGTCAGCAGCAGCCACACCCCGACGTAGACGGGGACCAGCGGTGCCGGAAGGTTCCGGCGGGCCAGCCACACCCGGTTGCGGGCCACCATGCGGTGGTAGACGGCATGCCGGCTGGGGGCCGTGGTCGGGTGGTGCAGCACCATGTCCGACCGGTAGTCGATCATCCAGCCCGCGTCGAGGGCCCGCCAGGCGAGGTCGGTCTCCTCATGGGCGTAGAAGAACTCGTCCGGCAGCCCGCCGACGTCGGCGAAGACCCGCGTGCGGACCGCGTTCGCGCCACCGAGGAAGGTGGTCACGCGCGAGGAGCGCATGGGGTCTGCGGCCCGCAGCCGCGGCACGTGGCGGCGCTGGGTCTCGCCGGTGTCGGGGTCGGCGATGCGGAAGCTGATGATGCCCAGCTCGGGGTCGGCGGCGAAGGCCTCCCGGCACAGCTGTGCCGTGTCCTGGCCCGGCAGCAGGCCGTCGTCGTCGAGGAAGAGCAGGATGTCCACGTCCCGGCCGGCCGGGCCGAACGCCTCGATGCCGACGTTGCGGCCCGCCGGGATGCCCACGTTCTCGGGCAGCTCGACGGTCCGCACGCTCAGCCCGGGGACGCTCAGCTCGGGCAGCGGGGAGCCGTTGCCGACGATGACGACCTCGATCGCCTCGCCGGTCTGCTTGGCGACCGACTCCAGCAGGGCGCGCAGCTCCTCGGGGCGGTTGCCCATGGTCAGCACGACCGCGCCGACGCGCGCGGCGGCGGCGCTCATCGCAGCCTGCTCGAGGCGAGGATGGACACGAGGTGCAGCAGCGTCTGCAGGACGGCGATGCCCGCGAGGACGGCCGTGCCGAGGCGGGTGAAGAAGAGGTCGCCCCGGGCCGCGTCCACGATCGCGAGGACGAGGATCAGCAGGGACGCCTCGATCCCGAGGATCAGCCGGTGGAACTTCAGCGCCGCGGCGGCCTTGCGGGCCAGCGCCATGCCGGAGGAGCGCGGCTCGGAGGCCGCCTCCTTGACCGGCGGCAGCCCGGCCTGGTGGCGGGCGACACCGACGAGGTCGGTCTCGGCCTTGATCAGGACGGCGCCGAGCGCGGCGAGGGTGCCGAGGAAGGCCCACAGCCAGTCGATCCGGCCGCTCCCCCACAAGTCGGCGGCGCGCAGGCCGAGGCCGAGCAGGACCGCGGCGTCGCACAGGTAGGCGCCGACCCGGTCCAGGTACACCCCGGAGTTCGAGTACTGCTTCTTCCAGCGGGCGATCTCGCCGTCGACGCAGTCCAGCAGCAGGTAGAGCTGGACCATGACGACGCCGAGCACGGCGCCCGTGATCCCCGGCACCAGCAGGGCCGGGGCCGCGAGGACGCCCGCGACGGTCATCAGGTAGGTGAGCTGGTTGGGCGTGATCCGGGTGTTCACCAGATACCGGTCGCAGCGCAGCGAGATCTCTCGCATGTACAGGCGACCGGCCCAGTGCTCACCGCTGCGCCGGTCCTTCACACCTGCGGGGTGGACGACCGGGCGGAGTTCAGCGACTGACGGTTTGTGCATAGTCGGCGTAGGCGTCCCTGATCTGGTGGGTGGAGAGGTCGAGGTGCTCCAGGATCGTGTACCGCCCCGGGCGGGTCTGCGGTGCGTACTCCACCACCTGCACGAACTCGTCGTCGGTGAAGCCGATCTCGCCGGGCAGCACGGGCAGGCCGTGCCGCCGCAGCACCTCGACCATCAGCGCGGACTCCTCGCGGGCACCGCGCAGGTGCATCGCGAAGGCGGCCCCGAGGCCGCACTGCTCGCCATGGCTGGCGGCGCGCTTGGGGAAGAGGATGTCGAAAGCGTGGTTGATCTCGTGGCAGGCGCCGGAGGCGGGGCGGCTGTCACCGGCGACGGACATCGAGATGCCGGTGAGGACCAGGCCCTCGGCCAGCACCTGCAGGAAGCCGTCGTCGCCGACGCCGCCGGGGTGGCGCAGCACGGCCTCGCCGGCCTGGCGGGCCATCGCGGCGGCCAGGCCGTCGATCTTCTCGCCGCGCTCGCGGTGGGCGAGCTCCCAGTCCGCGACGGCGGAGATGTTGGAGACCGCGTCGCCGATGCCGGAGCGGACGTAGCGGACGGGGGCCTCGCGGATGACGTCGAGGTCGATGACGACGGCGATGGGGTTCGGCACGCCGTACGAGCCGCGGCCCGCGTCGTTGTCGAGCGTGGCGACCGGCGAGCAGAGACCGTCGTGCGAGAGGTTGGTGGCCACGGCGACCAGCGGCAGGCCGATCCGCGCGGCGGCGTACTTCGCACAGTCGATGATCTTGCCGCCGCCGAGGCCCACGACGGCGTCGTAGTGCCCCTTCTTCATGCGGTCGCCGAGCCTGATGGCGTCGTCGAGGGTGCCGCCGCCGACCTCGTACCAGGAGGCGCCGGGCAGCGCCGGGGCGAGCCGCTCGCGCAGCGCCGCCCCGGAGCCGCCACTGATGGCGATGGCGAGCTTGCCGGAGCTGGAGATCCGCTGGTCGGCGAGGACGCAGGCCAGATCGTTCAGCGCACCGGCGCGGATGTCGACGACGACCGGCGAGGGGATGAGCCTCGTCAGTACTGGCACGCGATCTCCCGGCCCTTGGCGAGGTCGTCGTGGTTGTCGATCTCGACCCACTTCACATCGCCGATGGGGGCCGTGTCGATCTTGAAGCCGCGGTTGACGAGCTCCTGGTAGCCGTCCTCGTAGTACAGGTCGGGGTCGCGCTCGAAGGTGACCTTGAGGGCGTCGGCCAGCTCGGCGGCGGCGTCGGCCTCGATGAGCGTGACACCGATGTACTCGCCGGTGGCGTCGGACGGCTCCATCAGCTTGGTGATCTTCTGGACGCCCTTCTCGCCGTCCACGACGACCTTCATCTCCTCGTCGGCGAGGTTCTTCACCGTGTCGAGGGCGAGGATGATCTTCTGGCCGTCGCCGCGGGCGGCGAGCAGCGTCTTCTCGACGGAGACCGGGTGGACGGTGTCGCCGTTGGCGAGGATCACGCCGCGGCCGAGGACCTCACGCGCGCACCACAGGGAGTAGGCGTTGTTCCACTCCTCGGCCTTGTCGTTGTCGATCAGGGTGAGCTTGAGGCCGTACTTGGCCTCCAGCTCCTCCTTGCGCGCGTACACGGCCTCCTTGCGGTAGCCGACGACGATCGCGACCTCGCTCAGGCCGACCTCGGCGAAGTTGCCGAGGGTGAGGTCGAGAACGGTGAGCGACTCCTCGGCACCCTCGGGGCCGACCGGCACCAGGGCCTTGGGCAGGGTGTCGGTGTAGGGACGCAGACGCCGTCCGGCGCCGGCTGCCAGCACGAGGCCGATCATGCGGGTTCTCCTGTTTCGTCGTGTACTGCGGGCGCCCCGGCGGACACCCAGAACCGGATGCTCTCGCTGAGCACCAGGAGCGTGATGGCGGCCGCGAGGACCGTCAGCGCGATGGTGAAGCCCCGGCCGTGCCAGAGGGCGGCGGCGGCCGTGACCGCCACGACCCGCCCCTCGTGCCCGCCGATCGCCCGCACCAGCCAGTGCGGCGGGGCACCGGTGCCGCCACGGATGCGGTACACCGTGTCGTAGTGATGGTAGGCGACCGCGGCGACGAGGCCGAAAGCCGCGGGCAGGGCGCCCGGGGCGCCGGAGAGCGCCGCCAGGCCGAGGATCATGCCGTACTCGGCGCCGCGGAAGATCGGCGGCACCAGCCAGTCGAGGGGGCCCTTGAGGCTGTGGTGGACAGCGATGGCCGCGAACCCGGCGTAGGCCACGGCCTGGGCGAGGGCCGACCAGGTGCCGGCCCCGCCGAAGAGGAGCGGACGGATCAGCAGCAGGGCGGCGGCCGCCAACGCCCACAGGGGCGCGGCGTACGCGGCGCCGGGCCTCTTGCGGGCCGGTTCCACGGTGAGCCAGAACGAGTCGGTGAGGTCCGCCAGCGCCTGGGCGGCCCGGTCGGTCCTCTTGGCCTTGCGGGTCAGCGAGCGCAGCACGCGGCCGGCGGTGGTGTAGCAGGCGGCGAAGGCACAGCCGATCAGCAGCACGACGAAGACGACGCGGGGGGTGGTGAGCGCGGTGAGGACCGCGATCAGCGCCCAGCGCTCGCCGATGGGCAGCACGATCATGCGCCGTACCCAGACCGTCCAGCCGACGCTGTCGAGCCTGTCGGAGAGGGCGGCGGTGGGGCTGGTGTTGGCGGTGGCGTCGTGGTTGGCCTCGTTGAAGGAGAAGTCGACCACGTGCCGGCAGGTCTGCAGGATCATCGCGCCGAGCGCGAGGGCCCATACGTCGTCCCCGCCCCGGGCCGCGCCCAGCGCGAGGCCCGCGTAGTAGGCGTACTCCTTGGCGCGGTCGAACGTCGCGTCGAGCCAGGCGCCGAGGGTGGAGTACTGGAGGGAGTAGCGGGCGAGCTGGCCGTCGGTGCAGTCGAGCACGAACGACGCGATCAGCAGGACGCCCGCGGCGACGTACCCGGGGCGCGTGCCGGTCGCCGCGCAGCCGGCCGCGATCAGCGCGGTCAGCAGCGAGGCGGTGGTCACCTGATTGGGGGTGAGGCCGCGGCGGGCGCACCAGCGGGCGAGGTAGCGGGAGTACGGGCTGATGCAGAAGGTGGTGAAGAAGCCGTCGCGGGACTTCACGGCGCTGCGCAGCCGGACGGCCTCGTCGTCGACGGCGGCGGTCTCGGCCGCCGCCTTGGCGCGGATGTCGTCGTCCGCCGGTACGGCCGCGACCAGGACGCCCAGCTCCGGGCGGTGCACGGCCAGGCCGTCGGCGGTCAGCCGCTCGGCGGTGGCGTCCGGCAGGCCGGCCTCGGCGGCGCCCGACGGCTGCGCGGACGGCGCGGGCCGGCCGGCGAGCGCCGTGAGCGCGCGCGTCAGCGCCGCGCGGGCCGCCGGCTGCGCGGTGAGCGCGCCGGTGACGGCGGCGGCGGGGAAGCGCGGGTCGGTCAGGGCGAGCCGCAGGGCGTGGACGTGGCCCACGAAGCGGTGGTCGACGAGGGCGACCCGCTCGGCGGCCGGGACGGCGGCCAGCGCCGAGGCGGCGCCGGCGGCGTCAGGGGCCGTGCGGACGTCGAAGCCCAGGGACCGCAGGTCGTCCTCGAGGGAGGAGCCGGCGGGCGGCGTGCCGGTGAGGATGGCGGTCGACAGACGAACTCACTCCTTGGAAGCTGGCGTGGCCGCCTCGGGGTCCGCGAAGTGACCGGGCGGCGTGCGTGGCGCGCCAGGCCCCGGCCGCGGGGCGGCGTGCGGCACGTCGGCAGAGGCTATCGGATCACCGGAAGCCACCGTTCACCGCACGTGCACCCGGGCGTCCCGTCACTGACAGGACGCCCGGGGAATCCGGACGGTTCCCACGGACGGACGAAACGTTTCCCGTCGTCTGGCTGGAATAGGCTGCCGTCATGACGTGGCTGATCACAGGCGGAGCGGGGTACATCGGGGCGCACGTGGCGCGGGCGATGACGGAGGCCGGGGAGCGGGTTGCCGTGCTGGACGACCTGTCCTCCGGCGTGGCCGGCCGGCTGCCCGACGGCGTCCCGCTGGTGCGGGGCTCGGTGCTCGACCGCGAGGTGCTGGACCGCGCGTTCGCGGAGCTGGACGTGACCGGTGTGGTGCACCTGGCGGCGAAGAAGCAGGTCGGGGAGTCGGTGGAGAAGCCGCTGCTCTACTACCGCGAGAACGTGCACGGGCTGACGGTGCTGCTGGAGGCGGTCGTCGCCGCCGGGATCCGCAGCTTCGTCTTCTCCTCCTCCGCGGCCGTCTACGGCATGCCCGACGTGGACCTCGTCACCGAGGACACACCGTGCCTGCCGATCAATCCCTACGGCGAGACGAAGCTGGCCGGCGAGTGGCTCGTCCGGGCGACGGGTGCCGCGCACGGCATCTCGACGGCGTGCCTGCGCTACTTCAACGTCGCGGGCGCGGCCCGGCCGGAGCTGGCCGACACCGGCGTCTTCAACATCATCCCGATGATGTTCGACCGCGTCACCCGTGGCGAGCGCCCGCGGATCTTCGGCACCGACTACGACACGCCGGACGGCACCTGCGTCCGTGACTACATCCACATCGAGGACCTGGCCACGGCCCATCTGGCCGCCGCCCGCCGCCTCGCCGAGCGGCCGGGCACGGGCGATCTGACGCTGAACGTGGGCACCGGGCGCGGGGTGTCGGTGCGGGAGATGGCCGATCTGATCAGTGAGGTCACCGGCCGGCCCGAACTGACGGCCGAGACCGGGCCACGCCGTCCGGGTGATCCGGCGCGTGTCGTGGCGTCCGGGGAGCTGATCGCGAAGGAGCTGGGCTGGAGTGCTCGGCACGACCTGCTGAGCATGGTCACTTCGGCCTGGGAAGGGTGGTGCCTCCACCACCCGGAGGCACGTCGCAGCTGATCCGGCCGATATCGGCAGCGTGGGCATCGTCGCAGGTCAGGGCAATGACAACGGTGTTCAGTGCCGCGTTGCCCGATACCCCCCACCCGTAGTTCACTGGGGCTCGGCCGGCACCCGCCGGCCGTTCCGGGCGATCTTCGGAGGCGGCATTCATGGGAGCGGGGCACGACCACGGCCACTCGCACGGGGGACCCCCGCCCGGCACGAGCGGCACCGCGGCCGCCGCCTACAAGGGGCGGCTGCGCATCGCGCTGGGCATCACCGTGACGGTGCTGGTCGCCGAGATCGTCGGCAGTGCGCTGACCGGATCGCTGGCGCTGCTCGCGGACGCCGGGCACATGGCCACGGACGCGGTGGGGGTCTCGATGGCGCTGGTGGCGATCCACTTCGCGAACCGGCCGCCGGGCGGACGGCGCACGTACGGATACGCCCGCGCCGAGATCCTGGCGGCGCTGCTGAACTGTCTGCTCCTGCTGGGGGTCGGCGGCTTCATCCTCTTCGAGGCGGTCGAGCGGCTGCGCAACCCCACCGAGGTGCCGGGCGGGATGACGGTGGCCTTCGGTCTGGTGGGCGTGATCGCCAACCTGATCTCGCTGGCCCTGCTGATGCGCGGCCAGAAGGAGAGCCTCAATGTGCGCGGGGCGTTCCTGGAGGTCCTCTCGGACGCGCTGGGCTCGCTGGCCGTGGTCCTCTCGGCCGTGGTGATCATGCTGACGGGCTGGACGCAGGCCGACCCCATCGCCTCCCTGATCATCGGGCTGATGATCGTCCCGCGCACGCTGAAGCTGCTGCGGGAGGCGCTGGACGTGCTGCTGGAGGCGGCGCCGAAGGACGTCGACATGGACGACGTGCGGGCGCACATCATGGCCCTGCCGGGCGTGGAGGACCTGCACGACCTGCATGTGTGGACCATCACATCGGGGATGCCGGTGCTGTCCGCGCACGTGGTGGTCGACCCGGCGGCGCTGGACTCGGCCGGGCACGGGAAGATACTCCACGACCTGCAGGGCTGCCTCGGCGAGCACTTCGCCGTCGAGCACTGCACCTTCCAGCTGGAGCCCAGCGGGCACGCCGAGCACGAGGCCAGGCTCTGCCACTGACCGGCCGCCGCCCGGCGGGCCGGCCAGGACTCATCCGTCGCCGCCCTGGGCATCTCGTACGGCAGACTTGAGGGTCGAAGACAGACAACGAGGATGGTCAATGCCGATCACATCAGCCACGGACCGCTCCGCCGACTCCGCCGCGGTACCCGCTTCCGCCGACGCCGCTGAACCGATCATGCTGGAGCTGGTCGACGAGGACGGCACGACCATCGGCACCGCCGAGAAACTCTCCGCCCACGTGGCGCCCGGCCGGCTGCATCGTGCCTTCTCGGTCTTCCTCTTCGACGACGAGGGCCGGCTGCTGCTGCAGCGCCGGGCCCTGGGGAAGTACCACTCCCCCGGCGTCTGGTCGAACACCTGCTGCGGCCACCCCTACCCGGACGAGCCGCCCTTCGTCGCCGCCGCCCGCCGCACCGGCGAGGAGCTGGGCCTGGCGCCCGCGCTGATGCGCGAGGCCGGGACCGTGCGCTACAACCACCCCGACCCCGCCTCGGGCCTGGTCGAGCAGGAGTACAACCACCTCTTCGTCGGGACCGTGCGGGCGGAGCCCGACCCGGACCCCGAGGAGATCGCCCAGACCGCGTTCGTCACCCCGGCCGAGCTCGACGAGCTGCGGCGGACGGGCACGTTCTCCGCGTGGTTCTCGACGGTGCTGGACGCCGCGCGTCCCGCGATCCGCGAGGTCACCGGGGCCTCAGCGGGCTGGTAGCGGCAGCGCACGGGTGCAGCGGCAGGGCGGCCCAGACCACCTTGCCGCCGCTCGCGGTGTGCTCGACGTCGCACCGGCCGCCCACCTCGTCGACGGTCGCCTGGACGAGCAGCAGGCCCCGGCCGCCGGTGCGCGGCTCGTCCTCGGCGAACGCCTCCAGCGCCTTGGGGCGGTAGGGGTGGCTGTCCTCGACGGCCACGCGCACCCACTCGGGGCCGATGGAGACCTCCACGGCCACCTCCGGGGAGAGCAGCGCCGCGTGCCGGACGGCGTTGGTGACCAGCTCGGAGACGATGAGCAGCAGCCCGTGCAGCAGGTCCTCGCGCAGCGGTACCCGCCGGCGCCGGATGAGGTCGCGGACGGCGTGTCTGGCCCGGGGCACCGAGCAGTCGAGCGCGGGTGTGGTGTACCGCCAGGTCCCGTCGTACTCGGCCGGCTTCCGGGGCGGGGGCGCCTGGCCCGGCTCGGGCGGTACGCCCCCGAGGATCTCCATGTCCGATACCAACCCCTCGCCGTGGCTCGACCGCACAGGTCGAGTGTTGGGAATCAGGGGGTCCGCACCGGTCGGCTGAACAGAAGTCAGCTGCTATCGACGGGTTTTGATCGCGTACGTGTGCCGCGGCCGCTTCGGCGACTGTTCCTGGCTGTCGCGTTCATCCTTCAATGAACGATGCGGACTGTCATCTTCCGAGACCTGCCGGTGATCATGAGCAGGGTCGTCCCGGCTAGCATCCGGCGCATGGAGCCCGCACTGCATCTGGACGTCGCCGACGCCACCGCCACCGTCCGCATCGCCAACCCGGCCAAGCGCAACGCCATGACCACGGCCATGTGGCAGGCGCTCCCCGCCCTGCTCGAGCGGTGTGCGGCCGACCCGGCCGTACGGGTGCTGGTGCTGACCGGCGAGGGCGGGACGTTCTGCGCGGGCGCGGACATCTCCGGCCTGGGCGAGGACGGCGGCGAGCGGGCCCGCGGCCTCGCGGTCGCGGCCGAGGAGGCGCTGGCGGCCTTCCCCAAGCCGACGATCGCCGCCGTGCGCGGCCACTGCGTGGGCGGCGGCTGCCAGCTCGCCGCCGCCTGCGATCTGCGGTTCGCCGCGCAGGACGCCTCCTTCGGCATCACCCCGGCCCGGCTGGGCATCGTCTACGCGGCCTCCTCCACCCGGCGCCTGGTGGACCTGGTCGGCCCGGCGACGGCCAAGTACCTGCTGTTCTCCGCCGAGCTGATCGACGCCGAACGGGCGCTGCGCACGGGCCTGGTGGACGAGGTGTGGCCGGCCGGGGCCCTGGACGAGCGGGTCGCGGAGTTCGCCGCGACCCTCGCCTCCCGCTCCCAGCTGACGCAGGCCGCGGCGAAGGAGTTCGCGGCCGGGCCGGCGGGCGAGGACCGCCTGGCGCACTGGGCCGGGCAAGCGCGCGGCAGCACGGACCCCGCGGAGGGGGTCGCCGCCTTCCTCGAGCGCAGGCGGCCGCGGTTCACCTGGACGGTGTGACGCCCTCCTCCCCGGCCCGGATCTTCCGCCACTCGGCCACGAGGTCGGCGGGCGCCTTCTGCGGGGAGCCCGCGTCGTACGGCGGCTGCGGGTCGTACTCGATCATCAGCTGAACGGACTGGGCGGCGCGGTCGCCCTCGATCCGGCCCACGAGCGTGAGCCCCATATCGATGCCCGAGGAGACCCCGGCGGCCGTGACGTACTTGCCGTCGGTGACGACCCGCTCCCCCGTCGCGTCGGCACCGTAGGCGGCGAGGTCCTCCAGGTACAGCCAGTGCGAGGTGGCCCGGCGGCCCGTCAGCAGCCCGGCGGCGCCCAGGATCAGGGAGCCGGTGCACACGGACGTCGTCCACGTGGCCGTCCGGTCCGCCTCCTTCAGCCAGTCCTGGACGGGGCCGGGCGCGAGGGGCAGGTTCTCCGGCGGGCCGCCCGGCACCACGATGATGTCCGGGTGCGGCACGTCCGCCAGCGCGGCCTCGGCCACGAGCGCCTGCGTTCCGCTGTCGTTGACCACGGGGCCGGGCCGCTCGGCGACGAAGGTCCTCTCCCCGCCGGACAGGCGCAGCGACTCGTACGGGCCGATGGCGTCGAGCGTGGTGAAGCCGGGATAGAGCAGGATGGCGATCTGCATGCGGTGTTCCTTCTCTCGTGTGGTGAACGGGCCTCAGGCGGTGGTCAGGGAGGGCGCCGGGGTCCTGAACCGGCGCCGGTATTCGGCGGGCGCCGTGCCCAGGGTGCGGACGAAGGCGCGGCGCATGGCCTCGGGCGTGCCGTAGCCGCAGGCGCGGGAGACCTCGGCGACGCTCTGCGCGGTCTCCTCCAGCAGGCGGCGGGCGGCCTCCAGCCGCACGCCCTCGACGTAGCGGCCGGGAGTGACGCCCACTTCGGCCTGGAAGGCGCGGGCGAAGTGCCGGGGCGAGAGGCTGGCGCGGCCGGCGAGGGCCTCGACGCTCAGGTCGGCGCCGGGGTGTTCGGCGATCCAGTGCTGGAGGTCGCGCAGCGCCGGCCGGTCGGCGGTCTGGGCGGCGAGCTGGGTGCTGAACTGCCGTTGGTTGCCGGGGCGGCGCAGGAAGACGACGAGGTGGCGGGCGACGGCGAGCGCGGTCCGCCGGCCGTGGTCCTCCTCGACGAGGGCCAGCGCGAGGTCGATGCCGGCGGTGACGCCGGCCGAGGTGGCGATGCCGCCGTCGCGCACGAAGACGGGCTCGGGATCCAGCCGTACGGCGGGGTACCGCCGTGCGAAGTCCTCGCAGAACGCCCAGTGCGTGGTGGCGCGGCGGCCGTCGAGCAGCCCGGCGGCGGCGAGCAGGAACGCGCCCGTGCACACCGAGACCAGCCGCCCGGCGCGCGGGCCGTCGCGGCGCAGCCAGTCCAGCAGCCGCGGGTCGGCGTCGGCCATGCACTGGCCGCCGGGTACGAGCACGATGTCCGCCGCGGCGCACTCGTCGAGCGCGGCGTCCGGGGCGAGGCGCAGTCCGCTGCCGGTGCGCACCGGTGCGCCGTCGACGGTCGCGGTGCGCACCCGGTAGGTGCCCAGGTCGCCGAGCAGGACGCCGGCGCCGTGGAACACCTCGAGCGGGCCGGTGACGTCGAGGCTCTGCACCCCTTCGTAGAGGATGATCAGCACGGTGCGGCGGGAGGTCATGGTCCTCATGCTGCGGCGGGCGGGCGATGGCCGCAATGACGAGCTCCCCACCTTTCCTGCCATGGCGACCCCGGCCTTCCGCGCCAAACCAACCAGTCGGTAACGTGCGGGACATGAGCTCTCTTCCCGCGCGCGCCGGACGCCGCTGCCACAACGTCGTCAACCCCTTCCACTCGGTCGTCTACTTCTCCCCCGACTCCGTCCGCGAGATGGCCGGGCTCGGCATCGAGGAGCGCAGCGCCGTCTATCTCGCCGCGCGGTCCGCCGCGTTCGGCCGGGTCGGCGCGGGCGTCGTCACGGCGACGTTCCACAGCTTCAAGCACGAGATGGTGGCGCGGCACGTCCCGCGGGTGTGGGACCTCGCCTCGCCTCAGGAGGTCCTCGACGCACGTCTGCGGGCCGCCGACGCCACGCTGCGGCGCCTGCTGGGCGAGGAGGCTCTGGCCTCCGCTGAGATGGCCGAGGCCGCGGAGCTGGCGCTGCGCGCGACGGAGGCCTGCGAGCGTCCCGTGCGCCCGCTCTACGCCGCCCACGCCGACCTGCCCGTGCCGGGCGCCCCGCACCTCGCCCTGTGGCACGCGGCGACGCTGCTGCGCGAGTACCGCGGCGACGGACACCTGATCGCCCTCGCGCGGACCGGGCTGGACCCCGTCGAGGCGCTGGTCAGCCACTCCGTCACCGGGCGCGGCATGTCGCTGAAGTGGCTGCTGACCACGCGCGGCTGGAGCGAGGAGGAGCTGACCGCGGGCCGGGAGCGGCTGGAGCGGCGCGGACTGCTGGGCGCGGACGGCCGGTTGACCGAGGCCGGCATCACGCTGCGCGAGACCCTCGAGGACGAGACGGACGTCCTGGACGCGGCGCCCTACGAGCACCTGGGCGCGGCGGGCGTCGAGCGCCTGACCGAGCTGCTGACGGCGTTCACCACGGCCGTCGTGGAGGCGGGCGGATTCCCGGCGGACCTGCGGGGGTAGGACGCGGCCCCCGTCGGCGGCACCTGCCACAATGCAGATCGCGGCTCGAGGAGAGATCCCGGAAGAAAGCAGAGCGTGATCGTGACGACGTCGACGTCGATCGAAGGCAGGATCGCCGAGGAGCTCGGCGTACGGGAACGGCAGGTGCGGGCAGCCGTCGAATTGCTCGACGGCGGCTCGACCGTCCCGTTCATCGCGCGCTACCGCAAGGAAGCGACCGAGATGCTCGACGACGCGCAGCTGCGCGCCCTGGAGGAGCGGCTGCGGTATCTGCGGGAGCTGGAGGACCGGCGGACGGCCGTGCTGGAGTCCGTGCGTTCGCAGGGCAAGCTGGACGAGGCGCTGGAGGCGCGGATCCGCGCCGCCGACTCCAAGGCCCGGCTGGAGGACATCTACCTGCCCTTCAAGCCCAAGCGGCGCACCAAGGCGCAGATCGCGCGGGAGGCCGGGCTGGAGCCGCTGGCCGAGGGGCTGCTCGCCGACCCCGGCGTCGAGCCGGCGGCGGCCGCCGCCGCCTTCGTCGACGCGGACAAGGGCGTCGCGGACGCGGCCGCCGCGCTGGAGGGGGCCCGGGCCATCCTCACCGAGCGGATCGGCGAGGACGCGGACCTCATCGGCGAGCTGCGCGAGCGCATGTGGTCGCGCGGGCGCGTGGCCGCGAAGGTGCGCGAGGGCAAGGAGGAGGCGGGCGCGAAGTTCGCCGACTACTTCGACTTCGCCGAGCCCTTCACCGAGCTGCCCTCGCACCGGGTGCTGGCGATGCTGCGGGGCGAGAAGGAGGAGGTCCTCGACCTCACCCTGGAGCCGCAGGCGCCGGACGAGACGAGCGCGGGCCCGAGCGCGTACGAGCAGGCGATCGCGCGCCGCTTCGGCGTCGCCGACCGCGGCCGGCCGGGCGACAAGTGGCTGGGCGACACCGTCCGCTGGGCCTGGCGCACCCGGGTCCTGGTCCACCTCGGCATCGACCTGCGGCTGCGGCTGCGCCAGGCCGCCGAGGACGAGGCGGTCCGGGTCTTCGCCGCGAACCTGCGCGACCTGCTGCTCGCGGCGCCGGCCGGCACGCGCGCCACGATGGGCCTCGACCCCGGCTTCCGTACGGGCGTGAAGGTCGCCGTCGTGGACGCCACGGGCAAGGTGGCCGCCACCGAGACGATCTACCCGCACGTTCCGCAGAACAAGTGGGACGCCTCCCTGGCCGCGCTGGCCCGGCTCGCCCGTGAGCACGCCGTGGAGCTCGTGGCCATCGGCAACGGCACGGCCTCCCGCGAGACCGACAAGCTGGCCGCCGATCTGATCTCCCGTCACCCCGAGCTGGGGCTCACCAAGGTGATGGTCTCCGAGGCCGGCGCCTCGGTCTACTCCGCCTCCGCCTTCGCCTCGCAGGAGCTGCCGGACCTCGACGTGTCGCTGCGCGGCGCGGTGTCCATCGCCCGCCGCCTGCAGGACCCGCTCGCCGAGCTCGTCAAGATCGACCCGAAGTCGATCGGCGTCGGCCAGTACCAGCACGACCTGTCCGAGGTGAAGCTGTCCCGGTCGCTGGACGCGGTCGTGGAGGACTGCGTCAACGGCGTGGGCGTCGACGTCAACACCGCCTCCGCCCCCCTGCTCTCGCGCGTCTCGGGCATCAGCTCGGGCCTCGCCGACAACATCGTCGCCCACCGCGACTCCAACGGCCCCTTCCGCTCCCGGAAGGCCCTCAAGGACGTGGCCCGGCTCGGCCCGAAGGCCTACGAGCAGTGCGCGGGCTTCCTCCGCATCCGCGGCGGCGACGACCCCCTCGACGCCTCCAGCGTCCACCCCGAGGCGTACCCGCTGGTCCGCGCCATGGCGAAGGCCACGGGCGGCGCGGTGGGCTCCCTCATCGGCGCCACGGCGACGCTGCGCTCGCTGCGGCCCGACGACTTCGTCAACGACTCCTTCGGTCTGCCGACGGTCACCGACATCCTGCGCGAGCTGGAGAAGCCCGGCCGCGACCCGCGTCCCGCGTTCAAGACGGCGACATTCAAGGAGGGCGTCGAGAAGATCGGCGACCTGGCGGCGGGGATGCTCCTGGAGGGCGTCGTCACCAACGTCGCCGCGTTCGGGGCGTTCGTGGACATCGGCGTGCACCAGGACGGGCTGGTCCATGTCTCGGCGATGTCGAAGACGTTCGTCAAGGACCCGCGGGACGTGGTGAAGCCGGGGGACATCGTGCGGGTGAAGGTGATGGACGTCGACATTCCGCGCAAGCGGATTTCGCTGACGCTCAGGTTGGACGACGAAGCGGCGGCCGTGGCGGGCGGCGGGGCCAAGGACAACGCCGGTGCCCCGCGGGAGCGCGCGGAGCGCGGTGGGCAGCGGCGCGGGGGTACGCCCCGCCCGCGGCGCGAGGCGGGGGGCCGCGATGCGGCTCCCGCCGACAGCGCGATGGCGGATGCCTTGCGGCGCGCGGGCCTGCTGAGCGGGCCGAAGGGCCGCTAGGCCGGGGCCGGGGGGATTTCTCCCCCACCCCGCCCCTTCCCGTAACCGGGGCTCCGCCCCGGACCCCGGTCCTCAAACGCCGGACGGGCTGATTTTGTCGCCCGGAACCGGCGGAAGATCCA